>JBBIVU010000050.1:0-15866 GCA_037439585.1 Roseateles sp. | reverse complement strand
CACCTGCGGGGCATCGGCGGCCAGGGCTTTTTCGCGCATGCGGGCGATGAGGTCGTCTTCGATGCAGCCACCCGAAACCGAGCCCGCGATCTGCCCGTCGTCGCGCACCGCCACCACGGCCCCCACGATGAGCAGGCGATCTCGGCCCAGGCGCCACGTGGCCAGCAGCGGCCGGGGGGACAGCGCATGCCACAGCGCCGCAATCACCGCCACGGCCAGCACCGGGCGTGGCAGCCACTGCAGGGCCGGCAGCGCCACCGCCACGGCCACGGCCAGCACCGCCAGTGCCACCACGCCCGCACGGCGGCTCTGCGCCCCAGCGCCATGGTTGGCTGCGCTGGCCGAAAAACCCGCGCCCACCGGCATGCCTTGCAGCAGCCCGGCCGCCAGATTGGCAGCCCCGAGCGCCAGCAACTCGCGGTTGGCGTTCAGCGTGTCCCCCCGCTGCAACGCCAGGGACCGCATGCTGCCCCAGGACTCGGCGAACAGCAGCACCACCAAACCCACCGCCAGCTCGGCCACGCGCAGCCAGGCGTCGCTGGCCAACGCGGGCAGGTGCAGCGCGAACGCAGGCGCCGCCACCGCGCCCACCACCTCCACCCCCTGGGACTGCAGGCCCAGGCCCCACGTGGCGGCCATGGCAGCCAGCAGGGCCAGCAGCGATGCCGGCCAGGTGGGCCGGCGCCGCAGCAGCGCAATCAGGGCCCCGCTCGCCCCAGCGACGAGCAGGCTGGGCCCATGCCAATCCGCCCCATGCGCCAGCACCCAGCCCAGCAGGTGCAGCGTGTCCAGGCCGCGCGGGGGTTGCAGGCGCAGCACATCGGGCAGCTGCTTGACGACGATGGTGATGGCCAGCGCAAAGGCGAACCCACGCAGCACCGGCCGGGACACAAACGCGGACAACTGCCCCTGCCGCGCCACAGCCAGCACCACCAGCACCACGCCGGCTGCCAGGGTGAGCGCCAGCAGCGCCTCGCCGGCAGCGACGCCCGCCAGCCCGGCCGCCGCCGCTGCCGCCAGGCTGGCACTGGACGACGTGGGGGCCACGATGGCGTCGCGGCTGCGCCCCAGCACCGCGTAGACCGCCAATCCCACCAGGGCAGCTGCAAACGCATGGGCCACGGGCAGCCCTGCCAGCCCGGCATACGCCACCCCTTCGGGCAGCAAGAGCCCGGCCACGCACAGGCCAGCCGTGAAATCGGCGCCCCAGCGCGCGCGCATCGCTTCAACCATGCAGGCGGCCCCGGTCGAACGCGCCTTGCTCCCAGGCACGGTTGTAGGCCTGCCAGTCCTGGCGTGTCTGCCCGGCGGTGGCGCGGGCCACGTCCAGCAGACGGTCACGCCACTTGCCCTCGCCGCGGCCCCGCCGACCGAAGTCCATCAGCTCGTCGGTCACCGCAGACCCCTGCCGGCCTGCCGAGCGCAGCTGGGCCCAGGCCACCAGCTGCCCCATGGTGACAAGGCTCTGCACCACGTCATGCCGCCGCGCAGCCAGGCGGGCCAGGTCCAGGCGCTCTTCGGCGGCCTGCAGGCCGCGCAGCACGAAGGGCTGGCCGTCAAAGCGCACGGCGTGCAGGAAAGCCATGGACACCGCCTGCATGCGCTGCTGCACGGCCACCACCCGGTGTGCCTCGTCGCCCAGGCGCGGCTGCTTGCAGCCACCCGCCGACGCCAGCGTGGAGGGCACGGCCTGCTTGAGATCCAGCAGGTACTGCCCCTCGGGCCCACCCTTGCCACGCACCAGCACGACAAACCGCGCCAGGCCCAGGCTGCCTGTGCCGGCCACGCGCCGCGCCACGTCCAGCACCTCGAAGAAACGCGGGTTGGGCTGCGTGGGCGCGAACCCCGCCATGAACTCCACCACCCGCTCTTTCTGCGCCGGGCTGGCGGCGAGCGCACGCTGGCCGTCAATGCGCAGGCGCCGCCGCCGGCCGCCGGCGGTGGCTGCTTCGCAGCGGTGGGCCAGGAACTCTGCGCGCTTGCGCTGGCCCAGTTGCTCCAGCAGCGCACGCACCGGGCCGGTCGCGGTTTCGCGCTCCAGCCAGTAGGCCTTGCCGGCCGCCAGCGTGTCGGCGTAGCTGTCCAGCAGTGTCCGGGCGGCCCCGGCAGCCTGCGCATCGTCCAACCGCAGCTCGCCTGCGGCCAGCCACAGGCTCGTCAGCAGGCGCAGCGGGTCCCAGGCCGCGGGGGCCAGGGCGGCCTCGTCGAAGTCGTTGAGGTCGAAGTACGCCAGGCGGTTGTCGCCCTTGTAGCTGCCGAAGTTTTCCAGGTGCAGGTCGCCACAGCACCAGGCGGCGGGCGAAGTCTTGAGCACCCCCTGGCGCTTCACGCGCTCGTGAAAGAGGTGGGCGGTGCCGCGCAGGAACACGAAGGGGTTCTGGCGCATCTTGGCGAGCTTGAGCGCCAGGCGCTCGGGGTCGCGGCCGGCGTTGAAGTCCAGGATGGCTGAGATGGGGTCCATGGCGTGCGCCTCAGGTGGGCGACAGCGTGTGCACGCGCAGGCCGATGTTGTCGTTCGGCGGCAGCTGCCACTCGGCACGCTCCAGCACGCGTTGCCCGTCGCGCAGGCCCGCATGCCAGCGCGCGCGCAACCGGGCATCGCTGAAGTCGATGTCGCGCCAGGAGTCCTCCCCGGGCAGCGCCTGCATGACGAGGTGGACGATGTCGATGCGCGAGTCACACCCCAGCGCCAGCAACTCCTTGACGGCTGGGTTGGCGGCGGTCTTGGCATCGAGCTGCCGCCCCACAAGGCGCAGGGCCCGGCGCAGGTTCTGCAGGCGTTCGTGGTCACCCAGGTGCTCCAGGATGCGACTGGCGTACTGGATGTCCTTGTAGCGCGTGAGCGCCTGGGCCATGGTGCCGGGCGCGGCCTCGCTGGCGTCCCACAGGTCCACCATGAAGCACAGAGTGTCACGGCGCTCGCTGTCGTCCAGCACCACGTCCAGCGGGGTGTTGCTGTAGATGCCGCCGTCCCAGAACGCGTCAGGCCCGATCTGCACTGGCGCAAAGCCCGGAGGCAGGGCGCCACTGGCCATCACGTGCTCGGGGCCGATGCGGATGTGGCGGTCGCGGTTGTCAAAGCGGGCCAACTCGCCGCTGCGCACGTTCACCGCGCACAGCGTGAGGCGCGTCTCGGCAGCAGCGATACGGTCGAAGTCCACCAGCTCGCGCAGCGTGTCGGCCAGGGGCGCGGTGTCGTAGAAACCCAGCTCTGGCAGCGGCGCCCGGCGGTTCATGTCCCAGGCCTGGGGACCGCGCGGCCTGAAGAAGCCGGGAATGCCGGTGGCCAGCGTCTGCCAGGTCTGCAGGCTTTGTTGCCAGAGCGCCGTGAACGGGCTGGCCGGCAGGTGGGGTGCCAAGCCGGGCTGTGTCACGCGGTCCCAGAAACTGCGCAGCGCTGCCAGCCGGTCAACCGGCGCATTGCCGGCGATCAGGGCCGCATTGATGGCCCCGATGGACGTGCCCACCAGCCAGTCCGGCGCGATGCCAGCCTCCTCCAGGGCTTGCGTCACCCCGGCCTGGTAAGCGCCCAGGGCACCCCCACCCTGGAACACGAAAACAGTCTGCGGCACGGATCGGGTGGGCATGGGGCGTCAAGCCAGCGTGACGGTGTCGTCGCAAGGCACGGCCTTGAACACGGCGAGCGCCTGCGTGGCGGCTGCATGAGCAGCAAGGTGCGGGAAGCTGCCGGCCCCCACCTCCTCGGGCAGCATGAACTGCATGAATGTCCAGGCCACGCTCACCGTGATGCCGGACTGCCGGATGCCCGCTTCACTTGCGGCCAGGGGCGAAGCAGCAAGTTCGGCGTCCAGCTCCACACAGGCAGCGTGCAACTGGCCGCTCACGCGGTCCAGCCAGGGCTGGTGGCGCTTCTCCTGGGGGCGCAGGCCACACTCGTAGACGATCTGGGCCGTCTTCTCGCAGGCCGCCAGCGCGAGGCCTATGAGGCGCAACTCGCGGGCGAGCTCGGCACCGCCGCTGGGCATCAGGCTGCGGCCGGCAAGGGCCTCGGCGTAGACCAGTTGCAGCGTCGAGTCCATCAGCACCGTACCGTCGTCGGTGACCAGCGTGGGCGCCTTGACGACCGGGTTGACCTGCCGGAAGGCATCGAAACCCCGGAACACGGAGAGGGCCTCGTGCTCGAAAGGCAGGCCCAGCAAGCGCATCGAGAGGGCCACCCGGCGCACGAAAGGGGAGTCGAGCATGCCGATGAGCTTCACCGCGCTTTCTCCCCCGCCGGTGCGCCGGCGGGCTCGGTGCGCAGGACCTCGTCCAGCGCCTCGCGCCCGTGGCGCCGTTCGATCTCGGCCTGCATCACCCGGTTGTAGGCGTCCACGAAGGCGCGGAGCAGCAGCGTGGCCTCGCCGGCCTTGTGCACCCAGGCCACACCATGCTGGGCCTTGGGCAGCGGCGCTTTGCCAGCGCCTGGCACGGGCGCCAAGGTCTGCAGCTGCAGCAGACCGGCTTCGATGTCCGCGCGGGCACGGGCCTCGCCGCGTTCGGCCGCCCCGGCCGGGTTGCCGATGCGCAGGTCCACACTGGCGATCAGCTGTTTCTCCGGCCGGGCCTCGCCCGGGATGACACGGAACTGCTCGAACAACCCGTACACCACGCCCGCCGCCAGCAGGCTGCACAACACGGCCAGCACGCGGATGCGGGTGCGCGACCGGTGCCACCCCTTGCCGAGCCGCTCGTCGGCCAGGGCGATGGCCAGGGGAGATTTCGCTGATTCCATGGATGCCGTCATTGGGGTCTTGGGCTGCGATTTTCGGCCAGCGGCGCGAGGGCGGCCTTGACGCGTGCGGCCCACGCCGCCCGGGTGTCTGCCGGCCAGTCCGGCCAGCGCAGGGATTCGCCCTCCAGCTCGGCGGCCAGCGCCTGAAGACCGGCCTGGCCGGTGACCGTCGCCGCGAGGCTCAGCCGGGCCAGCCACTCCTGGGCCTCGCGCACCTGGGGATAGGCGGCGAACAGCCAGCGCGCCACCTCGGGTCGCGAGCGCCAGTCGGCGCTGCCAAAGCGATCGGTGGCCTGGGCCGTGAGCCGTTGGCCGGCACCCAGGCAGTCGAAGGCCGCGCAGCCGGTGAAGCCCTGGGGCAGCAGGCGGGCGTGAATGGCACAGCGGTGGTCGGCGCACAGGTGCTGGCAAGGGGTTTCGGCCAGCTTGTCGAAGCCGAAGCCCTGGACGGCATCGAAAGGCGGCACCACGCAGCACAGCGCCACGCAGGCCGAGCAATCGGCCTTGAGGTGGGCGGGCAGCTGCACCATCAGGCGGCCGCGGCCGGGGGAGCCGACACGCCCACCATCCAGCCCACGCCGAAGCGGTCGGTGACCATGCCGAACCACGGTGCCCAGAAGGTGGGGCCCAGCGGGACGGTCACACGGCCACCGTCCGACAGTGCCGTGAAGGCCTGCCGGGCGGCCTCGGCATCCGCGCAGTCCAAGGACAGCGAGAAGCCCTGGAACCCTGTCTGGCCGCTGCACATGCCGTCGGACATCATCACCAGTGCGCCGCCGATGTGCACCGAGGCATGCATGATCTTCTGCTCCGACCCCGGCGGCAGCACGCCGGGCGGCGGTGGCGAGGGGCTGTCGGCGTTGCGCATCATGAAGGCCACCTGGGCGCCCAGCGCCGCCTTGTAGAACTCGATGGCCTCCTCACAACGGCCCTCGAAGAACAGGTAGGGATCAATCTTCATCGCTTGCTCCTTCACTTGAAATCGCCGGCCGTGGAGATGACGAAGCCATCGGCCTTGATGTGCTGGCGCCAGGCCGCGTTGGCCTGCTCCACGGTCACTGCAGCCAGCGCGTCGTCGCGTTGCTGTGCCGCAGCCCAGGTCTCGCCGCGCTCGGCCAGGCTGGTCAGCCCGCCGGCCAGTGCGCCGGGGTCGGCACGGCCTTGCTTGCGGCCTTCCAGGATGTCCTTCTTCGCGCGGGCCAGCTCGGCTGCTGTGACGCCCTCGGTCGCCATGCGGGCGACCTCTTCCAGCACCACGGCAATGACGCGCTCGCGCTGGTCTGGCGCGAAGCTGGCCTGGATGGAGAAGTTGCCGGCGTCGCCCCAGAAGCCGGCGCTCAGGGAGGCGCCGATGCCGTAGGTGAGCCCCTCCCTCTGGCGCACACGCTCGGAGAGCCGGCTTTCCAGCCCTCCCCCACCGAAGATGTGCACGGCCAATTCCAACGCGGGGTAGTCCGGCGCCGTGGCACTGAGCGGCAGGGCCTCGTGCAGGCGGACGATGGCATTGGCCTTGTCGCGGGCCACCGCATCGAAACGCGCTGCGGGCACGGTCACGTGCCGCGGGATGTGGCGCACAAACGGGGGCGCGGCGGGCTTTTTCCAGTCGCCGAAGAGCCGGTCCAGTTCAGCCGCCAGGCCTTCGGGCAGGGCCCCGACCACGCTCACCTGCGCCTCGTTGGCGGCCCAATAGTCGGCGTAGAAGCGCTTCACATCGTCCAGGGTGGTGGCCTTGAGGTTGGCGATGCGCTCGTCCACGCCCATCACGTAGTCCGGCTGCCCGGGCTTCACGCCGCGCGCCCGGTTGTAGTGGCCCCGCGTGGCCTCCTGGCGCAACACGGCAGGCTCCTGGCGCGAGGCCTCGATGCCAGCCAGACCCGCCTTCACCTCGCGGTCGAACGCGGCCTGCGGGAAGAGCGGCCGGCGCAGCACGTCGGCCACCACGCGCAGGGCCGGCAGCAGCGTGTCACGTTCGGCACTGAGCAAGACCGTGGCACCCTGGTCTTCGCTGGCGATGTTGAGGTTGGCACGCAGCTGGATGAGCGCATCCTGGAGCTGCTGCTTGGTGTAGCCGGCGCTGCCCTCGTTCATCAGCGCCGCAACGAGGCCCGTGCCGTTTCGCGCAAAGGTGGCGTTGCGCTCGCCCCAGCGCAGCTGCATCTGCAGCACCACGGTGTTGCCACGCGTTTGCTTGCGCAGGGTGTGCAGCACGATGCCACCGGGCAGCACGGCACGGGTCGTGCGCGTTTCCAGCACCGCAGGCACGGGCTCCAGATGTTCGCCCTCTTCCACCTTGGGCGGTGCCTTCAGTGCCGCCAGGCGTTCGGCCAGGGCAGGTGCGGCGGGAATCTCCACCCGCTCCACTGCAGCGGCCGGCAGGTAACGGCCCAAGGTGCGGTTGGCGGGTTTGAAATAGGCGCTGCGCACGCGCTCGACATCGGCCAGCGTGACCTTGGGGATGTCATCCATCAGCTGGAACAGCAGCCGCCAGTCGCCGGCTGCGATCAGCCCGGAGATCTGCTGGATCAGCGCCTCGGGGTTTTTCATCTGCTGGCGGTAGCTGTTGACGGCGATGTTCCGCACACGGGCCAACTCGCTTTCGTCGAAGGGCTTGGTGGCCCGGCCTTCGGCCAGATCCAGCAGCACGGTCTCGACCTGGGGCACGTCGGCGTCGGGCGGCAGCACCGCATAGGCGCTGCTGAGGTTGGGGTCCACGCCCCCCGTCCCTCCCATGCCTGCGGCCAGCGCCAGCTTGGGCTCGACGAGCTGCTTGTAGAGCTGGCCGCTGGGCTGCAGGCTCATCAGCAGGCCGTAGACGATGAGCGCCGGGGTGTCCGGGTGCGTGATGGCGGGCACGTGGTAATTGGCCAGCAGGATGGGCTGGCCGCCCACGCGGCGCACGACCACCGTGCGCTCGCCGTCCTGCGCCGGCTCCACCGTGTAGGGCTGGGGCACCGGTGTGGCGGGCCGCGTCACCGCGCCGAAGTGCTTGCCGATCAAGGCCAGCGTGGCCGCTTTGTCGAACGCACCGGCGATCAGCAGCGTGGCGTTGTCGGGCCGGTAGTAGCGCTTGTAGAAGCCCTGCAGCTTCTCGATGGGCACGTTCTCGATGTCACTCTTGGGGCCGATGGTGGCGTGGCCGTAGGGATGCCAGGCGAACGCGGCGGCATTGACGCGCTGCGCCAGCACCGCGAAGGGCTGGTTCTCGCCGCGTTCGAACTCGTTGCGCACCACGGTCATCTCGGTGTCGAGGTCGGCCTTGGCCACGCGGCTGTTCACCATGCGGTCGGCTTCCAGGTCCAGCAGGAAGGCCAGCGTGTCGGCGTTCGCGTTGAAGCTCGCGAAGTAGTTGGTGCGGTCCACCGTCGTCGTGCCGTTGAAGCGCACACCGCGCTGCGCCATGGCGCCGGGGATGTCGTTCTGGCGCTGCGTGCCCTTGAACAGCATGTGCTCCAGCAAGTGGGCCATGCCGTACTCGCCAGGCGATTCGTGCCGGCTGCCCACGCGGTAGGTGATGTTGACCGTGGTGGTGGTTTGCGTGGCGTCGGGGAACAGCAGCACCTGCAAGCCGTTGGGCAGGCGGTATTCCTCGATGCCGCCCAGCTCGCGCACCGGCGTGGGCACGGCGGCCGCAACAGGCACGGCCGCCGGCTGGGGCGGGTTGGCGGCGCCGGCAGGCCCCGCCCCCAGGGCCAGGCACAGCCCAGCCAGCCAGGCCAACCGAGCACCGTGCAGCGGCCCTCTGTTCAAGGTCATCGTCATTCGAACTGTCTCCACCAAGGGCTTGTTTTCAGGTTCGGCGCGATTCTGCGCGGTTTCCGCCTGCGGCCCTGAGGCTGGCCGGCGCCGCTGTCAGAGCTTGCGGGCGGGCCACTGCGCCAGCAGCAAGGCACCCGCCATCAGCCACATCGGCGCCGCCAGCGCTGTGGCTGCCGCCAGCATGCCGAAGCCGACGGGCATGGCCACCGTCGCGCCGTTGACCGTCAACATGCGCAGGCCCAGGGCCTGGCCGTGGCGCTCGGGCGGCGTGGCGTGGTGCATCATGGCCAGGATCATGGGCTGCACCGAGCCCAGCGCCGTGCCCAGCAGCGCCGAGCCGACGACCAACCCCAGCGTGCCGGGCAACCAGGCGTAGGCCACGAATGTGAGGGTGGCCAACGCCATCGCGGTGCGCAACGCGCGGCCTTCGTCGATGTGATCGGAGAACCGCACGATGGCCAGCCGCACCACCGTGGCCGCCACGGCAAAGCTCCCCAGCACCAGCCCGATGCTGGATGCCGACAAGCCGCGGTCATGCCCCACCACCGGCACGACGAAGCTGTGCGCATCCCACCCGGCCGAGAGCGCCAGGTTCACCAGCAGCAGCCGGCGGTAGGCCGGCAGGCGGAACAAGTCCCACGCGGCACGCTCACGGAAGCTCTTGGTCAGCACCACCGGCGGATTGCGGGGCACCCTGCGCGACAGCAGCCACGCCAACACCGGCAGCACCGTGGCAAAGCCGAAGGCGGCGCTCATGCTGAAGTGGTCGATCAGCAGCCCCGCGATGATGGGCGAGGCTGCGTTGGACATCGCCGGCCCCAGCGCCATCCAGCTGAAGATGCGCTTGAGATCGCCCGGCGCCTCGGCCATCAAGCCGGCCTCGCGCTGCATGGCCACGGCCGCTACCGCCACTGCGCCGCCGCACAACAGGCAACCCACGGCAATGGCCCACACCTGCTGCACCGCCAGCGCCAGCAGGGCGCCGGCCAATGCCATGGCCACGCCCAAGCCCACCGGGCGATGGAAGCCATGGCGGTCGGCCAGCCGGCCAGCCCACAGCGAAAGCGCAATGGGCGCCACGGCAAACAGGCTCAACAGCATGCCCAGCGACGCCTCGCCATAGCCCTGCTGCAGCACCCACAGACTGGCGGTGACCCGCGTGGTGGCCATGCAGGCGTGCACGCAGATCATGGTGGCGATCAGCCACGGGAAGGCGTGCCGCAGGTGGGTGGGCGCCGGCGCGCCTTCGCCGGCTGGGTTCACTCGGCGTCCTCGGCGGCCACCATCTGCAGCAACTGCTGCGCGGCTTCGTCCGGCAGCGCCTCCACGCCCTTGAGCTTGCGTGTCATGGCGCGGGTGCGCACCTCGGCGGCGTCCAGCGTGTTGCCGGCTTCCTCCAGCTTTTTCTTGGCCTTGGCCAGCACGTCGCCGAACTTGCCGAACTCGGTCTTCACGGCGCCCAGCACCTCCCAGACTTCGGCCGAGCGCTTCTCCAGCGCCAGCGTGCGGAAGCCCATCTGCAGGCTGGTGAGCGTGGCCAGCAGCGTGGTGGGGCCGCAGAGCATGACCTTGTGCTCGCGCTGCAGGCCTTCCAGCAGGCCGGGGCGGCGCAGGGCCTCGGCGTACAGGCCCTCGGTGGGCACGAAGAGGATGCCGAAGTCGGTGGTGTGCGGCGGAGCGATGTACTTCTCGCGGATGGTCTTGGCCTCCAGCCGCAGGCGGGTCTCGATGGCCTTGCCTGCAGCCTCCGCCGCGGGCGCGTCCGCGCGCTCTTGCGCGTCCAGCAGGCGCTCGTAGTCCTCGCGGGGGAACTTGGCGTCGATGGGCAGCCACAGCGGCTGGCCGTCATCACGCTGGCCGGGCAGCTTGACGGCGAACTCCACCCGCTCGGCCGAGCCCGGCACGGTGGCCACGTTCGTGGCGAACTGTTCAGGCGTGAACACCTGCTCCAGCAGGCCGGCCAGCTGCACCTCGCCGAACACGCCACGCGTCTTGACGTTGGTGAGCACGCGGTTGAGCGAGCCCACGTCGCGCGCCAGGTTCTGCATCTCGCCGAGGCCCTTGTGCACCTGCTCCAACCGCTCGGCCACCTGCTTGAAGCTTTCGCCCAGGCGCTGCTCCAGCGTGGCGTGGAGCTTTTCGTCCACGGTGGCGCGCATCTGCTCCAGCTTCTTTTCGTTGTCTTGCTGGATGGCGGTGAGGCGCTGCTCCACCGTCAGGCGCAGCTCGGCCAGGCGCTGGTCGTTGGTTTTGGAGAGGGCCTGCAACTGCTCGCGCATGCCATCGCCCAAGATCTGACCCAGGCGCTGCAAGGCTTCGGTCTGGGCCAGTGCGCTGCGCTGGGCGGCGGCGTCTTGCGCCTCGCGCGCGGCCTGGGCCTGGGCGGCGAGGGACTGGTTGCTGCCCTGCAGCCCTTGCGTCAGCGCCTGCTGGAACTGGGCCAGGCCCTGCAGCAGCTCCTGGCGCGTGCCGCTGGCGCTGCGGCCCAGCTCGTCGCGCAGTTCGCGCTCCAGGCGCTCATTGCTTTGCAGCAGTTCAGGTGACACGCCTGCCGGCGTTTTCTGGCGAGCCCAGACAAGGATCAACAGGACCAGATTCAGGGCCAGCAGCACCAACAGCAACACGTCAAACAGACTCATGCAGGCATTGTCGCCCGCAGTGGGCAGCGCCCATGCTCAGGGTGAGACGAGGCCGGCGACGGCCTTGGGCAGCTCGGCCTGGATGAGGCCCTCCAGCGCCTTCACGCGCTGCTCCCGCGTGGTAGCGGCCCAGGGGTTCGCAGTGTCTGCAGCGGCCACCGGCAGGCGGGTGGCCACAGCCAGCGACTGCTCGCGCCGGAGCCGGAGGTCGCTCAAGTCGATGAGCGCCACGCGAATGGACACATAGGGTGCGAACACCGGCAGGCCACCGTTGCCGTCGAAGCCGATCTGTGCGCTGGGGCGCTGATCGAGCACGAAGCCCGGACCTTCCAGCGAAGCCAGGATGCGTGCCGGCAGCGTGGCCGCGAGCGCCGGCTCCTGACGGCTGCGGGTGACCAGGAGCAAGCGGGCTGCTCCGCTCTGGCGCACGGCCTCGCCCAGTTTGCCGGGCAGGCTGAGCTTGCCGTCGACGAACAGGCCGGCCGGATCACCGAAGAGGCTGCGCGTGGTGGAGGTGTAGAGCTTGACCTCCCGGTCCTTGCCCGTGGCCTTGACGGCTTCGTTCAAGGCCTGCAGCACCGCGTTGTCCAGGCCACCGGCGGGGGTGGCGGTCCATTCGCCAGTCTGGACGGTGTCGCCGCGTGCAGGGCTGAGGTGGATGAGCTGGACGTTGTCCCCCAGCAGCGAGAGCGCCGCGAACTTGTTGGGGTCACGCGGTGTCTTGTCCTCCACGGCAGGCTCGCTCGGCGGCGGCGGGGGCTGCTTGTTCTTGACCGACTGCGCAAGTGCCAGCGCCGGCAGCAAGGCCAGCAGACAAAGGAGGCGACGTTTCATGCGGGAAGGACCTGCGGGTTCAGCGGGGTGGGCGGCGTGGCGCCGGTGAGCGCGGCAACGAGGTTGTCAGCCGCGAGGTGGGCCATGGCATGCCGCGTGGGCAGCGTGGCGCTGGCGATGTGCGGCGTGAGCACGACGTTGGGCAGCGTGAGCAGCACGGGGTTCACGCGCGGCTCGCCCTCGAAGACGTCCAGGCCCGCAGCGGCAATGCGGCGTTCGCGCAGCGCGGTGGCCAGCGCGTCCTCGTCCACGATGCCGCCGCGCGCCACGTTCACGAGGGTGGCCGTGGGCTTCATCAGCGCCAGCTCGGGCGCAGCGATGCAGTGGTGGGACTCGGCCGAGTACGGCAGCACCAGCACGAGGTGGTCGGCCTGGCGCAGCAGCTCGTCCTTGGCCACGTAGCGAGCACCCAGTTCAGCCTCGGCCTCGGCCGCCAGGCGGGAGCGGTTGTGATAGATCACGTTCATGCCGAAGCCGAAGCGGCCCCGGCGCGCGATGGCCTGGCCGATGCGGCCCATGCCCAGGATGCCCAGCGTGCTGCCGTGCACTTCCGCGCCGGCGAGAAAGTCCCAGGCCCAGCTCTTCCAGCCGCCGTCGCGCAGCAGGCGCTCGCCCTCGCTCATGCGGCGCGCGGTGGCCATCAGCAGGGCAAAGCCGAAGTCGGCGGTGGACTCGGTCAGCACGTCCGGCGTGTTGGTGACCAGCACGCCGCGCGCGGTGCAGGCGGCGAGGTCGATGTGGTTGTAGCCCACGCTCATGGTGCAGACGACCTTGAGTTCGGGGCAGGCCGCCAGCAGCTCGGCCGTGATGCGCTCGGTGCCGGTGATGTAGGCACCGGCCTTGCCCTGCAGGCGGGCGCGCAGCTCGTCGGGGCTCAGGGGTTCGGCACCGTCGTGGTAATCCACGGCGAAGCGGGCCGAGAGCTTGTCCAACACCTCCGCCGGCGCACGGCGGGCCACCAACACTTTCAACGCATCCATATCCAAGCCATCACGAAAAGAAGCGGCAGCAGCACCGCACCAGACCACAGCAGATAGCCGCCAAAGCTCGGCATCTTGACACCGCGCTCCTCGGCAATCGCCTTGACCATGAAATTGGGGGCATTGCCGATGTAGGTCATGGCCCCCATGAAGACGGCGCCGCCCGAGATGGCGGCGAGCAGGGCCGCGCCCTCCCCCATCAGCTGCGGCGCACGGCCGCCGGCCAGGTTGAAGAAGGCCAGGTAGGTGGGCGCGTTGTCCAGCACGGCCGACAGGCCGCCGGTGAGCCAGAAGTAGGCGGCCGGCGAATCGAGCATCGCCGCCAGCGGCGCGAACACGCCGGCCGGGCCGGCCTTGAGCATGGCGATGACGGGCACCATGGTCAGGAAGATGGCGATGAAGAGTTTGGCCACCTCTTCCATCGGTGCCCAGCTGAAGCGGTTCTTCTCGCGCACGCCGGCAGGCGTCAGCCACAGGGAGGCGGCGGTCACGCCCAGCAGGCCCAGGTCGCGCAACAGGGCCTGCAGCGGCAGCGGCGTGCCCCAGAGGTCGAAGACGATGCCGGGCTTCCACGTGCCGCTCATCAGCACCAGGCCCACGGCTGCGGCCAGCGGCAGCAGGTTGATGGCGCCTTCCACACCCAACGCCGGCGCGTCGGGCGTGGGATCCGCCGGGGTGACGCCCTCGCGGCGGTAGAACCAGGCGTCGATGGCCCAGAACACCGCCAGCAGCGCCCCGAGCAGGAAGAGCGTCGGCGCCCACAGGTGGGCGGCCGTCCAGAAAAAACTCACGCCCTGCAGGAAGCCGAGGAACAGCGGCGGGTCGCCCAGCGGCGTGAGCGCACCGCCCACGTTGCTGACGATGAAGATGAAGAACACGACGACGTGGGCGTTGTGGCGGCGGTTGTCGTTGGCGCGGATCAGCGGGCGGATCAGCAGCATGGACGCGCCCGTGGTGCCCATCACGCTGGCCAGCACGGCGCCCAGCGCCATCAGCCCCGCGTTGAGCGCCGGGCTGCCGTGCAGGTTGCCACGAATGAAGATGCCGCCCGCCGTGGTGTAGAGCGCGCCCAGCAAGATGGTGAAGGGCAGGTACTCCTCCACCAGCGTGTGCAGCAGCACGCCGCCGGTGGCGCCGGCACCGAAGGCCAGCGTGAACGGCAGCAGCAGCGCGGCCGTCCAGCCAGCGGCGATCTTGCCGAAGTGGTGGTGCCAGAGCGCCGGCGCAGCCAGCGGCAGGGCGGCGATGGACAGCAGCAGGCCCGCGAAGGGCGCGGCCCAGGCCAGGCTCAACTCGCCACCGGCAAGCGCCATCAGTCTTCCAGGAAGCGAGCGAACTCAGCCACCGGCGCGCGCTCGGTGACCAGACTGTTCTCGATGGCGGCCGGGTCGGCAAAGCCCAGGGACATGCCGCACACCAGCATCTGCTCGTCGCCCAGCTTCAGCTCATCGGCAATGACACGGTGGAACTGCGTGAACGCGGCCTGCGGGCAGGTGTGCAGGCCACGTGCTCGGGCCGCGATCATCACGTTCTGCAGGAACATGCCGTAGTCCAGCCACGAGCCCTGCTGCATCACGCGGTCGATGGTGAAGAACAGGCCCACCGGTGCGTCGAAGAAGGTGAAGTTGCGGCCGTGCTGGTGCTGCATGCGCGCCTTGTCGGTCTTGGCGATGCCGAGCAGGCCGTACAGGTCCCAGCCCACCTTGCGGCGGCGGTCGATGTAGGGGCTGCGCCACTCGTGGGGGTAGTAGGCGTACTCCTCCTTGTTGGCCGCGTTCTGCTCCGGGTCCAGGTAGGCGGCGTGGATGCGGGCGCGGGCGCGCTCCAGCGCGGCGCCGGTCAGCACGTGCACCTGCCACGGCTGGGTGTTGGTGCCCGAGGGCGCGCGGGACGCGACGCTGAGGATGTCCTCCAGCGTCTGGCGCGGCACCGGCGTGGGCAGGAAGGCACGCAGCGAGTGGCGGCTGGTGATGGCTTCGTCCACCGCAGCGGTCTGCGCGGGGGTGGGCATGTCGAAACGGCTCATGGGGTGAGGGTCTCCAGGACTTTGAGGTAGGTGTCGGGCAGCGCCGCCACCGGGCGGCGGCTGTCGCTGTGGACGTAGACATGAACGAAATGCCCGCGCGCGGCGCAGGCGGCGGCCCCTTCGGCGAACAGGCCGATCTCGTAGCGCACGCTGGAGCGGCCTTGGCTGGCCACGCGCACGCCGGCCTCGATGCGCTGCGGGAAGGCCAGCGACTCGAAGAAGTTGCAGTGCGTCTCCACCACCAGGCCGATCACGGCGCCGCCGTGGATGTCCAGCGCACCCGCTTCGATCAGCAGGCTGTTCACCGCCGTGTCGAACAGGCTGTAGTACACGACGTTGTTCAGGTGACCGTAGACGTCGTTGTCCATCCAGCGGGTGGTCAACGGCACGAACCGGGGGTAGGCATCACGGCCGTCAGGCTGGGGGCGGGCAGTCATGCCGCCGATTCTTCCATGCGCGGCCACACCGCCCAGGACTCGGCGGCCAGGTTCAGCGTGTTGACCTGCGCCGCCACGGTGGTGGCCAGGTCGTGCCCGTAGCCGCCGGCCATGCTCAGCGCCACCGGGATGCCCCGCTCGCGCAGCGCCGCGAGCACGCGGCGGTCGCGCTCGGCCAGGCCGGCGTGGCTGAGCTTCAGGCGCCCCAGCCGGTCGCCCTCGTGGGGGTCGGCCCCAGCCAGGTAGAAGGCCAGGCCCGGCGGGTAGAGCACCAGCCGGCGCCACAGCTCGTCCAGCGCACCGTCCAGCGCCGCCAGGTACTCGGCGTCGCCGCAGCCGTCGGGCAGGCCCACATCCAGGTCGCTGGGCTCCTTGCGGAAGGGGAAGTTCTTTTCGCCGTGCATGGAGCAGGTGAACACCGAGTCATCGTCCCGGAAGATGGACGCCGTGCCGTTGCCC
>JBBIVU010000049.1:0-15875 GCA_037439585.1 Roseateles sp. | reverse complement strand
TCACACGGATGCGATCCTGACGACGAATCACGTGTCGGCCATGCGCTTCCTGCGGGAGGTGGATTCGGCGAGCGTGATGGTCAATGCCAGCACGCGGTTTGCGGATGGCTTCGAGTACGGGCTGGGCGCGGAGATCGGCATCTCCACCGACAAGTTCCATGCGCGGGGGCCGGTGGGGCTGGAGGGGCTCACTTCGATGAAGTGGGTGGTGTTGGGGCAGGGAGAGGTGCGGGGCTGATCTACTGATCGTGCAAGCCTGTTGATGCAATGAGTGCAGCTGAGTCGAGCACGGGCGCAAAGCTCAAGGTTGTCTACAAGATCACCTACCCCAATGGAAAGATCTACGTGGGGCAGGATCGAACGGACAGCATCAATTACTTCGGCAGCGCTAGTGATGCCTTGATCGCCCGGGACTTCCTGCGCGAGCAGCGGCGAGACTTCGCCATACGCAAAGAAATACTCTGGGAGTCGCAGTACGCGACTGATGCGGAGCTGACTCGCAAGGAGATCGAGTTCATCCTCGCGCTCAGGGCAAACGACCCAGCAATTGGCTACAACCAATGGCCTAAGTTCAAACCTGCCGAGGGTTCGACTGATTAGCTCGGTAGGTTGGGGTCAGCCTGCGAACCCCAACGCGGCGCGTAGTGCCATGAGGTGAGGGCGGGTCACCGCGTGAGGCCCAGCCGGGAATTCGCCCCGGCGGGCGACCTTCTTTTTGAGCGACCAAAAAGAAGGCAAAAAGTCGCCCCTGCTCCGTCGCCCGCCGCTTCGCTGCGGGTGCCCTGCGATGCTCGGAACCCGAGGCCCGCGCGGAACTCCCTTCGCTACGCTCCGGTCAGACAGCCGCGCGGAGTCAGTTGACGAAGCGTGCTGTGCACGCGCCTCGGGCTCCTGCGCTTCTCGGCTCCTCCAAAGGGGTCAGCGGGAACAGCCGAACAGCCAACGGCCATGTCAGCGCAAGCCGGTGACTTGCGCCTCCTTCGGCGCGCTGATCAGGTACTCCGCAGTGAAGCGCTGGCTCTGGCCTGCAGCCAGCGGCTGCTCCCAGAGGATGAGCCCGGGCTGCCTGCGCCAGGCCTGCGTGGCCGGCGCCGGGCTGAACTGGGTCTGGACCTTGATGTCCTCATGCTGCGACACCGGTGCTGCCTCCACGAGTTGCAGCGTCAGCGCGCCGGCCTTGTGCCGGTTCTCGACGACCCAGGCTCGGCCGTACTTGTGCTCGGCCCGTGCACCGATGAAACCGGTGTTGCCGGCGTTGCGCTGCTCGGGCTCCACCTGCACACGCACCGCGTCATCGCGGCCGAAGGGGAGTTCCAGGCGCTCCTCGCTGCCGGCCACGTTGAGCGTGCTGCTGCCCACCAGCGTGCCGTCGCGCACCAGTTGCATCGCGCCACGCGGCCAGGCGCCTGCGGGCCGGGCCATGTCGGCCACAAGGTAGGCCGCCGCCTCGCTCTGCGGCTGCACGCGGGCGACGACTTTGGCTTGCAGTTTTTCGCTGCCCAACGTGAGGCTGGCGCGCTGGGTGCCGCTGTCGATGGTGACGCGCAGCGGCAGCACGAACTCGGTGGCGTAGGCGCTCTGGAAGACGCTGAGGTCGAAACGTTCGGGCTCGACGCCAGCAATCCTCGACGCGGTCAACTCGACACGCTCCAGCATCGCGGCCGGAGCGACCGGTGCGGGCGCAGCCATCGCACGCAGCGCGACTTGCGGTTGAGGTTTGTAGAGATCCAGCTGCCACGGCGCCGGTTGACCCACGCCCACGCGCGGCGCGGCCTGCGCGGTGGACAGGCGCAGCGTCACGTTCTTCCAGTCTTCACCGCTTTGCTGCGACACCTGGGCCAGCCGCTCCAGTGCCACGGCGCCCGAGGTCGTGTCCAGCAGCGCGCGGTAGCTGGGTGCCCAGCCGGCTTGCGTGATGTGGTAGCTGAGCTTGAGTTCGGCCGCCTGCGCGGTGGACAGCCGCAGGCGCAGGCTGCGCCACTGGGGGTTGGCAGTGGCCACGCGGTCGCGTTCGGCCTTGAGGGGGGTGAGCTGCCTGTCCAGGTCGTCCAGCTGGCGGCGCAGCTGAGCCTGGCGCGTCAGGGCCTCCAGCGCAGTCTTGCGGATGGCGTCGGCCGTGGCGCCAATGGCGGCGGTCGGCGTGGCGCGGGCCTCGCCCGAGCCCAGGGCCTTGAGGTAACCCAGCCCGGCGTCGAGGGCACTGAACTCGGCGCTCAGCCCGTCGCGCTGGCTGTCGAGCTTGCGCACCTGCTCGTCCAGCGGGCCGTTGGCGCACTCGGGCACGCGCTCGCGCGGCAGGGTCTCCAACTGCACCGGACCGAGGTTCACGCCGGCCGGGGCGGTGATTTGCAGGGTGTCGGGGTCGAAGCGTGCGGTCAGGCAGTTCAGCACCAACTCCCGCGTGCCGGCTGCGACCGGGGCCAGGCGTGTGACCTGGGCGCCGCCGGGGTAGACGAGGACTTCGTCGATGCGGGATTGCGCGCCGGCCAGTGTGGGCAGCAGGGCAGCCAGGAGCAGGGTGAGGCGTGTCATGGGTTTGGGGTGGCGACGGGAGGTCAAAGGTAGCATCCCGCCCATGACCGACACCCGCAAAGCGCTCGTGCTTTTTTCTGGCGGACAGGACTCCACCACCTGCCTGGCCTGGGCCCTGGACCGCTACGCCGAGGTGGAGACCCTGGCCTTCGATTACGGCCAGCGCCACCGTGTGGAGCTTGAATGCCGCACCACCGTGCTCGAGAAGATTGCCGCGCAGTTCCCGGCCTGGGCTGGCAAGCTGGGGGCGGATCACCTGCTGGACCTGTCCCTGCTGGGCCAGATCAGCGACACCGCGCTCACCAGCGAGCGCGCCATCGAGTTGCAGGCCAACGGCCTGCCCAACACCTTCGTGCCCGGGCGCAACCTGCTGTTCCTCACCTTTGCCGCGACCCTGGCGTACCGCCGCAGCGCGAGCGTGCTGGTGGGCGGCATGTGCGAGACCGACTTTTCCGGCTATCCGGACTGCCGCGACAACACCCTCAAGGCCATGCAGGTGGCGTTGAGCCTGGGCCTGGATGCGCCCATGACGTTGGAAACGCCGCTGATGTTCATCGACAAGGCCGCCACCTGGCGCCTGGCCGAGCAACTGGGTGGTGAGGCCTTGGTGAAGCTCATTGTGGAAGACACGCACACCTGCTACCTGGGTGAGCGGGGCACGCTGCAGGCCTGGGGCCACGGCTGCGGCCACTGCCCGGCATGCGCGCTGCGGTCCAAGGGCTTTGCCCAGTACAAGGTCCAGGCATGACGCCGTGGCAGTGGGCGGGCGTCGCGGTGGCGGCGTCCTTATTTTTCTGGGGCGTGGGTGCCTACAACCGGTTGATGGCACTTCGCAACGCCATTGGCGACGCCTTCGCGCAGTTCGACACCCACCTGAAGGAACGCAGCGAGGTTTGCGGCAAGCTGCTGGCGGCCGTGGCACCGCGCCTGCCCAGCGAGCAGGCGACGTTCGACGCGCTGGCCAACGCCCAGACCGAGGCCCAGGCTGCCGCCCAGGCGTCACGCGCCAAGCCGTGGGCGCCCGACCCGGTGGGCACACTGGCCGTTGCCAGCGCCCTGCACGCGGCGGCGCTCACCCGGCTGCTGTCACTGCTGGACCACCAGGCCGAGCTGCGCAGTGAGTCGGCCATCGATGGGCTGGTGAGCGAGCTCAAGCTCATCGAGCGCCAGCGGGCCTTCACGCGCCAGGTGTTCAACCAGGCGGTGGCGCAGTACAACGAGGCGCTGAACCAGTTCCCCACGCGGGTGCTGGCCAACCTCTACGGGTTCAAGGAAGCCCGGTCGCTCTGACCGGAGCCGCGCGCTGGCTCAGCTGACGGCGATGGCGCCGGAGGCGCACATCTCGCGGAACAGAGCGCTCATGGCGGTGCCGCTCATGGCGTAGGGGTCGAGCTTGCCGGTTTCGGAGTACTTCAGCAGCAGCGCCGGGTTGAGGCGATGCAGGTTGACCTGGCCCATCGTCCAGCCCGCGAAGACACGCTCGCTGATCTCTTCATAGGCCAGCAGGATGACATCGCTGTGCCGCGTGTCTTCGACGATGCGCTTGTAGCGCGCGTTCACGGCGTTGCGACCCCCCTCGAGCACCTGCACGAACACGCCGTCGGCGAAGCACAGCAGGCCGGTGATGCCGTCGTTCGGGTTGTGCTCCCGCGAGGCCTTGAGGATGGCGGCGAGGTCGCCGTCGGCAAGTGCCGCCTTGGCACGGCTGGCATACATCAAGCGGACGAGCATGTTCAGCCTTTGGCTATGAGGGAAAGGAATTCGCGGCGCAGGTTGGCGTCTTTCAGGAACGCGCCCCGCATCACGCTGTTGGTCATCTTGGACTCGCTGTCCTTCACGCCGCGCCAGTGCATGCAGAAGTGGTCGGCTTCCATCACCAGCGCCAAGCCGTCGGGCTGCACGCGCTCCTGCAGCTCGTTGGCGAGCATCGTCACGGCTTCTTCCTGGATCTGCGGCCGGCTCATGATCCAGTCGCACAGCCGCGCGTACTTGGACAGGCCGATGAGGTTGGAGTGCTCGTTGGGCAGCAGGCCGATCCAGACCTTGCCCATGATCGGGCACAGGTGGTGCGAGCAGGCGCTGCGCACGGTGATGGGGCCCACGATCATCAACTCGTTCAGGCGGCTGACGTTGGGGAACTCGGTCACCGACGGTGCCTTGGCGTAGCGGCCGGCGAACACCTCGCGCACGAACATCTTGGCCACACGCTTGGCGGTTTCCTGCGTGTTGTGGTCGCTGTCGGTGTCGATGACCAGGCTTCTCAGCACCTCCTGCATCTTGGCCTGCACCTCGGCCTGCAGCCCGTCCAGTTCGCCAGGCTCGATGAAGGCAGCGATGTTGTCGTTCGCATGGTGGCGGCAGCCGGCCGACACCAGGCGGTAGCGGATGCGCTCGGAAACCGGCGCGTCAGGGGAAGGGGCGTTCATGCGGCAGATTCTGCGGCCAAAGCCCACTTCTACACTGCGCCCATGTCCCAAAGCCCCCACGCGGTCCCGATGTCCGCTCCTCTGCACCGGCTGCTGCTCCAGGCCGCAGATGCCGTGCAGGGCGTGCGCGAGGGCAAGTCGCTGACCGAACTCCTGGCCCGCGTGCCCGCCGATTTGCGCCCCGGCACCCAGGCCCTGACCTTTGCCGCGCTGCGCCGCCTGGGCAGCGCCGAGGTCGCCCGCCAGCAACTCGCCGCCAAGGCGCCTCCGCCGCGCGTGGACGCGCTGCTGGTGGTGGCCCTTGCCCTGTTGTGGCCTGAACCCGAGCAGCCGCCTGTCTACACCGAGCACACGTTGGTGGACCAGGCCGTCAATGCCGCCAAGGCCCGTGCGCCGGCCAGTGCCGCCTTCATCAATGCCGTGCTGCGCCGCTTCCTGCGTGAACGCGCCGCCATCGTGGTGGCAGCTGAGCGCAGCCCGCTGGGCGCTTTCAACCACCCGGCCTGGTGGGTGGAGAAGCTCAAGGCCGACTGGCCCGCCCAGTGGCAGGCCATCCTGGCTGCCAACAACCGCCCGCCGCCCATGACGCTGCGGGTGCACGCCCAGCGCTCCACCGCCGCTGGTTATGTGGAGCGCCTGGCCGACGCAGGCATCACAGCACAGGTGCTGGGCGCGCCCACGCCGCAGGCCGTGGTGCTGGACAGGCCCGTGCCGGTGTCGGCCCTGCCGGGCTTTGCCGAGGGCGTGGTGTCGGTGCAGGACGCCGCCGCCCAGCTCGCCGCGCCCCTGGTGGTGGGCCCCGGCCTGAAGCCCGGCGCCCGGGTGCTGGACGCCTGCGCCGCCCCCGGTGGCAAGACGGCCCACCTGCTGGAGCTGCAGCCGGACCTGCAGCTCACCGCTCTGGACGCCGATGCCCAGCGCCTGACTCGCGTGCAGGACACCCTGAACCGGCTGGGCCAGACCGCCACGCTGAAGGCGGCCGACGCACGTCAAACGGTCACCTGGTGGGACGGCCAGCCCTTCGACGCCATCCTGCTTGACGCCCCGTGCAGTGCCTCGGGCATCGTGCGCCGCCACCCCGACGTGCGCTGGCTGCGCCGCCCCGGCGACATCGCTGCGCTGGCGCAGATCCAGGCCGAGCTGCTGGACGCCCTGTGGCCGCTGTTGGCCTCTGGCGGCCGGCTGGTTTATGCCACCTGCTCGGTCTTTCGCGCGGAAGGGCAGGTCCAGCGCGACGCATTTTTGCAACGCCAAGCTGACGCCAAGTCGCACGACGTGGCCGGGTTCACGGGCCACCTGCTGCCGGTCGCCGAGAATGCCCAGCAACCCCTGCCGACCCTGGACGGCTTCTTCTACGTCCTGTTGACGAAACCCTGACTTGTTCGCCCGGATCGCCATCGCTGCCTTTTTTGCCGTGCTGCTCGCCCTGCTGCCGGGCGCCGCGCGTGCTGACGGCATCGAGTTGTCGCAACTGGCCACGCGCCGCGCGGACGACGGGCTGGAGCTGAGCTTCACCACCCGCTTCGAGCTCAGCCACGCCGCCGAGGACGCCTTGCACAAGGGGGTGCCTCTGTACTTCGTGGTGGAAGCCACCGTGCTGCGCAACCGCTGGTACTGGCGCGATGCGCGCGTGGCCCGGGCCGAGCGCTCCTGGCGCCTGTCCTGGCAACCGCTGACGCGCCAATACCGTGTGTCCGACGGCGGCTTGCACCAGAGCTTCGCCACCCTGGACGAAGCCATGACCGTGCTGCGGGGCCAGAGCGCTTGGCGCATCGCCGAACCCAAGGACATCGACGACAGCGGCGGCTACTACCTGGAGTTCAGCTACCGGCTGGACGTCAGCCAGCTGCCCCGGCCCATGCAGATCGGCCTGCAGAGCGGCTTCGCGCTGAGCGTCGAGCAGAAGCGCAACTTCGCGCCCGACTTCACCCTCCGATGAACAGGGCCACGCGCTGGGGTTGGGTCATCACCCTGGTGACCCTCACGGGCGTGGCCGGCGTGCTGGCCTTCCTGCTGTCCGTGGGCACCACGTCCGAGCGCGGCTTCTTCGAGCGCCACTACCACTGGCTTTACTGGGTGAACGTGGCGGTGGCGGCCGTGCTCACGCTGGTCATCCTCACGGCCGCCGTGCGCCTCGTGGTGCGCGTGCGACGCGGGCGCTTTGGCAGCCGCCTGCTGCTCAAGCTGGCGGGCATCTTTGCGCTGGTGGGTGTGGTGCCGGGCGTGATGATCTACGCGGTCTCGTACCAGTTCGTGAACCGCAGCATCGAGACTTGGTTCGACGTCAAGCTTGCCAGTGCGCTGGAAGCCGGCCTGAACCTCGGCCGGGGCACGCTGGACGCGCTGGTCACCGACCTCGGGACCAAGACGCGCGACGCCGCCGAGCAGCTGTCCGATACCAGCACACCGCAGCTGTTGGCGCTGGAGCGCCTGCGCGACAAGCTCGGCGCCCGGACCGTTGCCGTGGTGGGGGGCAACGGTCAGATCCTGCTCGAGAGCGGGGGCGATACCCGCCAGCTCACCCCCGACCGCCCCAGCAGCGCCATGCTGCGCCAGGCCCGCGGCGGCACGGTGGCCAGCCAGCTCGAAGGTCTGGAGGATGAAGCGGCTGCATTGCAGGGCCGCGCCCAGATCCGCACGTTGGCCCTGCTCCCCAACACCGAGCTGCGCCTCGGCCTGGGCGAGCGCTACCTGATGGTCATCCAGCGCATTCCGGCCAGCATGCTGACCAACGCGCTGGCCGTGCAGGCGGCCAACAGCGAGTACCAGCAGCGCTCGCTGGAGCGCGTGGGCCTGCGCCGCATGTACCTGGGCACGTTGACGCTGGTACTCATCCTGGCCACCTTCGTGGCGCTGCTGCTGGCCGTCACGCTGGGCAACCAGCTCGCGCGGCCGCTGCTGATGCTGGCCGATGGCGTGCGCCAGGTGGCCCAGGGCGACCTGTCGGTGCGGCCTGCGCTCGCCTCGCGGGACGAGCTGGGTGGTCTGACGCGCTCGTTTGCTGACATGACCGGGCAGCTCGCCGACGCCCGCGCGCAGGTGTCGCTCACGGTGGCCGAGCTGGATGCCGCCCGCACCCACCTGCAGACCATCCTCGACAACCTCACCGCGGGCGTGCTCGTGTTCGATGCCCATGGCGCGTTGGAGACCGTCAACCCGGGCGCCACGCGCATCCTGCACCTGCCGCTGTCGGCCCACCTCGGCCGCCCGCTGGCAGAAGTGGCATCGCTGGCCGAGTTTTCGGCGTCGCTGGACCAGCGCTTCGAGCAGCACCTGGGTGGGGCCGACGGCTGGCGCGACATGGGCCGCGAGCTCTGGCAGGAGTCCTTCGAGTTGCAGCTCGACCCCAAGCAGGACCGCCTGACCCTGCTCGTGCGCGGCGCGCTGCTGCCCCAGGGCGCTCGCCTTGTCGTCTTCGACGACATCTCCGAGGTCGTCTCTGCCCAGCGCTCGGCCGCCTGGAGCGAGGTGGCCCGCCGTCTGGCGCACGAGATCAAGAACCCGCTCACGCCCATCCAGCTCTCGGCCGAGCGCCTGCAGCACAAGCTGGAAGCCAAGCTCGAAGGTGCCGACCAGGCCATGCTCGTGCGCTCCGTGGCCACAATCGTCAACCAGGTGCAGGCCATGAAGCAGCTCGTCAACGAGTTCCGTGACTACGCCCGCCTGCCCTCTGCCCAGTTGAAAGCGCTGGACCTCAACGACCTCATCCACGAGGTGCTCAGCCTGTACGCCGAGCCGCAGGAGAAGGGTCGCCTCACCGCCGACCTGGCGCCGCGCCTGCCCTCCATCAAGGGCGACGCCAGCCAGCTGCGCCAGGTCATCCACAACCTCGTGCAGAACGCGCTCGACGCCGTGCACGACCGCCCGGACGGCCACGTCACCGTGCGCTCGTCGCTGTCCTTGACTGAAGCCGGCACGCCCCGCTCCGTGCGCCTGCACCTCATCGACAACGGCCCTGGTTTCGCCGAAAAAGTGCTCAAGCGCGCCTTCGAACCCTACGTCACCACCAAAGCCAAAGGCACGGGACTGGGCCTGGCCGTCGTCAAGAAAATCGCCGACGAGCACGGCGCTCGCATCACGCTGCGCAACCTGCATCCCGCTTCCGATGCGGGTTCTCCCCTTGAAGAGGGCCAGGACGCCACCGTGATCGGCGCACAAGTTTCGCTATCATTTTCGAACCTGACACCTGCCACCGAGCCCGGTGTGCCAGGTGCCCAGACCTAAGGATTCATGGCCACCATTCTTGTTGTCGACGACGAGCTGGGCATCCGTGCTCTGCTGTCCGAAATCCTCAGCGACGAGGGGCACACCATCGAGCTTGCCGAGAACGCCACCCAGGCGCGCTTGGTGCGCGAGCGCATGCGCCCCGACCTTGTGCTGCTCGACATCTGGATGCCCGATGTCGACGGCGTCACCCTGCTCAAGGAGTGGGGCAGCGCAGGCCTGCTCACCATGCCCGTCATCATGATGAGCGGCCACGGCACCATCGACACCGCCGTCGAAGCCACCAAGTTCGGTGCGATCGCCTTCCTGGAAAAACCCATCACGCTGCAGAAGCTGCTGCGCGCCGTGGAGCAGGCGCTGGTCAAGACCGCCCCGCCCCGCCCAGCGCCTGCCGCAGTCGGCCTGCCCAGCTACGCGCGTGCCGACCTTTCCGGCATTCCCGCGATGCCTGCGCACGGCATGGCCATGTCCAGCCACCTGCCGAGCCACAACGCGCTCGCTTCGGAGCAGACCTTCGAGCTGGATCGCCCGCTGCGCGAGGCCCGAGATGCATTCGAGAAAAGCTATTTCGAGTTCCATCTCGCCAAGGAAAACGGCTCCATGACCCGCGTGGCCGAAAAGACGGGCCTGGAGCGCACCCACCTGTATCGCAAGCTCAAGCAGCTCGGCGTGGATCTGAGCCGCAACAAGCGCGGCACAGGGGGATGACGGTGCCGCAGATGTTGTGCTACAATCGCGGACTTCGCTGAGCGGCCGAAAAGCTGCGAGTGAGAAAGGCCTGGTAGCTCAGTTGGTAGAGCAGCGGATTGAAAATCCGCGTGTCGGTGGTTCGATTCCGCCCCAGGCCACCAGAATAAACTAAGGCCGACAGGTACTTAGGCGAAAGCCCCGCACAGGAAACTGGTCGGGGCTTTTCTACATCCTGGCTCTACATCTACAAATTCGGCTCAGGTGCTGGACCTGCGACCCGTTCTGTGCGCTCCAACCTTCGCTTCGACACTTCCGCCGCTTTGGGGTCGATCGTGGATGCTGCACCTAGCTGGCCACGCAGCGTCGGCACACCTTCTAGGTGTCGTTTCCCAAGAGGTTGTTCACCCGAAGTAGTCGGGGAAGATGGAGGTTCTCAAGCCAAACCATCAACCCAAACAACCCCGGATGAACAGCCATAAGAATGCCTCATTAACGCCCCGAGGCCGCGAGCACTTTGAACCGCCCCGGCAATCGCGGAGGCCGGTTGGTTTAAGTCAGACGGTCGCGGCCTGACCAGCGCGTTGTCGATGGTAGTGGGCCTCGAACTCGGCCGGCGGGATGTAGCCCAGCGGTGCCATCAACCGGTGATGGTTGAACCAGGCCATCCATTCCAGCGTGGCCAGTTCCACCGCCTGCTTGGTCTTCCACGGCCCGCGCCGGTGGACCGCCTCGGCCTTGTAGGGCCCGTTGATGGTCTCGGCCAGGGCGTTGTCGTAACTGTAGCCCTTGGAGCCCACGGACGATTCGATGCCGGCCTCGGCCAGACGCTCGCTGCAGCGGATGGACAGGTATTGCGACCCGTCTCTGTCACTCGCCGCACATCGGCTTGCCGTTATCCTGCCCGGTCAACATTGATTGCCCGGGCCCCTGCGGGCTCGCCGGACCTGTGAACACCTTGCTGCCTCCCCACGACGATTCCGAAGACACCGAGCATTCGCCCGCCGAGCGCGCTGCTGCGGCATCGCGCAGCACCTGGGTGAGCGTGGGTGTGAACCTGATGCTCACGGCAACGCAGATCGTTGCGGGTGTCTTGACCAAGTCCCAGGGTCTGGTGGCCGATGGCGTGCATTCGCTGTCTGACCTGATTGCCGACTTCGTCGTGCTGCTGGCCAACCACCACAGCCAGAAGGACGCCGACCAGGACCACCCCTACGGCCATCACCGCTATGAAACGGCAGCATCGCTGGTGCTGGGGCTGCTGTTGCTGGCCGTGGGCTTGGGCATGCTGTGGTCGGCCATCACCAAGCTGCAGCAGCCCGAGGCCATCCCGCAGGTGCACATGGCGGCGTTGTGGGTGGCGCTGGGTGCGCTCACAGCCAAGGAGCTGCTGTTCCGCTACATGCTCGCCGTGGCCAAGCGGGTGAAGTCCAGCATGCTGGTGGCCAACGCCTGGCACGCCCGCTCGGACGCGGCGTCGTCCCTGGTGGTGGGCCTGGGCATCATTGGCAACCTGGCGGGCTACCCCATCCTGGACCCCATCGCGGCGGCCATCGTCGGCTTCATGGTCACCAAGATGGGGTGGGAGTTCGGCTGGGATGCCCTGCACGACCTGATGGACCGGGCTGTGGACGACGAGGAGGTGGCGGCCATCCGCCAGACGCTGGAAGAGACGCCCGGCATCATGGGGGTGCACGACATCCGCACCCGCAAGATGGGGGACATGGTGGTGGTGGACGCGCACATCGAGGTGGACGGCACCCTCACGGTGGAGGCCGGGCATGACATCGCCGTGGAAGCCCGCCGCCGCGTGCTGCAGCGCCACCGCGTGCTGAACCTGATGACGCACGTGGACCCGTGGCACCGGCCTGACGGTGATCACGAGGCTGTCTCGGCCGCCAAGCCCGCCGCCTGACGGGCCGGCGAGGGCCGCGCCGGCCATACTCGGGCGCATGCGACTCACACCCCTCCTGTTACCCCTGGCCTGGCTGGCCGCCGTATCGGCTCAGGCCGCCTGCGACCGCAGCCCGCTGCCGCCCGCGCCGGCCCAGGCACCGCATCGCGTGCTGTTCGTCGGCAACAGCTTCCTGCACGGTCATGCGCCGCCGGTGTTGCACTACAACGCGGCGGGTGTGGCGGACCTGAACGGCAGCGGCTACGGCGGCGTGCCGGGGGTGTTCAAGCAACTGGCCGACGAGGCCGGCGTGCACGTCGAGGTGGCGAGCGAGCTGGTCAGCGGCCAGACGCTGCAGTTCCACCTGGACCACAAGCGCGAGCGGATCACGGGCCGGCCCTGGGACGTCGTCGTGCTGCAGGAATACAGCACGCTGAACCCGCGCAAGCCCGGCGACCCGGCTGCCTTCATCTCGGCGGTGGCAGAGCTGGAAGGCGCGGTGCACGCCGCCAGCCCAGCGGCCCGCGTCTACCTGCTGGAGACCTGGGCGCGCGCCGATCAGGTCTACCGCACACCCGGCGGGCGCTGGGCTGGCAAGACCCTGGAGGCCATGCAGTCGGACCTGCAGACGGCCTACGCCCAGGCGGCGTCGCGTGCAGGCTGCGTGGCCGGCGTGCTGCCGGTCGGCGATGCGACGCTGCGCGCGGTGCAGGAGGGGGTGGCCGACCGCAACCCCTACGACGGCATCAGCCCCGGCCAGGTCAACCTGTGGGGCGATGACAGCTACCACTTGAGCGCCTGGGGCAGCTACCTGGAGGCCTTGGTCATCTTCGGCCAGCTCACGGGGCGTGACCCGGCCAGGCTGGGGGCCGCCAACCGTGCGGGCCGTGAACTGGGCTTGAGCCCGGCGCAGATCGAAGCCGCGCAGGGCGTGGCCTCACGCCAGCTGCGAGCAGGCGTCAGCCCTGGCGCATCGCCCGCTTCGCCGACACGGCCATGAAGGTCGCGAACACCACCACGACCCACAAACCAGCCGCCAGCGACGCGTGTTCGGCCACCAGGCCGATCAGCGGCGGCCCGGCCATCATGCCGAGGTAGCCCACGCCCGACACGGCGGCAATGCCGTGTGCGGGCGACACGCCCGGCACCTTGGACGCCGTGCTGAACAGCACCGGCACCACGTTGGACAGGCCCAGCCCGACGAGCGCAAAACCCGCCAGCGCGATGCCGGGCGAGGGCACCGTCAGGGCGAGCGCCATACCGGCGGCGGCCAGCACGCCGCTGGCCCGCATCAGCTTCGCGCCTGGCAGGCGGGCGCGCACCCAGTCGCCGCCAAAGCGGCCCACCGCCATGGCGCCGCTGAAGCTGGCGTAGGCCAAGGCGGCCGTGCTGGCGTTGCTGCTGCGCTCCTGCTTCATGAACAGCACGCTCCAGTCGTACATCGCGCCTTCGGCGATCAGGCCCATGGAGGCCAGCACGCCCAGCAGCAGCAGCGGGCCGCGCGGCAGGCTCAGCGGGTGCTTCTCTTCGGCGGCCTTGTCCGGCACCGGCAGCATGGCGCGGCTGGCCAGCAGCGTGACCGCGGCGCCTGCACCGGTGGCCAACAGCAGATGCGCCTGTGGCGACAGGCCCAGCGCCGGCGCCGCGCTGCCCAGGGCCGCGCCCGCCATGCCGCCCAGGCTGAACATGCCGTGAAAGCCGCTCATCAGCGCCTTGCCCGTGCGGTGCTCCACCTCGGTGGCCTCGGTGTTGATGGACACGTCCAGCAGGCTGCCGGTGATGCCGAACATCAACATGACCGCCAGCAGCGCGGCGTAGTGGGTGCTCAGGAGCAGGCAGGCGATGGCCGCGCAGCACAGCACGCCCATGACGCCCGAGACCGCCCGGGGGCCCCAGCGCCCGACGATGCGGCCGGCCTGCGCCAGCGCCGCCAGCGCGCCCACGCCGCTGGCCAGCATGGCAATGGCCAGCGCCTGTTCACCCAGGCCGTAGTGGCCTTTCACCGTGGGCACGTGCACGCCCCAGGTCGCGAACATCACGCCCAGCACGAAGAACTGCGCGCGGATGGCGCGCGATGCACCCGCCACCGCGCTCACTTGGCGGTGGCGGTGATGTGCGCGAAGAAGTCGTAAACGCCCTGGTCGCCCATCTTGCGGGCGTCGGCCAGCTCGCCGCCCTCGGTGGCGTAGAGCAGCTTGCCCTGCGGCGACAGCACGGCCACGGCAGGGATGCCCTTTTTCAGCGGCACGCGGTAGGCCTCGGCGATGTCCACGTTGCGGTCGAAGCGGCCCACGTCCACCTTCACCACCTTGAAGCTCTTGGCGATCAGCGGCGCGCTGGGGCCGGACTTGAAGGTGGCGTCCAGCATGCGGCAGTCGCCGCACCAGTTGGCGCCGAAGACGACCAGCACGGGCAGCTTGGCTTTCTCGGCCTCGGCCAGCGTGGCCTTCACGGCGGCCTTGGCATCGGCCGCTTCGTCGTAGATGGGCGGCGGGCCGCCGGCCTGGGCGGCAAGGGTGGTGGCGAGGAGGAGGGCGGCGGTCAAGGAGCGCATGGGTGGCAGTGGGCAGGTGCGGGAGGGTTTTGAAAGCGCTTTCAAAATGATGCGCGAGAGCCGACAGCGGTGTCAAGCGCCGGTTCACCCCCGGAGTGTGAAGCAACTGCCGTCCCGGGCTCCGCGTGGGGGCAAGGGCGCGTCGTCGCTGTGGCCCACGGGCCCTAAAGGGCAGCCTGCTCGAAGAAGCGCCAGATCACGTCGTTCGCGTCCAGCGCCTGGGACGCCCCCGGCTTGCCCCGGCGCACGGTGTCGGCGCCCGGCCAGGCATGGCCGCCCGTGTCGGTCACGCAGAGCTGCACGTTCACGCCGCCGCTGCAGCCGCTGTGGGTCTCGCAGAACGCGCCGGGCACGCCGAGCGTGCGTTGCGGCGGGGCGGTGCAGCGGTCGCGCTGCACCCAGCGGGCTACTGTCTCGGGCACGGAGACGAAGTCCATGACCTTGCTCGCATCCCGGAAGGCATTGGGGCCGGCGCCGCCGTTGAAGCGCACGTGGTCGTCGTCGCGCGCATGGATGTGCAGCACGGCGATGGGGCGGCTGGGCGTGCAGGTCGAGGTGGCATCCGTGCCGGCTACGGATGCCACGGCGCGGAACACATCCGCCGCCTCGCAGGCCAGGCGGTGGCTGAACATGCCGCCGTTGGACATGCCGGTGGCGAACACGCGCCCGGCATCCACCCGGTAGCGGGCTTGGATGGCGGCGACCACGGCGCGCACGAAGCCCACGTCGTCGACACCCTTGTCACGGGCATCACCGCAGCAGCCGCCGGCATTCCAGGTGGCGAGCCGGCCACCCGGCAGCCGGCTGTAGCCGTTGGGGAAGGCAACGATGAAGCCTGCCTCGTCGGCCTTGCGCTGCAGGCCGTAGTGGCTGTCGTCCGCCATGTGCGCCGCGTGGCCGCCACCGCCGTGAAAGGCCAGCACCAGCGGCGCCGGCCGGGTGGCGTCCAGGCCGGCTGGCAGGTGCACGAGCACCGCGCGGCCCTGCACCTGCAGCTCTTGCAGCCCCGCCGGCGCAGGTGCTTCGCTCGCTCGCTCGGCACGCCGCTGTTCGATGCGCGCCTGGATGCGGTCACGCAGCGTCTCCTGGGCTTGCGCCGGGGGCAGCAGGGTCAGCAGCGCGAGCGCGAACACCCAGGCGCGCATGGCCTCAACCGCCGCCGCCCAGGGCCCGGTACAGGGTCACGAGGATTTGTGCGCGCTGGCTCTGCACCTGCACGAGCGACTGCTGGGCCGCGAACAGCGAGCGCTGCGCGTCCAGCCGGTCCAGCGCACTGGACACGCCGGCCGTGTAGCGCTGCTCGGCCGCGTTCAGGCGGCGCGTTTCGGCCTCCACCTGGGCGGCCAGCGCGCTGCGTTGCTCGGCCAGCGTGGTGCGGCCGGCCAGCCCGTCGGCCACCTCGCGGAAGGCGGTCTGCACCGCCTTTTCGTACTGGGCCAGCGCGATGTCCCGCGAGGCGCGGGCGGTGGCCAGGTTGGCGCGGTTGCGGCCGGCGTCGAACACCGGCAGCAGCATCTGCGGCGCAAAGCTCCAGGCCGAGTGCTTGAACAGGTCCGCC
>JBBIVU010000048.1:0-15965 GCA_037439585.1 Roseateles sp. | reverse complement strand
CTGGTTGTCGTGGTTCTCCACGTAGTTGACGACCTCGCCCGGCTCGGCCACGAAGCCGGCCGGCTGGTCGCCATAGGCGATCTGCTCCAGCCGCTGCCGTTCGCCACGCCAGGTGGTCAGCTCGAAGCCCCGCAGCGAACCCGCCAGCCCGACGCGGATCATGTCGGCCGCGGCCAGCAGCGCTTGGGGCTGGGCGGGATTCAAGGCGGCCAGCGCATTCGGTGCGTAGACCAGGCCGTTGAGCCAGCCCTGGCGGCGCACGCTGTCGTCACCGCCTTCGCCCGCTGAACCGCCGCGCGCGGCATCCCGTCCCCGGTCGCTGAAGGTGCCGATGCCGCTGCCGTTCAGGCTGAGCTGCGAGGCCTGCACGAAGCGCGCGCCATTGGCGATTTCGCCAAAGTTCCAGCCCTCGCCCAACAGCTGCACGGGCCGCCCGGCCTCGGCATTCACGCGCCGCTGCAGCCGCTCCATGGCGCCGCGCGGCTGGTGGCCCATGAGGTCGAAGCGCATGGAGTCGATGCGGTACTCGCGCACCCACAGCGCGGCCGAGTCGATCATCAGCTTGGCCATCATGCGGTGCTCGGTGGCCGTGTTGTCGCAGCAGGTGGAGCGCTCAATCTCGCCCTGGGCATTGAGGCGGTGGTAGTAGCCGGGCACGATGCGGTCGAGCACGGACTTGGGCGCCTGGCCGGCGGCGGCCATGTGGTTGTAGACCATGTCCATGCCCACGCGCAGCCCGGCCCGGTGCAGGGCCATCACCATCTGTCGGAACTCGATGACGCGCTTCAGCGGGTCGGTGGCGTAGCTGCCCTCCGGGGCGTTGAAGTGCCAGGGGTCGTAGCCCCAGTTGAAGCAGTCGTCGGCGGCCACAGCCATCACGGCAGCCTGTTGGGCGTCACTGTCAGGCGCCGCACTGGGCACCGCCGGCACCTGGCAACCGCGCTCGGGCACGCTGGCCAGGTCGAACACGGGCAGCAGGTGCACGTCGGTCAGGCCGGCGGCGGCCAGCGCCTTGAGGTGCTTCATGCCGTTGGACGCCGGCTCGGTGAAGGCCAGGTACTTGCCGCGCCAGGCCGGGCGCACGGTGGCGTCGCTGGCGGAGAAGTCACGCACGTGCAACTCGTAGATGACCTGATCGGTCGCAGCCCTCACGCGCCCGGGGCGAGGGGTGGCGTCCCAACCCTGGGGCTTGAGTGCGGACGAGGCGAGGTTGGCCACGACGCTGCGCTCCGAGTCGGCGGTGAGCGCCACCGAGTAGGGGTCCGTGACAAGGTTGCGCACAAGGCCGTGGGTGGGGGTGACCACGTCCACCAGGAAGCGGTAGGCCTGGCCACTCAGGTCGCCAGGCACCTCGGCGCGCCACACGCCAGTGGCGGGCTCGAAGCGCATGGCCTGCACCGCCGACGCGGGTGCCTCCGCCCCCGGGTAGCGGCACAGCAGCAAGCGCTGCGCGGTGGGGGCCCACACGGCGAAACGGGTGCTCGAGCGGCTGGGATGGGCGCCCAGGTCGGCCACGCCCTCGGCAGCGGCGTACAGCGCATCCAGTGCGCCCGGCGTTTGCACGCCGGTGACGGCGATGACGCGGCCGTCCGCGGCCTCATGCACCAGCAGCAGCTGGGCTCGCAGCAGGGCTGCCACGTCCGCAGCCGTTACCGTGAAGCGGGGGCCGTCGGCGATGAAATGGAATTGCGCCGGCACGGCCGCATTGCTGGGCCGCAGATCCACCGCGCCCTCAGCACCGCCCACCACCTCACCCGGCACGGCACGCAGGCCCGCAGCCCGTGCGTGGTACAGCCTCACGCGGTCGCCGGCCTGCGGCCTCAGCCCGGGCCATTGAAGGGTGCGCCCGTCCAGCCAATAGGCCTCGGCACGTGGCCGGGCCACAGCGGCAGCGGCGGGCGCCGGGGCGTTGCAGTCGTCCAGATCCGCAGCCCGGGCCGGGGCAACGCACAGCATCAGGCCCAGCAGCGCCGGCAGCATTGCGCGATGGAACATCCACGTCTCCTTCATTTTTTAAATAGTAGCAAAACTACATTCATTGAAATCCCTGTGCAGAAATATCGACGCGATTGACTATGCTTGCGCCGAAATTCAACGTAGTTTGATTACATGACAAGATCCCTTCAACGAATTTCTGCAGCCGTGGCCTCCCTCTTGATGCTGGCCCTGGGCGCCTGTGGTGGCGGTGGCAGTGGGGCCGGCGCTGCGCCAGCACCTGCCCCTGCGCCAACCGCGCTGCCCGCGCCGGACGTGAGCGCTGTGGCCGCCGCCGACCCCGGCAGCCCCTTGCCCGAGGGCTGGCAGCACGGCGCCGTCATGGAGATCTTCGTGCGCAGCTACCAGGACAGCGACGGTGACGGCATCGGCGACCTGCGCGGCCTCATCAGCCGGCTGGACTACCTGAAGGACCTGGGCATCAGCGGCCTGTGGCTGATGCCCGTCACCAGGAGCCAGGATGGCGACCACGGCTACGCTGTCGTCGACTACCGCGACATCGAGCCCGCCTATGGCAAGTTGGCCGACCTCGACGAGCTCATCAAGCAGGCCCATGCCCGCGGCATCGGGGTCATCCTGGACTACGTGATGAACCACAGCGCGGCCCAGCACCCGCTCTTTCTCAATGCCAAGGACTCGGCCACCAACCCCTGGCGCGACTGGTATGTCTGGCAGAACCCGGCGCCGACCGGCTGGAGCGTCTACGGCGGCAACCCCTGGCGCACCACCACCAACGGCGCCTACTACGCGCCGTTCTGGGACCAAATGCCCGACTTCAACCTGCTCAAGACCGAGGTGGTGGACTTCCACAAAAGCACGCTGCGCTTCTGGTTGAACCGGGGCGTGGACGGATTCCGTTTCGACGCCGTGGGCAACCTCGTGGAGAACGGCCCCAACGCCTGGGAAAACCAGCCGCGCAATTACACGCTGATGAACGAGGTGCGCGGCCTGCTCAATGGCTACACCCGCCGCGCGATGGTGTGCGAAGGGCCGGCCGACCCCCAGGGCTTCGGGGCCGCCACGGCCTGTGGCGGCGCCTTCGCGTTCGACCTGAGCGCCGCCCTCATGGCCGCCGCGCGGGGCGACACCGCCTCCATCGCCAAGCTGGCCACCTACTTCAAGACCGCGCCGGCCGGCATGGCCCCCTTGCTTTCCAACCACGACAGCTTTGCAGGCCAGCGCCCGGCCGACCAGCTGGGCGGCAACCTCGCCCAGCTCAAGCTCGCCGCCAGTGCCTACCTGCTGCTGCCGGGCACGCCGTTCATTTACTACGGCGAGGAACTGGGCCTGCGCGGCAGCACCGCGCTGAGCGGCGACGCCGCACTGCGCACCCCCATGGCCTGGAGTGCCGGCAGCACCGCCGGCTTCACCACCGGCACACCCTACCGCGCGTTGGCCGCCAACGCCGGCACCCACCATGTGGCAGCGCAGCAGGCCGACAGCAACTCGCTGCTGAGCCACTACCGCACGCTGCTGGCGCTGCGCAACGGCACGCCCGCGTTGCACGACGGGACCTATGCCAACGCCGACGCCACCGGCGCGGTGATGAGTTTCCAGCGCCGCACAGCCACGCAGACGGCGGTGGTCGCCATCAACTTCGGCGCCACCGCCGCCAGCGCCAGCTTGACGGGCCTGCCCGCGAACGCGACGCTGCAGGCCGCTTACCCGGCCGGCAGCGCCCCGGCCACCGCCGATGCCAACGGCCAGGCCCGCCTGGACCTTCCCGCGCAGTCGCTGCGCGTCTACACCACGCTCCGATGAAGCCGCAACTCCTGCCCCTCACCTTCGCGCTGGCGCTGGCCACCGCAGGCAGCCACGCCCAGATCGACACCCGTCCGGTGCCCGCCCAGCCGCGCGCCAGCACCCTGCCCGCCGACTGGCAGCACGGCGTGTTCATGGAAATCTTCGTGCGCGCCTACCAGGACAGCAACGGCGACGGCATTGGCGACCTCAAGGGCCTGACCCGCCGGCTGGACTACCTGAAAAAGCTCGGCGTGAGCGGCCTGTGGCTGATGCCCATCACCGCCAGCTCCGACCACGACCACGGCTACGCCACCACCGACTTCCGCGCCATCGAGCCCCAGTACGGCACGCTGGCCGATTTCGACGAGCTGATCCGCGAAGCCCACCAGCGCGGCATCGGCATCGTGATGGACTACGTGATCAACCATGCGTCCTGGCAGTTCCCCGCCTTCCAGCAGGCGGTGGCCGACCGCGCCAGCCCCTGGCGCAGCTGGTTCGTGTGGGACACCAACCCGGGCCCGGGCTGGGACATCTGGGGCAAGGTCCCCTGGTACGACGCCGCCCAGCAGCCCTGGACGTGGACGGGCGAATGGAAGGACCTGCCCGCCGTCACGCCCGGTGCACCGGACATCTACTTCGGCACCTTCGGGCCGCACATGCCCGACTTCAACATGCGCAACCCGGCCGTGGTGGAGTACCACCGGGATTCCATGCGCTTCTGGCTCAACCGCGGGCTGGACGGCTTCCGGCTGGACGCCGTGCCGCACCTGATCGAGAACAACGCCAAGGACTGGAACGACCAGCCCGAGAGCCGCGTGCTGACCAAGCAATTCCAGGACCTCATCAAGAGCTACCCCGGCCGCTACGTGGTGTGCGAGGCCACGGCCGAACCCATCGCCTACGGCAAGCCCGAGCTGTGCGGTGGCGCCTTCGCCTTCAACCAGAACTACGAGATCATCAAGGCCGCCAAGGGCGACGCGGCGGCGGTGCAGAAGATGGCGGCCTACTACCGCAGCATGTCGCCCACCATGGCCACCTTCCTGCACAACCACGACATCTTCACCGGCCAGCGTGTGTGGGATCAACTGCACGGCGACGAAGTCCGCTACCGGCTGGCGGCCGCCAGCTACCTGCTGCTGCCGGGCACGCCCTTCGTGTACTACGGCGAGGAGATCGGCCAGGCCGGCATCGACGGCAAGGATGACGACCCGCTGCGCTCGCCCATGAGCTGGACGCCCAGCAATCGAGGCGCAGGCGGCTTCACCCCCAGCGCCCGGCCCTTCCGCCCGCTGGCCCTGAACCGCAGCCGCCACAACGCGGAAACCCAACAGCGCGACCCGGGCTCGCTGTTCAACTTCTATCGCGAGTTGATCGCGCTGCGCCGCGCCTCGCCCGCACTCACGCTGGGCACCTACGAAGCCGACCGCGTGGACGGCGCCGTCTGGAGCTTCCAGCGTGTTCGTGGCCGGGAGCGTGTGTTCGTGGCCATCAATTACGGCGACGCACCTGCCGCCGTCGAACTGCCGGCCCGCGCCCACCAGCTGCACCCCAAGGCGAAGGCCCAGGCCCGGGGGCGTGCGATGCTGCCGCCCTTGTCCCTGCGGGTCTTCCGCCTGGAGACACCATGAAAACCTTCATCACCCTAGCCGCCGCCCTGTTGATGAGCATGAACACCTCGGCCGCAGGCCTGCAACACGTCGAGCCCCCGAACTGGTGGGTCGGCATGCGAGACCCCGCATTGCAGCTGATGCTGCACGGCCCCGGCATCGCCGATGCCAAGCCCACCCTACCCCGGCGTGACGCTCAAGGCCAGCCACCGGGCCACGAGCGCGAATTACCTGTTCGTGGACCTGGACATCGCCCCCGGCACGGCGCCGGGCGAACTGGTGCTGACCGTGGGCAGCACACCGCTGCGCTACCCGTTGCGCGCCCGTGAGCCGGGCTCGGCAGAGCGGCCGGGCTTCGGCCCCAAGGACGCCATCTACCTTGTCGTGCCCGACCGCTTCGCGCAAGGCGGCAGCGGCCGCCAGGGCGGCATGAAGGAAGGCCAGGACCGCGCCAACCCCGGGGGCCGCCACGGTGGTGACCTCGCTGGCATGCGCCAACACTTGGGCTACATCGCGAGCCTGGGTTTCACACAGGTCTGGCCCACGCCACTGGTGGAGAACAACAGCGACAAATACAGCTACCACGGCTACGCCGCCACCGACTTCTACAAGGTGGACCCGCGCTTCGGTACCAACGACGAGTTCCGCGCCTACGTGGCGGAAGCACGCGCCAAGGGCATCGGGGTCATCCAGGACATCGTGCTCAACCACATCGGCGGTGACCACTGGTGGATGGCCGATCTGCCCGCCCCGGACTGGGTGAACGCCTGGCCGCAGTACACCGAAACGCACCATGCCCGCATGACGCTGCAGGATCCGTACGCCGCTCCCAGCGACCGCAAGCGCTTCACGGATGGCTGGTTCGTGCCCGGCATGCCCGACCTCAACCAGCGCCGCCCGGAGCTGGCCGCGTACCTGACGCAGATGACGCTCTGGTGGATCGAGAGTGCCGGGCTGTCCGGCCTGCGGACCGACACCTACAGCTACTCCGACCGCGACTTCCTCACGCGCTGGTCGGCCCGCGTGATGCAGGAGTACCCGCGCTTGAACATCGTGGGTGAAGAGTGGAGCCCGCACCCTGCCGTGGTGTCGTATTGGCAGCGCGGCAAGAAGAACCACGACGGCTACGTGTCGCACACGCCCAGCCTGATGGACTTCCCCATGCAGACCAACCTGCTCGCGGCGCTGCTGGAGGCAGACGGCCCGCACACCGGCCTGACCAAGCTGTACGAAGGCCTGGCGCACGACTTCGTGTACCCCGACCCGGCCCACCTCGTGCTGTTCGACGGCAACCACGACACGCCGCGCCTTTTCTCGGTGCTGAGGAACGATGTGGGCCTGACCAGGATCGCCCTCGCCTACCTGGCCACCACGCGGCGCATCCCGCAGATGTTCTATGGCACCGAACTGCTGATGCAGAGCCCGACCGAGCGTGACGACGGCCTGGTGCGCGCCGACATGCCCGGCGGCTGGGCCGGCGACGCGGCCAATGCCTTCACCGGCGCGGGCCTGAGCAGTGAAGCGCGCGACATGCAGGACTGGGTCCGCCGGCTCTTCACCTGGCGCAGGGCCAACGCCACGGTGCATGACGGAGCGCTGATGCAGTACGCGCCACTGGACGGCTGCTACGTGTTTTTCCGCTTCGACATGAACCGCACCGTGATGGTGGTGCTCAACAAGAACGACCAGGCCATCACGCTCAGCCTGGCGCGGTTCGCCGAGCGCATCACCGCCGGCGATCGCGCACGTGATGTGCTGCGCGGCAGTGCCGAATTCAGGCTGGGCACCCACCTCACCGTGCCGGCGCGCAGCCCGCTGATCCTGGAGGTCTCACGCTGAAATGACGAAGGCCCCTCACGGGGCCTCGGGTCAGGCGCGCTGCAGTCAGGTTGTCAAGCCGTCATCAGACAGGCAGCTTCAGCAATTCAAAGGGCCCACGCCCGGCCGCGGCGGTGATAAGGCCCAACACACGCGTGGGCTCCGCGCCCAGCCAGTCCCAGTGGAAGCGCCAACCCCAGTTGCCGCCCAGCACGCCGGGCACGTTCATGCGGTGGGTGCTGTCCAGCCCCAGCACGTCCTGCAGCGGGTAGACCGCCATGTGGGCCACCGAATTGGCGCAGGCGCGGATCATGGCCCAGTGCACGTCATGATCGGCACAGGCAAGGTAGGAGCCGGCGAACTGGCGTTCACGCGGCTTGGCCTGGTCCCACCAACCGCGCACGGTGTCGTTGTCGTGCGTGCCGGTGTAGGCCACCGAGGTGGTGGGCCACATGTGCGGCAGGAACTCGTGGTCGCCCTCGGCGCCGAAGGCGAACTGCAGGATCTTCATGCCGGGAAAGCCACAACCATCGCGCAGCGCATGCACGTCGTCAGTGATGAAGCCCAGGTCTTCGGCCACGATGGGCAGCGGGCCCAAGGCCTTCTTGATGGCGTCGAACAGCGCCATGCCGGGGCCGGTCTTCCATTCGCCGCGCTTGGCATCAGGGCTGTCACCCGGGATTTCGTAATAGCCGGCAAAGCCGCGGAAGTGGTCGATGCGGAACACGTCGGCCTGGCTGAGCGCACGCTGAACGCGCGCCGTCCACCACGCGTAGTTTTCGTCGGCCATCTTGTCCCAGCGGTACAGCGGGTTGCCCCAGCGCTGGCCCAGCGGACCGAGATCGTCGGGCGGCACGCCGGCCACGACGGTGGTCTGGAAGTCGTCGTCCAGCGAGTACAGATCGGGGCGCGACCAACAATCCGCGCTGTCATGCGCCACGAAGATCGGCAGATCGCCCATGAGGTGAACGCCACGCGCGTTGGCATAGGCCTTCAGTGCACCGATCTGCACGTCGAACTGCCATTGCACGAACTGCCAGAAGGCGATTTCGTCGGCGTAGTCCTTGCGCGCCTGGGCGATGGCCTTGGGCTCGCGCTTCTTGAGGCCCTCGGCCCAGGTCCACCAGGGCTGACCGTTCAGTGGCGAGCGGATGGCCATGAAGAGCACGTAGTCGTCCAGCCAGCTCTTCTGCGCCTCACACCAGGCGGTGAAGGCCTTGCGATCCTCGGCACTGCCCTTGGCCACGAAGCCGGTGGCGGCAGCGCGCAGTTGCTGCTCGCGCCAGGGGGTGACGCGGCCGTAGTCCACGTTCAGGCTGTTGAAGTCCGGCACCTCGGGCGCGGCGAGCCAGCCCTTGGCGATCAGCGGCTCCAGCGCCACCATCCAAGGGCTGCCCGCGAAGGCAGACACGCCCTGGTAGGGGCTGTCGCCCGGGCCGATGGGCGTGGTGGGCAGCAGCTGCCAGATGCTCTGGCCGGCAGCCTGCAGCCAGTCGACGAAGCGGTAGGCATCGGGGCCGAAGTCACCCATGCCGTGCGGGCCGGGCAGCGAGGTGATGTGCAGCAGCACACCGGAGGAGCGTTGGTTCAGGTTCATACGTGGCGCAGAACAAGGAGGGAACGGGCCGGCACGCTGAGCGGCTGGCCGGGAAGAACGAGGGGTGCGGCGGATTCACCGCTGCTGTCCAGCACCAGCTGCCACGGCCCGTTGCAGAGCAGGAAGGGCAGCGGTGCGGGGTCGGGGTTGAAGACGATCATCAGGCGCGGCGCTTCGGCCCCGGCCTCGCGCAGCTGGGCGCCGAAGGCACGCTGGCCGGCGTCGTGCCAGTCGTTGGGCGTCATCTCATGGCCGCTGGGGGCGTACCAGGCGATGCTGGTTTCGCCCGGCGTGCTGGCGAACCAGCGCGGGTGGCGCAGCAACGGTTCAGCGGCGCGCAGGGCGAGCACTTCGGCGACCAACTCGGTCATGCGGCTGTTGGCATGGTCCCAGTTGAGCCAGGTGATCGCGTTGTCCTGGCAGTAGGCGTTGTTGTTGCCGCCCTGGCTGTTGGCGATCTCGTCACCCGCGCACAGCATGGGCGTGCCCTGGGCCAGCAGCAGCGTGGCCATCAGGGCACGGCGGACACGGTCGCGGGCGGCGTTGATGGCGGCATCGTCCGTCTCGCCCTCGGCGCCGAAATTGGCGCAGAGCTCGCCGTCGCGGCCGTCGCGGTTGTCTTCGCCGTTGGCGAGGTTGTGCTTGGTGCTGTAGCTCGTGAGGTCGGCCAGGGTGAAGCCGTCATGCACCGACACAAAGTTGACCGACGCGGTGGGCTGGCGTTGCCCGTGGTGGAAGACATCGCTGGATGCCATGAAGCGTCGCGCCAGCTCCCCACGCCCCACGCCCTGCCCCGCTTTCAGCCAGTAGCCCCGCACGGTGTCGCGGAACTTGTCGTTCCACTCCAGGAAGCGGCCGGGGAAGCGGCCCACCTGGTAACCGTCGTAGGCCGCGTCCCAGGGTTCGGCGATGAGGTGCACGCCCGCCAGCACCGGGTCTTGCCGCAGCGCAGTGAAGAAGGCGGCGTTGGGGTCGAAGCCGTGCGAGCCGCGGCCCAGCACCGGGGCGAGGTCGAAGCGGAAACCGTCCACGCCCATCTCGGCCACCCAGTAGCGCAGGGAGTCCAGCACGAACTGCGTCACGCGCGGGTGCGTGCAGTGCAGCGTGTTGCCGCAACCGGTGAGGTTCTCGTAGCGGCTCCAGTCGCCGGCCACCAAGCGGTAGTAGGTCTTGTTGTCGAGGCCACGCAGGCTCAACGTGGGACCGAACTCGCTGCCCTCGGGCGTGTGGTTGTAAACCACGTCAAGCACCACCTCCAGGCCGGCCGCGTGCAGCGCGTCCACCATGTGACGGAACTCGACGGTCACGGCGGTCGGGTCGTTGCGGTGTGCCGCCTGCGCCCAGCGCGGGTCGGGGCAGAAGAAGCCCAACGTGTTGTAGCCCCAGTAGTTGTGCAGGCCGCGCTCGGCGAGGTGGGGCTCGTCGATGCAGTACTGCACCGGCAGCAGCGACAGCGTCGTCACGCCCAGCCGCTTGAAATGCGCGATGGCACTGGGGTGCGCCAGACCGGCATAGGTGCCGCGCAGGCCCTCCGGCACGCTGGGCAGCAGCTTGGAAAATCCTTTGACATGGACCTCGTAAAGCACCACGTCGCCCGCTGCGCGTCGGGGGTGGTGGGCGCGCACAAGGGGCGCAGGGGGCGGCGCCACGCGCGCCTTCAGCGCCTGGGTGGCGTTGTCCCGGGTGTCGAAAGACCGCGGGCCATCCGGATGGCCCAACTCATAGCCATGGTGCTCGGCCCGCCAGCCGAAGTGGCCGACGATCTCGCGGGCGTGCGGGTCCAGCAGCAGCTTGTGCGGGTTGAATCGGTGGCCCTGCTCCGGTGTGTAGGGGCCGTGGGCGCGCAGGCCGTAGACCAGGCCCGGTCCGACGCCCGGCAGGAAGCCATGCCACACGCCGTCGTGCGGACCGTCCAGCGGGTAGCGCCTCAATTCACGCTGGCCTTCGGCATCGAACACGCAGAGTTCAATGACCGTGGCGTTCTCGCTGAAGACGGCGAAATTCACACCGCCATCGCGGGCCAGTGCGCCCAGCGGCTCGTGCCAGCCGGGTTGGAGATCGGGCAGGTGCGCCATGCGGTACTGCTGCAGTTGGCTGGGTTAAATCGGCACGAAAAACAGCGTCGCCAAGGGCGGCAGGTTGATCGTGATGGACAGGCGGCGGCCATGGGCCGGCTGGGCCTGCACGGGCAAGCCGGCGGCCGCCATGCCGTTGCCCAGGTTGCTGCCGCCGTAGTAGGCGGAATCGGTGTTGAGCGCCTCCTTCCACGCGGTCACGCCGTCAGGCACCCCCAGCGAGTAGCCCTCGCGCGGCACGGGGGTCATGTTGACCACCACGACCACCATGCGGCCCGTGCCGTCGCGCCGCACCCAGGCGTAGATGGAGTGCTCAGCGTCGTGGGCGCTGATCCACTCGAAGCCGCCGCTCTCGCAGTCCAGCCGGTGCAGCGCCGGGTGCTCGCGGTAGAGCTTGTTGAGGTCGCGCACCAGGCGTTGCACGCCGGCGTGGCGGTCGTCCTCCAGCAGGCCCCAGGGCAGGCTCTCGGCGTGGTTCCATTCCTGGCGCTGCGCGAACTCCTGGCCCATGAACAGCAGCTTCTTGCCCGGGTGGCCCCACATGAAGCCGTAGTAGGCGCGCAGGTTGGCGAACTTCTGCCAGTCGTCGCCAGGCATCTTGGCCAGCATGCTGCCCTTGCCGTGCACCACCTCGTCGTGCGAGATGGGCAGCATGAAGTTCTCGCTGAACGCGTAGATCAGGCCGAAGGTCATCTTGTCGTGATGCCAGCGGCGGTTGATCGGGTCCTCGGCCATGTAGCGCAAGGTGTCGTTCATCCAGCCCATGTTCCACTTGTAGTGAAAGCCCAGGCCGCCCGCGTAGGTGGGCGCCGAGACGCCGGGGAAGCTGGTGCTTTCCTCGGCCACGCTGATGGCGCCTTCTACCTCGCCCACGTGCTCGTTCATCTCGCGCAGCAGGGAGATGGCCTCCAGGTTCTCGCGGCCACCGCGGATGTTGGGGATCCACTCTCCCGCCGGGCGGGAGTAATCGCGGTAGAGCATGCTGGCCACGGCGTCCACGCGCAGGCCGTCCACGCCCCAGCGCTCGATCCAGTACGTGGCGCTGCCGATCAGGAACTCGCGCACCTCCGTGCGGGCGAAGTTGTAGATCAGCGTGTTCCAGTCGCGGTGAAAACCTTCCTTGGGGTCGGCGTACTCGTACAGGCGCGTGCCGTCGAATTCGGCCAGGCCGTGAGCGTCCACGGGGAAGTGCGCGGGCACCCAGTCCAGCAGCAGGCCCAGGCCCTGGTCGTGCACGGCCTTGACGAAGCGCGCAAAGCCCTCGGGCGGGCCGAAGCGGGCGCTGGGCGCGTACAGCCCCAGGGTCTGGTAACCCCAGGAGCCGTCGAACGGGTACTCGCTGATGGGCATGAGCTGCACGTGCGTGAAGCCCATGTCGGCCACGTAGGCGGGCAGGTGCGCGGCGAGTTCATCCCAGGTGGGAAAGTCGCCCGACACGCCCCGGCGCCAGGAGGCGGCGTGCACCTCGTAGACGCTGATGGGCGACTCGCGCCGGTTGGCCCGCTCGCGCTGGCGCGGCAGTGGCGTGGGCTCGGGCAGCGCGGTCACGATGCTGGCGGTGTCGGGCCGCAGCTGGGCCCGGCGGGCGTAGGGGTCCGCCTTCAGCGGCAGCAGCGCGCCGTTGCCGTTGACGATTTCGAACTTGTAGAGGTCTCCTTCCGCCGCGTGCGGCACGAAGATTTCCCACACGCCGGCCGCATGCCGCAACCGCATCGGGTGGCGGCGACCGTCCCAGTTGTTGAAATTGCCGACGACGCTGACCCGCTGCGCGTTGGGCGCCCAGGTGGCGAAGCGCACGCCACTCACATCGCCGTACTGCACGACGTGCGCGCCCAGGCTCAGCCAGGGGCGGAAGTTGCGGCCCTCGGCAAAGGCCTTCAGCTCGTCATCCCCCAGCTGGGAATAGAAGCTGTAGGGGTCGGCGTAGACGCCCTCCCCGCCGCCCGCCCAACGCACGGCCAGGCGGTAGTCGAACCGGTGCTTGCGGCGCGGTACTGCAGCCTCAAAGAAGCCGCCCCGGCGCTGGGCCAGCTCGACGATGCGCCGGCCGGTGCCTGCGTCGAGCAGGGCCACATCCGACGCCCCAGGCAGGAACACGTGCACCCACAGCCGCCCGGACTCGTCCGCATGCAGGCCCAGCCGAGAGAAGGGATCGGCATGGCGGCCCGCCAGCAGAGCGTCGAGGTCGGCGTCGGTGATCATCGGTTCAGTTCAACGATTTGACAGACCAGACACGGTCCACGTACTCGGCGATCGTGCGATCGGACGAGAACGGGCCCATGCCGGCGATGTTGCGCAGGGCGCGTTCGGCCCAGGCCGCACGGTCGGCAAACAGCGCATCGACCTTGGCCTGGGTGGCCACGTAATCGGCGAAATCGGCCATCAGCAGGTACACGTCGCGATGCAGCAGGCTGTCGACGAGGCTGCGATAGCGCTCGGTGTCACCATTGCTGAAGACACCCGCCGAGATGGCGTCGATGACGCGCTTGAGCTGGCGATTCTCTTCGACATACAGCCGCGGGTCGTAGCCCAGATGCTTGATCTTCGCCACCGCGTCGGCGCGCAGGCCGAACACGAACATGTTCTCCACGCCCATGGCCTCGGCCATCTCGATGTTGGCACCGTCCCAGGTGCCGATGGTCACCGCGCCGTTCATGCCGAACTTCATGTTGCCGGTGCCCGAGGCCTCGGTGCCGGCTGTCGAGATCTGCTCGGACATGTCGGCCGCCGGGATGATGCTCTCGGCCAACGTCACGCTGTAGTTGGGCAGGAACACGAGCTTGAGCTTGTCGCCCACGCGCGGGTCGCTGTTGATGACGCGGGCCACGTCGTGCGCCAGGCGCACGATGCTCTTGGCCATCTGGTAGGCCGAGGCCGCCTTGCCGGCGATGACGACGGTGCGCGGCACCCAGCTCGCGTCGGGGTTGTCGCGAATCGCCTGGTAGCGACTGACGACGTGCAGCAGGTTCAGCAGCTGGCGCTTGTACTCGTGGATGCGCTTGATCTGGATGTCGAACAGGCTGTCCACGTTGACCGTGAGGCCCAGCTCGCGGCGGATGACGGCGGCCAGCCGCTCCTTGTTGGCGCGCTTCACGGCCAGGGGGGCCAGTTCGCCCAGCGCGGCCAGGTCCTTGCGCCAGCCGTCACCGATGCGGCGGTCCAGCAGGCCGGACAACAACGGGTTGGCCTGCTGCAGCCAGCGGCGCGGCGTGACGCCGTTGGTGACGTTGTGAAAGCGCTCGGGCCAGATGCGGGCGTAGTCGGCAAAGATGGTTTGCACCATCAGCTCCGAGTGCAGCGCGGCCACACCGTTGACGCGGTGCGACGCCACCAGCGCCAGCGAGGCCATGCGCACGCGGCGCTCGCCACCGTGGCTGCCTTCGTCGATGAGCGAGACGCGAGAAGCCAGGCCATGGTCGCCGGGGAAGCGCGCCTGCAGTTCTGCCAGGAAGCGGTGGTTGATCTCGTAAATGATTTCCAGATGGCGCGGCAGCAGCTGCTCGAACATGCGCACCGGCCAGGTTTCCAGCGCCTCGGGCATCAGCGTGTGGTTGGTGTAGGCCACCGCCTGGCGCGTGATCTTCCAGGCCTCGTCCCAGCCCAGGCCGTGCTCGTCCAGCAGCAGGCGCATCAGCTCGGCCGGGGCCAGCGCGGGGTGCGTGTCGTTCAGGTGGATGGCGTTCGTCTTGCCCAGGTTGTGCAGGCTGCCGAACTCGCGCAGGTGGCGCGCGATCAGGTCTTGCAGCGAAGCACTCACGAGGAAGGCCTCCTGCTTCAGGCGCAGCTCACGCCCTTGCTCCGTGGAGTCGTCCGGGTAGAGCACCCAGTTCAGCGCGTCGGCCAGCACCTGGTGGCGCGCGGCGCGGGGGTAGTCGCCTTCGCAGAAGGGCTTGAAGGCGATCGGCGCTGCCGTGGCCTGCCATTGGCGCAGCGTGGAGACGCGGTCGCTGTGGTGGGCCGGCACGATGAAGTCGAAGGCCTGGGCCTCGATGCTGTCGGCCGGCTGCCAGCGGCGCACGCCCGAGGCGTCCACCTCGATGCGGCCGCCAAAGCCCACCTGGTAGCGCAGGTCGTGGCGGGGCAGCTCCCAGGCAGGCGAGTCGCGCGTCCAGTCGTCGGGCTGCTCCATCTGGCGGCCCTGGCTGATGACCTGGGCGAACGTGCCATAGCGGTAACGCAGGCCGTAGCCGAAGGACGGCAGCTCCAGCTCGGCGAAGGAGTCCAGGAAGCAGGCCGCCAGGCGGCCGAGGCCGCCGTTGCCCAACGCGGCATCGGGCTCGCGCTCCAGCACGTCGCCCAACGTCGTGCCCTGCTCGGCCAGCTTGGCCTCCAGCGGCTCGGCCAGCTTCAGGGCCGCCAGCGCATTCGACAGCGCGCGGCCCATCAGGAACTCCATCGACAGGTAGTGCACGCGGCGCACGGATGCCCTCTCACCACGTTGGGCATCCTGGGCCTGCGTGGTCGCCCAGCGGCGTGCCAATGCCTCGCGGCAGGCGATGGCCGCTGCATGAAGGGCAGCCTGCGGCGTGGCACCGTGGCTGCTTTGCGAGAGCTCGCGCTCGTAGGCGGCTTCGAAGGCGGCGCGCAAGGCCTGGTCTTCGGCAGTGAGGGCAGTCGGCGTCTTCATCACGGTGGAGGCCTTGGACTTGGTCTTGCGTTGAACGGGCGGGCGGGTTGCGGTGTTCATCAGTGCCAGCCCCCAGCGACGGGGGCAAGAATGCTACCCGAGCGGTAGCGGTGGTCGAAGTATCAACCAGCGGCGACTCATTGTGTAGTTTGACTACGTCGGGAAAACCCGGTTAGTTTCGCAAATCCTTGATCTACAAGGATTTAGCAAAGATTTTTCCAGGATTTTTCTGTTGGCTCCAACCTAAACGGACTGTATATTGTCTACAAACAAGGGCAAAGAGAAGAAATTTGAGCCCGCTTGCAGCCCAAATTGACGAGACAAGCCGGCCACGACGCGCCCGGCGACAGAAAGGTTAGAAGTGGCAGACGTTCGACTGACCGGCGTGGAAAAGGCCTACGGTGACACGCGCATCCTTCATGGCATCGACCTGGAGATCCGCGACGGCGAGTTCATGGTGTTCGTCGGCCCATCGGGCTGCGGCAAATCCACGCTGCTGCGCT
>JBBIVU010000047.1:0-16085 GCA_037439585.1 Roseateles sp. | reverse complement strand
CCCACTGTCAAGGGCGGCTACTTCCCCGTGCCCCCGGTCGACAGCGGCCAGGACATGCGCTCGGAGATGTGCCTGATCATGGAACAGATGGGCATCCCCGTCGAAGTCCACCACCATGAAGTGGCCAACGCCGGCCAGATGGAAATCGGCACCAAGTTCAGTTCGCTGGTCCAGCGGGCCGACTGGACGCAGCTGCAAAAGTACATCGTCCAGAACGTTGCCCACGCCTATGGCAAGACGGCCACCTTCATGCCCAAGCCCCTGGTGGGCGACAACGGCTCCGGCATGCACGTTCACCAGTCCGTCTGGAAGGACGGCAAGAACCTGTTCGCCGGTGACGGCTACGCCGGCCTGAGCGACTTCGCGCTGTACTACATCGGCGGCATCATCAAGCACGCCCGTGCGCTGAACGCCATCACCAACCCGGGTACGAACTCGTACAAGCGCCTGGTGCCTGGTTTCGAAGCCCCGGTGAAGCTGGCCTACTCGGCCAAGAATCGCTCGGCCTCGATCCGCATCCCGTACGTGGCCAACCCCAAGGGCCGCCGCGTCGAGGCGCGCTTCCCGGACCCCTCTGCCAACCCGTACCTGTGCTTCGCTGCCCTGCTGATGGCCGGCCTGGACGGCGTGGAAAACAAGATCCACCCGGGCGAAGCCGCCACGAAGGACCTGTACCACCTGCCGCCGGAAGAAGACGCGAAGATCCCGACCGTCTGCCACAGCCTGGATCAGGCCCTGGAGTACCTGGACAAGGACCGCGCGTTCCTGACCAAGGGTGGCGTGTTCACCGATGCCTACATCGACGCCTACATCGAGCTGAAGATGCAGGAAGTGACCCGCTTCCGCATGGCCACGCACCCGGTCGAATTCGACATGTACTACGCACTGTGATGAGCGCAGGCAGCTCTCCCGCTGCCTGGTCATCCCCGGAGAGGGGCCGCCTGAGCGGCCCCTTTTTTGTTGATGGCGCTGAGCCACAATCCCGCCATGCTGAATCGACTGCTGGCATTGCTCTTCGTCCTGGCCAGCCTGGGTGTGCAAGCCCAGGGCACGGTCTACCGTTGCCCGGGGCCGCCGGTGCTCTACACCGATGCGCTCTCCGCCAGAGAGGCCACCGAGAAGGGCTGCCGCACGATCGAGGGCACGCCCATCACCGTGCTGCAGGCGCCCAAGCCCCGCGCAGGTGCCGCACCGGGTGCGGCTTTGGAGGGCCCGCGCAGTGGTGACACCCGCGGGGACGCCGGGCAGCAACGGGTGCGCGATGACGAGCGCCGCCGCGTGCTGCAGACTGAATTGCGCCAGGCCGAGGAGCGCCTGGCTGCAGCGCAGAGGGACTTCAACAACGGCCAGGGTGAGCGGCGCGGCGACGAGCGCAACTACCAGAAGTACCTCGACCGCATGGCCGAACTCAAGGACAACATCGGTCGCTACGAGGCCGACGTCCAGGCGCTCAAGCGCGAAATCTCCAAGCTTCCCTGAGGCGCCCGGCGCCTTGGCGCCCCATGACTGATACCTCCTTGCTGCCGGCCGAGTTCGCTGGCCTCGACCTGTTGGCCACGATGGTTGTCGTGGTCAGCGCTGACGGCGAATGCCTGTTTGCCAACACCGCCTTCGAGAACGTGATGCGGCTGTCTCGCCGTGCCGTCCAGAAAGCCCAGTTGCCCGACTGGTTTGATGATGTCCAGCGCCTCACTGAAACCTTGGCTGGCGTGGCTGCCAACCATTACTCCAGCAGCCGCTTCGATGCCCTGCTGCGTCGGGGCGCCTGGGCTCACGAGGATGGCCTGCCGGTGCACGTCATCGTGTCGCAGATGGACGCCAGCCACGACGGTGCGCCACGGGTGCTGGTGGAGCTCATCGAGATCGCCCAGCAGGCGCGTCAAGACCGCGACGAGCGCAGCCTCGACCAGGTGCAGGCCACCAAGGAGCTGACACGCAACCTGGCCCATGAGATCAAGAACCCGCTGGGCGGCATCCGTGGCGCAGCTCAACTGCTGGCGCTGGAACTGCAGGACGGCAGCGCCGAGCTGACCGAGTACACCCAGGTCATCGTGCACGAGGTGGACCGCCTGCAGAGCCTGGTGGACCGCCTGCTCGCCCCGCACCGCAAGGCGCAGGTGGTGGGGGACGTGAACATCCACGAGATCTGCGAACGCGTGCGGGCGCTGGTGCTCATCGAACATCAGACCCCCGTGGGCGGCCTGACCATCACGCGCGACTACGACACCTCACTGCCCGACTTCCGCGGCGACCGCGAGCAGCTCATCCAGATGGTGCTCAACATTGTCCAGAACGCCGCTCAAGCGTTGAGTTCGCGCATTGCAGCGGGTGATGCCCAGATCACGCTGCGCTCCCGCGTGGCGCGGCAGGTCACCATCGGCAAGCAGCGCTGGCGGCTGGCACTGGAATTGCATATTGAGGACAACGGTCCCGGCGTCCCCGCCGAGATCCGGGATCGCATCTTCTTCCCCCTCGTGTCGGGGCGCGATGGCGGCTCCGGTCTCGGACTCACGCTTGCGCAGACGATCGCCCAACAGCACCAAGGGATGATCGATTGCGAAAGCGAGCCGGGCCTGACGAACTTCCGAATCACGATTCCGTTGCCCTGAGGTCACGAGCCCACTGGCGCGGTTGAGGAACCGAATGAAATCCATCTGGGTTGTAGACGATGACCACTCGATCCGCTTCGTGCTCGAGAAGGCCCTGGCGCGCGAGGGGCTGCCGGTGCGCAGCTTCAGCAATGCGCGCGACATGCTTGCTGCGCTGGAGGACGACACCCCGCAGGTGCTGGTGTCCGACATCCGCATGCCCGGAGGCTCGGGCCTGGAACTGCTGGCCAAGGTCAAGGCCAAGTTGCCCGCGCTGCCCGTCATCATCATGACGGCTTACTCCGACCTGGACAGCGCCGTGTCGGCCTTCCAGGGCGGTGCGTTCGAGTACCTGCCCAAGCCGTTCGACCTGCCGCGTGCTGTGGAGCTCATCCGCCGCGCCCAGGAAGAAAGCCAGCGCGAGGCCGGCGAGCAGGAGGCTGCCGCGCAAGTGCCCGAGATGCTGGGCCAGGCGCCGGCCATGCAGGACGTGTTCCGCGCCATCGGCCGGCTGTCACAGAGCAACGTCACGGTGATGATCACGGGCGAGAGCGGCTCCGGCAAAGAGCTGGTGGCCCGCGCGCTGCACAAGCACAGCCCACGTGGCGAAGGCCCCTTCGTGGCCATCAACACGGCGGCCATCCCGAAAGACCTGCTGGAAAGCGAACTCTTCGGCCATGAGCGTGGCGCGTTCACGGGTGCGCAGGCTTCGCGGCGTGGCCGCTTCGAGCAGGCGGACGGCGGCACGCTGTTCCTGGATGAGATCGGCGACATGCCCTTCGAGCTGCAGACGCGGCTGTTGCGCGTGCTGTCCGACGGCCAGTTCTACCGCGTGGGCGGCCACAGCCCCATGCGCAGCAACGTGCGCGTCATCGCTGCCACCCACCAGAACCTGGAAGACCGCGTGCGCCAGGGCGTGTTCCGCGAGGACTTGTTCCACCGCCTCAATGTCATCCGCCTGCGCCTGCCGCCGCTGCGCGAGCGCAAGGAAGATGTGCCTGCGCTGGCCCGCCACTTCCTGCAGCGCAGCGCCACCGAGCTCGGTGTGGAGCCCAAGCGACTGAGCGATGCGGCGCTGGCCGTGCTGACGCACTTCGAGTTTCCCGGCAACGTGCGGCAGCTGGAAAACATCTGCCACTGGCTCAGCGTCATGGCACCCAGCCAGGTGGTGGAACCCGAAGACCTGCCCGACGAACTGCAGCCCGGTTACGTGCCAGCACCCTCGGTGACGGCCATGACGAGCCCCGTGGCGGCCGTGCCGGGTGCCATGGCTGCGCCACAGCCTGCAGCGGCCCCAGCCAACACCAGCAGCGGTGAAGGATGGCTGGCGGACATGGCCGCCGACGCCCGCGCCCGCCTGGCCGCCGGCGAGACCGACGTGTGGGACGCGCTGACCAAGCGCTTCGAGGCCCAGCTCATTCTGACGGCGCTCGACATCACCCGTGGCCGCCGCATCGAAGCCGCTCAGAAGCTGGGGATCGGTCGCAACACGATCACGCGCAAGATTCAGGAACTCGGCCTGGACGTCTGAGCCGCGAAAGTGGGGCGGGTCCCCGACGCGCTGCCGCTTCCCGCGTCACGCCACGCCTTCCAAGGCGACCATCACCTGCCCGCCCTCCACCCGCACGGCATGCGCGCGCACCGACTGTTCGGGTGCTTCCAGACACTCGCCCGTGACGAGGTCGAAATGGTTCTTGTAGAGCGGCGAGGCGACGACCACCCGCACGCCCAGGTTGCCGACCAAGCCACGTGACAGCACGCTGGCACCCGAGCGCGGGTCGATGTTGTCGATGGCATGGAAGCGCTCGTGCCCCACGCGAAAGATCGCCACATGGCGGTCGCCAAGCCGAGCGGCGACTCCCGTGTCGGGCAGGATGTCTTCGACGCGGCAGACGGGGGTGTAGGTCATGGCTGAAACTCCGCTTGGTTGGTGCGCCAGGCCGTCAGGCCGTCAGCTGTTTCGACGGGCTCTGGGCGGGGCGACACATGCCGCTCCTCGGGTCGAGCTGGCCGGATCTGGCCGCGCTCCTCAACGAAGACGATGTGCTCGTCGGTCCGGTCGCTGTTGACGAAGCTGCGGAAGCGCTGGCGCACGGCTGGCGTCGTGACGGCAGTCTTCCATTCGCACTGGTAGGTGTCGACGACAGCCTGCATCTGCGCCTCCAGCTCGGCTGCGAGGCCGAGGCTGTCATTGACGACGATCTCCTTCAGGTAGTCCAGGCCCCCTTCGAGGTTGTCGCGCCAGGTGCTCGTGCGCTGCAGCCGGTCTGCCGTGCGGACGTAGAACATGAGGAAGCGGTCGATCAGTCGGATGAGTTCATCCCGCGTCAGATCGCTCGCGAGCAGCTCGGCATGGCGTGGCTTCATGCCACCGTTGCCGCAGACGTAGAGGTTCCAGCCCTTGTCGGTTGCGATGACGCCCACGTCTTTGCCCTGAGCCTCCGCGCACTCGCGGGTGCAGCCTGACACACCAAACTTGATCTTGTGCGGTGCACGCAGCCCCTTGTAACGGTTCTCCAGCGCCACCGCGAGGCCGACGGAATCGCCCACGCCGTAACGGCACCATGTGCTGCCCACGCAGCTCTTCACCGTGCGCAGGGCCTTGCCGTAGGCATGGCCGCTCTCGAAGCCGGCGGCGATCAGCTCCTCCCAGATCAGCGGCAATTGCTCGACGCGCGCGCCGAACATGTCCACGCGGGCGCCGCCTGTGATCTTGGTGTACAGGCCGTACTTCTTGGCAATCTGGCCCACCACGATGAGACCGTCGGGCGTCACCTCGCCGCCCGGCATGCGCGGCACGACGGAGTAGCTGCCGTCCTTCTGGATGTTGCCGAGAAAATAGTCGTTGCCGTCCTGCAGGCTGGCCAGCTCGGGCTTGAGCACGAAGTCGTTCCAGCACGACGCGAAGATGCTGGCCGCGGCGGGTTTGCAGGTGTCGCAACCCAGGCCCTTGCCGTGCCTGGCCAGCAACTCGCTGAAGGTCTTCAGGCCACCGACGCGGATCAGGTGGTACAGCTCCTGGCGTGAATGCGGGAAGTGCTCGCAGAGGTGGTTGTTCACCGCCATGCCGCGGTTGCGCATCTCGAGCTTCATGATTTGCGTGACCAGTGGCACGCAGCCACCGCAGGTGGCGCCAGCCTTCGTGCAGGTTTTGATCTCGTCGATGGTGGTGCAGCCTTCGCCGACGGCCGCTCGGATTTGGCCCTTGCTGACGTTGTTGCAGGAGCACAGTGGGGCGCTGTCGGGCAGCGCGTCGGGGCCGATGCCCACCTTGGACTTGCCGTCACTGCTGGGCAGGATCAGGAACTCGGGGTCAGCCGGCAGCTTGATGCCGTTCAAAGCCATCTGCAGCAGCGTGCCATACGCCTCGGCATCGCCCACCAGCACGGCGCCCAGCAGTTGCTCGCCGTTCTCGCTGACCACGATCCTTTTGTAGATCTGCTTGCGCTCGTCCACGTACTGGTAGCTGCGGCATTTGGGCGTTTTGCCGTGCGCGTCACCGATGCTGGCCACGTCCACACCCATCAGCTTGAGCTTGGTGCTCATGTCTGCGCCGGTGAAGGCGGCGGTGGCGTCGCCCGCGATGTGCCGTGCCGCCACGCGGGCCATCTCGTAGCCCGGCGCAACCAAGCCATATGTCTGCCCGTTCCACGAGGCCACCTCGCCGATGGCGTAGACGTTGCGGTCGCTGGTGCGGCACTGGTCGTCGATGACGATGCCGCCGCGCGGGCCGATGGCCAGCACGCACTGGCGGCCCAGTTCATCGCGGGGGCGGATGCCTGCCGAGAACACCAGCATGTCGGTCTCCAGCCAGGTGCCGTCGGTGAAGACGAGGCGGTGGCGGGCCGACACGCCGTCGGTGATCTCCACTGTGTTGCGGCTGGTGTGGGCGGTCACACCCAGCGCTTCGATCTTTTCGCGCAGGACCCGGCCGCCAGTCTCGTCCACCTGAACCGCCATCAGGCGCGGCGCGAACTCCACCACATGGGTTTGCAGGCCCATGTCATGCAGCGCCTTGGCGCACTCCAGCCCCAGCAGGCCACCGCCGATGACCACGCCGCTCTTGGACACGGAGCCGCTGTCCTGCATGGCCTCCAGGTCTTCGATGGTGCGGTAGACATGGCAGTGCGGGCGGTCCCGGCCCGGCACGGCGGGCATGAACGGGTACGAGCCGGTGGCGATCACGAGCTTGTCGTAGTGCAGCACCTCCCCATCGGCCGTGGTGACGGTGCGGTCGCGGCGCTCGACGGCGATCGCGCGCGCACCGAGACGGAGCTCAAAGCCGGTGCGGGCGAAGAACTCAGGCGGCACCAGCGACAGGTCATCCGCGGTCTTGCCCGAGAAAAAGGCTGACAGGTGCACCCGGTCGTAGGCCGGGCGAGGCTCTTCGCACAGCACGGTCACCCTCACCGCCGAAGCCATCGGACGGTCAGCGAGGGATTCGAGAAATTTCTGGCCCACCATTCCGTGGCCGATGAGGACGATGTGCATGGGTGTCCTGGCGAAGTGGGCTGTGCTGGCCGGGTCCAGGTGTGCCCGATCGGAGCGACCAATAAGAAGGCCCCGAGAGCAGAGGTCTGCTCGGTCGGGGCCATGCGATGAGGTTCGCCGCCTTTGGCGATGCTTGTTGAAGCAGAGGGCCACGTCAGCGCGACACCTCGGCAAAGACTTCGCAAGACGCATGCCTGCGTCGCAAGCAGCGACGGCTCGCGGGAAAACCGGCACCGCGTGCAGGGTGGCACCGGTGCGGTGCGGCGATGCGCACCGCCACAGGGCGCAGCGCCCTGTCAGTGGACCGGGCGGTCCAGCCAGACCTCCAGACCTTGTGCGTTCAACTCGGCATCCATCGCCAGCCAGTCGGCGGCGTCGACACCCGCGGCATGGCCGTGCAGGCGCAGCCGGGCCAGGTAACCGTCCAGCAGCCCCGACCTGAGCCGTTCGTGGCGGTCAGGGGTGAATTGCAGCGCTCGTGCCAGGGCCACCATCTCGTCCACTTGCTCCAGCATGAGCGCAGCCAGGCGGCGTACCTCATCCACCGTGCCGCCAATGCGGCCATAGTGAGTCACCTGCATGGCCAGCGGTTCGGTGCTCAGCAGGCGGCCAACGGTGCTCCGCAAGGCGTCCGGCTCGAACTGCACCGGCGTGCTGGTGGGCAGGATCCAGGCGCGGGCATCGACGTCGAAGTTGCGATAGGAGAGGCCGAAGGTATCGCCGGTGAACCAGCTGCGGCTGCGTGCGTCCCAGATGGCATGGTGGTGCTTGGCATGGCCCGGCGTGTCGATCAGACGCAGCGGGCGACCGGCCAACTCGATGACCTGCTCGTCGTGCGAGGCCTGTGCCCGTTCGGCAGGCACAGGCACCAGCTTGCCGTAGCTGCGCTGCATCTCCTCTTCGCCGTACACCGCCAGCGCGCCCAGCCACAGGGCTTTCGGATCGAGCATGTGGCGCAGGCCGCGCGGGTGAACGAGGGCGTGGGCCTGGGGCAGGGCCTGCATCAGCAGGCCCACACCGCCGGCGTGGTCGAGGTGGACGTGGGTGGGGATGACCCAGTCCACCGCCTCAGGTGCCAGACCCAGTGCGGCCAGGGCGTCGAGCAGGCGCGGCACCGCATGGTTGGTGCCGGTGTCGATGAAGGCGGCGCGGCCGTCTTCGACGATCAGGAAGGCGGCGTCGAAGCGTGGGCGCTGGAAGCCGGTGTCGATGGCGTAGATGCCGTGGCCAAGGTCTTCGAGGAAATCGGGGAGCTGCATGCGAGAGGCGTTTCTAGAATCGGCGCACGATAGCCGAAGGAGGCCCAATTGGCCGTTCACGAGATTCTGAAGATGGGCGACCCCCGCCTGCTGCGCGTGGCGAAGCCTGTCGCCGAGTTCGGCACGCCCGAGCTGAAGGGGCTGATCGCCGACATGTTCGAGACCATGGCCGCCGCCAACGGCGCTGGGCTGGCTGCGCCGCAGATCGGTGTGGACCTGCGCCTGGTGATCTTTGGCTACACCAAGAACGTGCGCTACCCCGATGCGCCGCCAGTGCCGCCCACCGTTCTCATCAACCCGGTCATCGAGGTGCTGGAGGGCGGGCGCACGGAGGGCTGGGAGGGCTGCCTGTCCGTGCCCGGCCTGCGTGGCGTCGTGGCGCGGCACGAACGCATCCGCTACACCGGCTTCGATGCCGACGGCAACGCCATGGATCGCATCGCCGATGGTTTCCACGCCCGGGTGGTGCAGCACGAGTGTGACCACCTGGACGGCATCCTCTACCCCATGCGCGTCACCGACTTCACCCGGTTCGGTTTCACCTCGGTCCTGTTTCCCGACTTGGATCCGAACGGCGACGATGATTGACGGTGGCAGGCGTTGAGGCTCGCGCACCTGCTGACATTGAAACCTTTGTAAGTGCCGTCCACCAGACGTGGCCCTCGCGCGTTGGTGTGTCGCAAAGGAGCACCCTGACCATGGCCACGCCTGCCTCCCCCCCGCTCGTCCTCAACCGCAGCACCTGGCGCCTTCTGGCGCTGGCGCTGCTGGTTGCCATCGCGCCCGGCGCCAAGGCGCAGGGGCCCGACCGCGACCCGCCCACACGGGCCGCCCGTGTGGTGGATGTCATCGGCGACGCCTGGCTGTTTGACCACGACAGCCGGGCCTGGATGCGCCTGGCACGCAACCAGACGGTGGGCGAGGGTGACCGCCTGCGCACCGATGACCGGGCCCGCGTGAGCCTGCGCTCGGGCTCCACCACCATCTGGGTCGATGAGCGCAGCGACCTGGAGCTGAGCCAGCTCGACGAGGGGCAGACCCTGCTGCAGGTGGACCGCGGCGATGTGGCCGTGCGGCTGCGTTCCCCCGAGAACGCCGCCGAAACCCGCCTGCGCACCCGTGAGGGCACGGCCCAGCCCGAGCGCGAAGGCCTTTACCGCGTGGAGCAACTGGACCGGGGCAGCAAGGTCTACGTCTGGCAGGGGCGCATGCGCTTCGACTGGGCGCGTGCGGCCTCGCCGGTGGTGATGGGCACGGGCGAGCAGGTCGAACTGTGGTGGCCCGACAGCCCGCGCGCCGAACGCGGCCCGCTCTACAGCGACGGTTTCGGTGACTGGGTGCTGGCGCAAAGCCGGGACGAGGGCGATCGGCCTGTGGCGCGCTATGTGTCGCCCGAGATGACTGGCGCGGAGGACCTGGACCGCTACGGCCGCTGGGAAACTGCGCCCGATTACGGCACGGTGTGGATCCCCACCACCTTGGCCGTGGTGGACTGGGCGCCTTACCGTTACGGCCACTGGGCCTGGTCGCGTCTGTGGGGCTGGACCTGGGTGGACGACGCCCCCTGGGGCTTTGCGCCCTTCCACTACGGCCGCTGGGTGAACTGGGGAGGGCGTTGGTGCTGGGCTCCGGGCGCCTACGTGCACCGGCCAGCCTATGCGCCCGCCCTGGTGGGCTGGGTGGGCGGCGGCGCGGTCAGCGTGAACATCAACATCGGCAACCGCCCGCCACCGCCGCGCTTTGGCTGGTATCCGCTCGCGCCGCGCGAGGTCTTTGTGCCCGCTTACGCGCACAGTCCGCGCTACGAAACCCGGGTCAATGACCCCCGTGACCTGCGCGACCCGGTGACCGTGCAGCGCCCGCACCGCTACCGCGACGTGCCCACCGCCGTGAGCATGCTGCCCGCACCAGGCGCCGCCATCCAGCCCATGCCGTTGCGTGGCCCTGACCGCAAGCCCGAGCCCGGCTGGGTGCGCCCGCTGCCCACCGCCCCTGGCCGAGACGATCTGGCTGCCGTGCTGCCGGCCGCACCTGCCCGCCCGGTGGAGGCCGAGCCGATCCGCCGCATCCCACGCGTGCCCGAGTCCAGCATGGGTTGGCGCAGCGAGGCCCCATTGCCGCTCCGCCGGGACGGCCGCGAGCCGCCAACTGTCATGCCGGCGGCACCGGCAGTCACACAGCCGGCCGTGCCCGCCATCGCCCAACAACCGCAGTCGCCGCAGCCTGCGCGCCCGGGCTTCGAACCGGCGCAGCACGGCGGCGGCGACAACACGCCTTGGCGGGCGCAGCAGCAGCAGCAGCAACAGCCGTTGCAGCGCGAAGTCCAGCCGCGTGAGATGCAAGAACGTGAGCTTCAACAGCGCGAGTCGCTGCAACGCCGCGAGGAGTTCCAGCGCCGCGTGCCGCAGCCCGAGTTCCAGCGCCCGGCGGAGCCGGTGCGGGTGCAAATGCCGCAGCCGCAGATGCAGCCCCAGCAGCCGCAACCCCAGTCCCAGCCCCGCGCCCAGCAGCGCGACGACGGCCCGCAGCGTGGCCGCCAGGACGGGGTGCCGGTGCGCAAGGAAAGGTCACCCAACGAGGGGCGGCAGAACGAGCGTTAAAGCAGAGGCTTCAGTGCCGGCCAGACGTTGTCCAGCATCTGGGGATGCGCCTTGGCCAGAGGGTGGATGCGGTCGGCCTGGAACCAGTCCATCGCATCGGTGCGGTCTGCCACGCCCTTGAGCAGGAAGGGCACGAGGCCAGCCTTGGCTTGTTGGGCCACGTCGCTGAACAGCGCCTCGAAATCGCGCGCGTAGCTGGCGCCGTAGTTGGGCGGTACCTGCATGCCCACGATGATGACCTTGGCGCCCGCGGTCTGTGCGGCTCGCGCCATGGCCAGCAGGTTGTCGCGCGAACTGGCCAGCGGCAGTCCACGCAGCGCGTCGTTGCCGCCCAGCTCCAGGATGACGATGCCTGGCTTGTGCGTGCGCAGCGCGGCCGGCAGCCGGCTGCGCCCCCCGGCCGTGGTGTCGCCGCTGATGCTGGCGTTCACCACACGGTGCAGCTTCTTCAGTGCGGCCAAGCGTGCTTGGAGCAACGCCACCCAGCCGTCGCCCGATTTCAGTCCGTATTCTGCCGAGAGGCTGTCGCCCAGGACGAGGATGACCGGCGGCTCCGCCGCAGTGCCAAACGCCCCTGACGTCCAGCCGGCCAGCAGCCCCAGGCTACAGTGCGCCACCATCGCCCGCCGACGCAGTCCCGACATGCCAGAAATCCTTGTTCAAGTGGATCACATCACCAAGCGCGTGAAGGACGCGACCGGCGAGCTGACGATTCTGCATGACATCAGTTTCACGCTGGCCGCACAGGAGTCGGTGGCCATCGTGGGGGCATCCGGCTCGGGCAAGAGCACGCTGCTGGCCATCCTGGCCGGGCTGGATACACCCAGCAGCGGCACCGTCAAGTTGCGTGGTCAGGACCTGTTCACGCTGAACGAAGACCAGCGGGCTGCTGTGCGCGCCCGCGAACTGGGTTTCGTTTTCCAGAGCTTCCAACTGCTGCCCAACCTGACGGCGCTGGAGAACGTGATGCTCCCGCTGGAGCTGAGCGGCAACCGTGACGCCCGCGATCTGGCGGCAGCCATGCTGGCCCGGGTGGGCCTGGGTGAACGTCTGCGGCACTACCCGCGTGTGCTGTCGGGCGGCGAGCAGCAGCGCGTGGCGCTGGCCCGTGCCTTCGTGCTGCGTCCGGCGCTGCTGCTGGCCGACGAACCCACCGGCAGCCTGGACTTCGCCACCGGTGCCGCGGTGATGGCGCTGATGTTCGAGCTCAACCGTGAGGCGGGCACGACGCTGGTGCTGGTCACCCACGACCGGGAGATCGCCACGCGCTGCGAGCGGCAGTTGCGCATCGAGGCCGGCGGCCTGGCCGCCTGAACAAGCAAAAAGCCCGCCGACGGGCGGGCTTTGCCCTTTCAGCCGCGGAGGCTTACTTGGAGAAGGTGTAGTCCGTCTTGGCCTTCTTGATCAGGCTGTCTTGGAACTCGGCCATCTTCTGCTGTTCGATGCGCTGCTTGATCTGGGCCTTGACGTCGTCGAAGGCCGGGAACTGCGCCGGGCGCGTGTCTTCCAGCTTGATGATGTGATAACCGAACTGGCTCTTCACGGGCTCTTGCGTCATCTCGCCCTTTTGCAGCGCGACCATGGCCTTGCTGAATTCGGGAACAAAGTTGTTGGGGTTGGCGAAGTCCAGGTCGCCGCCGTTCTGGGCTGAGCCGGTGTCCTTGGAGTTTTTCTTGGCGAGTTCTTCGAAGTTGGCACCGCCCTTGATCTGAGCGATCAGGGCCTTGGCGTCTTCTTCTTTCTCGACCAGGATGTGGCGGGCGCGGTACTCCTGGCCGCTGTTGGCGGCCTTGAACTTGTCGTACTCGGCTTGCGCTTCGGCGTCACCCACGGGGTTCTTGGCCTTGAAGTCTTCCATCAGGCCGCGGATCAGCAGCATCTGCTTGGCCAGCTCCATCTGGGCCTTGTAGTCGGCGCCCTGAGGAATGCCGCGCTTCTCGGCTTCCTGCATGAAGATTTCGCGACGGACGACTTCGTCCTTGACCTGGGCTTCCAGTTCGGGGGAGCGCTGCTGCTGGCCGCTCTTGGTGACCTGCTGGATCAACGCCTCGACGCGGGCCTTGGGCACGGCCTTGCCGTTGACGGTGGCAACGTTCTGCGCGATTGCAGCAGCCGGCAGCAGGGCCGAAATGGTGGCCGCGACGACGGCGGCGAGCGCAAACTTCTTCATGGGTAGGGAGTGTGAAACAGGCTGAAAAATCGCGCCCGGAGCAGGCGCGTGGATCGATCACGCTCGACCGGATCAGTGCTCACCCGGTGCGCGGGCGTCAATGGCCAGCGCGTGGATGCCGCGCTGCATCAGGTCGGACAGAGCATGATAAACGAGGCGATGGCGGGCCAATCGTTGCAGGCCCGTAAAGCGGTCGGACACGACAGCCACATGAAAGTGGCCACCCTCGCGGGCGCCCGCATGGCCCGCGTGCTGGGCGCTGTCGTCGCGAATGACCAATGCCGTGGGCGTCAGCGCGGCGCGCAGTCGGGCGTCGATTTCGCCGGAGAGGCTCATGGCTGCCCTTCCTCGTCGGCCGGCATGTGCTTGCTCAGGTACAGGCCCTGGCCGAGCGTGAACAGCACAATGAGGCCGGTGACGCCGAAGACCTTGAAGTTGGCCCAGGCCGAGGTGGTGAAGTGGTAGGCCACATAGAGGTTGGCCACACCCATGATGGCAAAGAACAGCACCCAGGCACGGTTCAGGCGCAGCCAGACGGCGTCGGGCAGTTGCAGCTCTGCGCCCAGCATGGTCTGGATCAGGTTCTTGCCGAACCAGGCCTGGGAGATCCAGAGCGTGAGCGCCATGGCCCAGTGCAGCCCGGTGGGCTTCCACTTGATGAAGGTGTCGTTGTGGAACCAGACGGTGGCGCCACCCAGCACCACCACCAGCACCAGGCTGATCCACAGCATCAGGTCGATCTTCTTGCCACGCAGCTTCAGCACGGCCGCCTGCGCCAGCGTGGCGATCATCACCACCAGCGTGGCCAGCAGTACCGGCGCCTCCTGGGCTCCCACAACGCCTCCCTGCACGAGAAAGCCGAAGTGCTCGGTCGAGAAGGCAGCCGCAGCGTCGGCGTGGCCTTCGGCGCCCTTGAACGCGACGAAGAACAGGATGAGTGGAAGAAAGTCCAGCAGTAACTTCATGTTGATTCTGTCGAGGGGGAGCAGATTGCTCCGCCCGGCCGGGCGGTGGCCGGGCTCACGGATTGTCCTTGACGAAGTCGATGGCGGCAGAGTTGATGCAGAAGCGCTCACCGGTGGGCTCCGGGCCGTCCGGAAAGACGTGGCCCAGGTGCGAGCCGCACTGGTTGCACCGCACCTCCACGCGCACCATGGCGTGGCTGCGGTCCACCACGCGCTCCACGACCTCGCCGTTCACCGGCGCCCAGTAGCTGGGCCAGCCGCAGCCAGCGTCGAACTTGGTGTCGGCCTCGAACAGCGGGGTGCCGCAGCCGACGCAGTTGTAGCGGCCGCTCTCGAAGTGATCCCAGTACTTGCCGGTGAAGGCGCGCTCGGTGGCGGCGTGGCGGGCCACCTGGTATTGCATGGGGTCGAGCTGCTCGCGCCATTCAGCGTCGGTCTTCTGGACGGGGTAGGTTTTGTCGGTCATGACGAGCAGGAGACTTCGAGGGTGGAGGCCCAGTCGGGCGGCAGGGCCGCGTCGCTGGGGAGTTCGGGTTCGTCGAACGGGCGGCTCAGCACTTTCAGCAGCCGCTCGGTTTCCGAGAAATCGCCGGCCTGCGCCGCGCGGATGGCGCCTTCGGCGAGGTGGTTGCGCAGCACGACGGCGGGGTTGGTGGCGAGCATGCGGGCCTCGGCGCTGGGCGCCGTGCGCTGCTGCCAGCGGGCCAGCCAGGTGTCGAGCGCGGTGCGGTCGATGAACAGGTCGCGCAGCGGTTCAGGGTTGCTGAGGGCCCGCGACAGGCGGCGGAAGCTCTGCGTGAAGTCGGCCCGCGAGGCGGCCATGAGCTTGAGGAAGTCGTCAGCCAGGGACTGGTCGCCGACGTCCTCGCCCACCAGGCCCAGCTTGGCGCGCAGACGGCCGAGCATCTGGCCGGCGAAGCGCTCGCGGTAGGCCTCCACGGCCTCCAGCAGCCGCTCCCCGGCAGCCTCGGGTTCGCCGGGCATCAGCGGCAGCAGGGCCTGGGCCAGCGCATGCAGGTTCCAGAACGCCACGGACGGCTGGCGCGCGTAGGCGTAGCGGCCCCGGTCGTCGCTGTGGTTGCAGATGTGGCCGGGGTCGAAGCCGTCCATGAAACCGAAGGGTCCGTAGTCCAGCGTGAGGCCGAGCATGGACATGTTGTCGGTGTTCATCACGCCGTGGCAGAAGCCCAGGGCCTGCCAGTGGGCCATGAGGTCGGCCGTCTGCAGCGAGACCTTGCGCAGCAGCGCGACGACAGGCTCTGGCGCGTCGGCGCATTCCGGTGCGTGGTGGGCGATGAACCAGTCGGCCAGCCGGCGCAGCGCCTCGTGCTGGCCGTGGTGGGCGAAGTGCTCGAAGTGGCCGAAGCGCACGAAGCTGGGCGCAACGCGGGTGACCACGGCCGCGGTCTCGACGGTTTCGCGCCGCACCGGCAGGCGCGAGCCGGTGATGGCCAGCGCTCGCGTGGTGGGCACGCCCAGCGCGGCCATGGCTTCGGAGCACAGGAACTCGCGGATCGACGAGCGCAGCACGGCGCGGCCGTCGCCCCGGCGGGAGTAGGGCGTGAGGCCGGCCCCTTTGAGCTGCACTTCTTGCGTGCCATGCGGGGAGGCGATTTCGCCCAGCCACAGCGCGCGGCCATCGCCCAACTGGCCGGCCCAGACGCCGAACTGGTGCCCGCTGTACACGGTAGCCAGCGGCCGCATGCCGGGCGCGTTGGTGTTGCCGGAAAGCGTTGTCAGCGCCTCGGGCGAGCATGCCCAGTCCGGGGGCAAGCCCAGCAGTCGGGCGCAGTCCGCGCTGACCGCCACCCAGTGCGGGTCCGGCAGGCCCTGCGCGGGCAGTTCGGTGAAGAAATCCGGCCCCAGGGCGGCGAAGCGGTTGGTCCAGGTGAGGCCGTCGAACGGGTTCATCGCGGCAGTTTAGTGAGGCCGTGTTTGGCCCTGCTGGGCCGGGTGTTTCCCCGGGGGGTGGGGGTCGCGGTTGTGACGCCCGGGGGCTCAGGCGGGGGGCT
>JBBIVU010000046.1:0-16096 GCA_037439585.1 Roseateles sp. | reverse complement strand
ACGATCAACCAGTGGTTGGTGCGCTCGCCAGCGTTGTAGCGCTGCAAAAAGCGTGTAGCCATGTGGCGCTCCGGTCAGGCAGTGGGTTGATCCGCATCCTTGCGGGCGGCGTTGCGATCAGCGCTGGGGTCGTCCGGATCCTCGATGGGACCCACACGGGTGTAATGGAAGAACCCAGCGACGGCGGCACCAATCATGGCAGCCACTGCGAGCGGCTTGGCCACGCCCTTCCACAAGGACACCAGCGGGCTGATCTTGGGCTCGGCCGGCAGGCCGTGGTACAGCTCGGGCTTGTCCGCATGCTGCAGCACGTAGACGACATGGGTACCGCCCACGCCCTGCGGGTCGTAGACACCCGCGTTGGCGTAGCCACGCTCCTTCAGGTCGGTCACGCGTTCGGCGCCGAAGTCCAGCATGTCTTCCTTGGTACCGAAGCGGATGGCCCCCGTGGGGCAGGCCTTGGCACAGGCCGGCTCCAGGCCCACACCGACACGGTCGGAACACAGGCTGCACTTGTAGGCTTTGTTGTCGACCTTGGACAGCCGCGGAACGTCGAACGGGCAGCCCGTCACGCAGTTGCCGCAGCCCACGCAGTGCTCGGAGATGAAGTCCACGATGCCATTCGTGTACTTCACGATGGCGCCGGGGGCCGGGCAGCTCTTGAGGCAGCCCGGGTCCTCGCAGTGCATGCAGCCGTCCTTGCGGATCAGCCACTCGAGCTTGTCTTTTTCGACCTCCACCTCGGAGTAGCGCATCACCGTCCAGCTCTGGGCGGAGAGATCGCGCGGGTTGTCGTAGGTGCCGTGGTTCTCGCCCACGTCGTCACGCAGATCGTTCCACTGCATGCAGGCCACCTGGCAGGCCTTGCAGCCGATGCAGGAGGACACGTCGATGAGTTTGGCAACTTCGGCGACGTGGGTGCGTGCCTGCGTGGAAGGCGTCGTGGTGGCCGAGCGCTTGGCAATGTCGAGAGATTGAAGTGATGACATGGTCAGGCCTTCTCCAGGTTCACCGTGAAGCTCTTGAACTCAGGCGTCTGCGTGTTCGCATCGCCCACGAAGGGGGTCAACGTGTTCACGAGATAACCCGGCTTGGCCACGCCGACAAAACCCCAGTGGTTGGGCAAACCCACGGTGTGGACGCGCTTGCCATCCACGTCCAGCGAAGCGATCCGCTTCGTGACCACCGCCACGGCCTTGATGAAGCCGCGGTTGCTGCTGACCTTGACCCAGTCGCCGTTGGCAACCCCCTTCTCCTTCGCCAGCTCTTCGCCAATCTCCACGAACTGCTGCGGCTGAATGACCGCGTTGCTGCGCACGTTCTTGGTCCAGTAGTGGAAGTGCTCCGTCAACCGGTACGAAGTTGCCACGTACGGGAAGTCCTTGGGCGTGCCGAAGGCCTCCATGTCACCCTTGAACACCCGGGCCGCCGGATTGGACTTGGCCTTGGGGTTGTTGGGGTGCATGGGGTTGGCCAACAGCGGCGTCTCGAACGGCTCGTAGTGCTCCGGCAGCGGCCCCTCGGCCATGCCGGTGGGCGCGAACAGGCGTGCCACGCCCTCGGCCGTCATGATGAACGGCCGCACGGCGTCGGCATCCGTCGGGTTGGCATCCGGGCGAATGTCCGGCACGTCGGAGCCGCCCCACTTCTCGCCGTTCCAGCTGATGAGCTTGCGCCGGGGATTCCAGGGCTTGCCGTTCGGGTCGCAGGACGCGGCGTTGTAGAGCACGCGCCGGTTGGCCGGCCAGGCCCAGGCCCAGTTGAGCGTCTGGCCGATGCCCCAGGGGTCGGCGTTGTCACGACGGGCCATCTGGTTGCCCGCCTGGGTCCAGGAACCGGTGTAGATCCAGCAGCCGGATGACGTGGAGCCGTCGTCGCGCAGCAGGCCGAAGCCCGCGAGTTGCTCGCCCGCCTTGGCCAGCACCTTGGTCGGGTCCTTGGGGTCCAGCACGTCGGCCAGGGCCTTGCCGTTGTACTCCTTGGCGAGTTCCTCGGCCGAGGGGTTGGTGGGCTGCAGGTAGGGCCAGGTGAGGTTGAGGATGGGGTCGGGGAAGGCGCCGCCCTCCTTCACGTAGGCCGCCTTCAGGCGCGTGAAGAGCTGGGCGATGATCTCCGGATCTCCCTTGGCTTCGCCTGGAGGCTCGGCGCCCTTCCAGTGCCACTGCAACCAGCGGCCGGAGTTGGTCAGCGAGCCGTCTTCCTCGGCAAAGCACGTGCTGGGGAAACGGAACACCGTCGTCTGGATGTCCTCGCTCTTCACGTCGTTGTGCTCACCGTAGTTCTTCCAGAACTCGGCGGTCTCGGTGATGAGCGGATCGATGATGACGAGGTACTTGAGCTTGCTCAGGCCCGCGACGATCTTCTTCTTGTTGGGGAAGGAGCCGACCGGGTTGAAGCCCTGGCAGATGTAGCCATTGAGCTTGCCCTGATTCATCAACTCGAAGGCCTGCAGCACGTCGTAGGCCTTGTCCCACTTGGGCAGGTAATGGAAGGCCCATTCGTTCTCGGCCGTGGCAGCCTTGCCCCACCACGCCTTTTGCTGGCTGACGAAGAACTTGGGGTAGTTCTGCCAGTAGCTCATCTGGCCCGGGCGCAGCGGTTTGATGGCGCGGGGCTTGTAGTAGGTCTCCAAGTCCTGCTCGCTCTCGCGCGGCAGGCTCATGTAGCCCGTCAGCGAAGTCGACAGCAGGCCCAGGTCCGTCAGGCCTTGGATGTTGCTGTGGCCACGCAGCGCGTTCATGCCGCCGCCCGGCAGTCCGATGTTGCCCAGCAGCAGTTGCATGATGGCGCCAGTGCGGATCATCTGCGAACCCTGGCTGTGCTGTGTCCAGCCCAGGGCGTACATGATGGTCATCACCTTGTTCGGCTTGGCCGTCTCCGAGATCATCTCGCACACCTTCAGGAACTTGTCCTTGGGCGTGCCGGTGATCTTGCTGACCTGCTCGGGCGTATAGCGCGCGTAGTGCGCCTTCATCACGTTCAGCACGCAACGCGGGTGTTCCAGGGTCGGGTCAACCTTGGCGAAACCCTTGTCGTCGAGCTCGTAGCCCCAGCTCTTGTTGTCGTAACGGCGCTTGGTCTCGTCGTAGCCGCTGAACAGACCCGCCTCGAACTTGTAGTCTTCGCCGACGATGAAGCTGGCGTTGGTGTAGTTCTTGACGTACTCGTGCTGGATCTTTTTGTTGCTCAGCAGGTAGTTGATGACACCACCCAGGAAAGCGATGTCTGACCCCGCCCGGATGGGGGCGTAGTAGTCGCTCATCGAGGCCGAGCGCGTGAAACGCGGATCAACAACGATCAGCTTCGCCTTGTTGTGATGCTTGGCTTCAATGACCCACTTGAACCCGCAGGGGTGGGCCTCGGCGGCATTGCCGCCCATGATGAGCACGAGATCGGCGTTCTTGATGTCCACCCAATGGTTGGTCATCGCACCGCGCCCAAACGTCGGGGCCAGACTGGCCACCGTCGGGGCGTGTCAAACGCGCGCCTGGTTGTCGAAGACCAGCATCCCCAACGAGCGCATCGCCTTGTGGGTGATGTAGCCCGCTTCGTTGGAGGAGGCGCTCGCGCAGAGCATGCCGGTGGTCAGCCAGCGGTTGACCGTCTTGCCGTCGGCGTTCTGAGCGACGAAATTGGCATCGCGGTCGGCCTTCATCAGCTTGACGAGGCGGTCCATCGCCTCGTCCCAGCTGACGCGCTTCCATTCCTTGCTGCCCGGCTCGCGGATCTCGGGGAACTTCAGCCGGTTGGGGCTGTGCACGAAGTCCAGCAGGCCGGCGCCCTTGGGGCACAGCGTGCCACGGTTGACCGGGTGGTCCGGGTCACCCTCGATGTGGATGATGGACGAAGTGACGTTCTTCGCCTTGTCGCCCAGCGAATACATGATGATGCCGCAACCCACTGAGCAGTACGGGCAGGTGTTGCGGGTTTCGGTCGCCCGGGAGAGCTTGAAGTTGCGAGCCTCGGCCAGCGCGGCCGTCGGCGAGAACCCCAGCGCGACCAGACTGGATGCTGCCAGCCCCGCGCCACTCACCCGGAAGAATTGCCTCCGGTTCATGTCCATGGATGTCGTCTCCAGGGGCTTGAGCCCCACTTCCATACATTGAAAAACAATGCCGACACGCGGCAATGCGGCGAATTTCTCCACAATCGATAGGACTTGTCCAATAGGTATTTGGCCAACTCACCGATAGGGTCGGGTTTACATCCCACGTCAGCAAAGCGTCAGCATCGGACGGCTGTTGTCAGGTGCCTTTCGAGATGGCAATGGTCGGGAATTTGGCCGAATAGTCCTTGCCCTGGGCTGCGATCTTGACGGCCACCTTGCGGGCGAGGGCCTTGTACAACGCGGCCACTTCACCATCGGGCTCGGCCGCCACCGTCGGCACACCCGAGTCCGCCTGGGCACGGATGCTCATGGTCAAGGGCAGGGAGCCCAGCAGCTCGGTGCCGTACTGCGCGGCCATCTTCTGCCCGCCCTCGGCGCCGAAGATGTGCTCGGCATGGCCACAGTTGGCGCAGATGTGCACGGCCATGTTTTCCACGATGCCCAGAATGGGCACGCCCACCTTCTCAAACATCTTGAGGCCCTTCTTGGCGTCGATCAGGGCAATGTCCTGCGGCGTGGTCACGATCACGGCACCAGTCACCGGCACGCGCTGCGACAAGGTCAGCTGGATGTCGCCGGTGCCCGGGGGCATGTCGACGACGAGGTAATCCAGCTCCTGCCATCGGGTCTGACGCAGCAACTGCTCCAGCGCCTGGGTGGCCATGGGGCCGCGCCAGATCATGGCCTGATCGTCATCCACGAGGAAACCAATGGAGTTGACCTGCAGGCCATGGGCGATGTGGGGCTCCATGTTCTGGCCGTCCAGCGTCTCCGGGCGGCCGCTGGTGCCCAGCATGGTGGGTTGGCTGGGGCCGTAGATGTCGGCGTCCAGCACGCCACGCGGGCCCCCCTCGGCAGCCAGGGCCAGCGCCAGGTTGGCTGCCGTGGTGCTCTTGCCCACACCGCCTTTGCCAGACGCCACGGCAATGATGTTCTTCACACCAGGCAGCAGCTGCACGCCCCGCTGAACGGCGTGCGCGACGACACGGGTGCTGATGGAGACACTGACATTGCCAACGCCCGGCAGCGCCCTGGCGGCAGCAATCACGGCGGCACGCAAGGCCGCATGCATGCTGGCTGCGGGGTAGCCGAGCTCAATGTCAACGGCCACGTCGCCACCCTGCACCTGGATCGCGCGGAGCGCCTTGGCCTCGCCCAGGGTGCGGGCGCTCCCGGGGTCGACAACAGCTTGAAGCAGGGGTTGCAACTGGGCTTCGGAGATCGCAGTCATGTCGGGAAACTGTTCACGGGATAGGGGGCAGGCAGTCTAGCCCGCAGGCGTTGGGCCATGCGCCGGCAGGCTTTGTGCGTAGAGTGCGTCACCCACTTCCACGACGAAACCACCATGCACCGTACCGTTCTCCTGCTCGTCGCTGCCACGCTGGCCGGGCCGGCACTGGCGCAAGCTGGCGGCAAGCTGCTGCTGACCGGTGGCGTCACCAGCATCGATGGCGCGGCTGGCGGCGGACTCACACCCTGGGCCGTCACCGGCAGCTACGCCACCACCGGCCAGGTCGGGGCCACGGCGTTCGTCACCCGCAGCAGCACCCGCGATTACGGACTGCAGATCATGGGAGCCGCTGTGAGCTTCCATGACCGCCTCGAGGTGTCGGTGGCACGACAGGACTTGGATGCGCGGGACAACCTCGCACCTCTGGGATTGGCCGGCCTGCACCTGAAACAGGACATCTTCGCCATCAAGTTGCGGCTGACAGGTGAGGCGGTGCTGGACAGCGACACGCTGATGCCCCAATGGGCCATTGGCGTCGAAGCCAAGCGTACGCACGCCGGCCCGCTCGGCCCGACGCTGTTCGGCCCGCTTGGCGCCAAGGCCTCGGGCATCGACACCTACCTCAGCGCCACCAAACTCTTCCTGGCGGAGGGCGTGCTGGCCAGTCTGACTGTGCGCGCAACCCAGGCGAACCAGAACGGCCTGCTGGGGTTCGGTGGGGCCCAGGGTCAGGGCTTGCGACTGCAACCCGAGTTCTCACTCGCCAAGCTGCTGGCCAAAAACCTGGCCCTCGGGGTGGAGTTCCGCGCCAAGCCGAACAACCTGAACCACTCCGTGCTGGGAAGCGGCGCGTTGAAGGAAGACCACTGGCGCGACGCCTTCGTCGCCTGGGCCCCCAACAAACACGTGTCGCTCACGGCGGCCTGGGTGGACCTGGGAGCCATTGCCCCGGCCGTGCAGCCCAGGCGCCAGACCGGCGCCTACCTCTCGGTGCAATTCGGGCTGTAGACAACGCTGCGGCCGCGCTGCTTGTTCCAGCGCACCTCGGGTAAAGAAAAATTGCGTTAACCGACGCGCCACAAGGCGCCTGAAGTCGGATGGCAAGCTGGCAGCTTATGCATGACCTCCGACTCACCGCTGCAGCCGCCATGCTGGCGTGCTGCAGCCTGCACGCAGCCCGCGCACAGACTGCCACCGCCGCCCCCGACACCGCCGCCTCGGCACCGGCTGCCAACACCCGCGCACGCAGCACGCCGACCGGGACCAAGTCGGAGCAGCTCCAACGGGTGGAGGTGAACGGCACGGCGAGCGACGACACCATCCGCAAGGCCTCCACCGCCAGCAAGCTGGTCATCACACGCGACGAGATCGAGAAGTTCGGTGACTCGACGCTGGGTGAAATGCTCAAGCGCCTGCCCGGCGTGACGACTGGCGGCCGCCCAGGACGCGGTGGCGACATCCGGATGCGCGGCATGGGCGGCGGCTACACACAGATCCTCGTCAACGGCGAGCGCATGCCGCCCGGCTTCTCGCTGGACCAGCTTCCGCCAGAGCAGGTGGAGCGCATCGAAGTGCTGCGCGCGCCCACAGCGGAGTACGGCACGCGCGCCGTGGCGGGCACCATCAACGTGGTGCTGCGCGAAGCCCTGAAGAAGCGGCTCAACGAGTTCCGTGCCGGATTCAGCACCGAGCGGGGCCAGATCAGCCCAGGCATCGGCTGGAGCCGGAACGACAACTTCGGCGAAGGCCATGCCTACAACCTGACGATCAACGCCATGCAGGGTCGGCGCATCGACGACGTCATCAACGACACGGTGACCCGCACGCTGGCCACCCAGACCGACAGCCTCGTCACGTCCCGGGGGCGCAGCTCCGAGGAGCGCAACGCGCTCAACCTGACCGGGCGCATGCAGCTCAAGCTCAACGCCACCGACAGCCTGGCCCTGCAGCCCTTCGTCGTCGCCACTCGGGCGAGCACGCAGTCGCAACTGCTGCAGACCACGACACCCGCGCCCAAACCAACCCCCACCGGGTTCTACGATCAAGTGAACACCGACGGCGACAGCCGTTTCACGATGGGGCGCCTGAACGCCCAGTGGCAAAGCCGCCTGAGCAGCGAAACGCGGCTGGAAGCCCGCGCCGGGCTGGGGCGCTCCGGCTCCGAGAGCCACAACGTGCGGCAGGAACGCCTGGCCGGCGCCGGCACCCGGCTGCAGGACGACCGCACCACCAGCCACGACAGCAGTTGGAGCGCACTGGCCAAGCTGTCGCACACGCTGACCAACGAGCACGCCCTCGTGACGGGCGTCGAAGGGGAAGGCACCACACGGCACCAGAACCGGGTCACCCTGGTCAACGGCACGCCGCAGGCCGGATTGGCAGATTTCGGAGACGACCTGGACGCAGCGACCGCCCGCATGGCCGCTTACGCTCAGGACGAATGGACCGTCGGCCAGCGGTGGGACTTCTATGCCGGCGCCCGCTGGGAAGGCATCACCACCCGCTCCAGTGCCGCCAGCTACGACGCACGCAACCGCTCCCGCGTCTTCACCCCGCTGGCCCACGCCCGCTACAAGCTGGACGACCGCGGCCGCGACATGATCCGCGCCAGCCTCACCCGCAGCTACCGCAGCCCGCAGTTGCAAGACCTGCTGGCCCGCCCGACCATCAACAGCCAGGTGCCCCACCAGGCGAACACGCCGGACCGCGCCGGCAACCCCGACCTCAAGCCCGAACTGGCAACGGGCTTCGAGATCGGCGTCGAGCACTACCTGACCAAGGGTGGCCTGCTCAGCGCGAACTTTTTCGAGCGCCGCATCAGCAACCTGATGCGCACCGTCACCGCGCTGGAGACCGTGCCCTGGAGCGCCGCCCCGCGTTGGGTGGCTCGACCTCAGAACATCGGCAAGGCCAGCACCGCTGGCGTGGAGATTGAGGCGCGCTTCCGGCTGGACGAATACTTCGACGACGCGCCACCCATCAACGTCCGCAGCAACTTCAGCGTCTTCACCTCGCGGGTGGACGGCATCCCGGGACCGAACAACCACGTCGATGGGCAGCCCAAAGGCACGGCCAACCTCGGGGCCGACTACCGCTTGCGCTCGCTGCCGCTGACGCTGGGCGCGTCGCTGAACTGGACGCCGCAGACCACCACCCAGCAGACGCTCATCACCGAGTCCACCACCAGCCGCAAGGCCGTGGTGGATGCGTTTGCGCTGTGGGCGATCAACGCCGAGCAGTCGCTGCGGCTGTCGGCCACCAACCTGTCGGCCATGGACTACTTCAGCGGCACCGTCATCGCCACCGGTGACCAGCTCATCACCTCACGCAGCGGCGGACCCAGCTACACGCAATGGCAGCTGCGGTGGGAAATGAAGCTCTGAGGCCGGCGGGCCCTGTCCCAGGGCCGAGTGATCGGGAAGATCGAGCACGTGCCTCGGATTCAACGCAGGCTGGCCGTCACCCAGGGGCCGGTCAGGCCATCCAGCTCGCAGTCCCAGAGCGCTTGAGCGTCCATCTCGTCCACCACGCCTTCGCCGTACACCTTGAGCGCCAGGCTGCGCAGCATGATGACCATGCCGCGCACGAAGGCCGCGCGCCCGGCCTCGCCGGCCACGCCCAGCAACACGGAGGCATCCAGCTTCACGTAGTCCAGCCCGGCCTGGTAGAGCCTCTCCACCTGTGCCAGACCCGCACCGGCATGCTCCAGGCCCAGCTTCACGCCCAAGGGCCGCAGCTGTTGGCCCAGCTCCAGCAGGCGCTCGAAGTGCTCTGTAGCGGCCGCTTCAGTCAAGTCCAGCAGCAAGGCCCGAGCGGCCTGCGGCCAGTGCGCCAGCAACTCCCGCAGCTGGGGCAGGAAGGCCGCATCTGCCAGAGATGACGGCGCCACGTTGATGCAACGGGCCTGGCCATCGGCCGTGATCGCGCGCAAGGCCAGCTCGACGGCGTACAGGTCGACCGGCCCCGTCAGGCGCGCGCGCACCGCCAGCGGCAGCCAGGATGCTGCCGGCAGGTAGAGCCCCTCCAACTGCAATTGCAGCGGGCACTCCAGATGCAGCACGCGGCCGCCCCGGTCACGCACCGGGAACTCCACCAGCCGGCCACGCTGTGCCCGCACCGCTTCCTGCAGCTGCGTCCGCCACAGGCCTTCGCCCTGCTCGCGCCCCAGGCCCGGCTCGGCCACGATCTCGACGACGAAGCCGCCACGGGCCTCGCTCAGGTGCTCGGCGCGGGCCAGCGCTGCATCGGCCTCGCCCAGCCAGACGCTGCTCGGCCGCTCGCGTGGCAGCTCGATGGCACCCAGCGCCACCTGCACGCCGGGCCCGAGTGCCGGCAGGCTGGCTCGCAGCGCATCGGCCAAGGCATGGGCCGTCTCCGCCGCCACGCCCTGGGCCGGCAGCCACAGCGCGAAATCTCCCCCGTTGAGGCGACCCACGCGGCAGTCGGTGACCGAATCGGGGTAGGCCTGCAATGCGGTGACCACCGTCAGCAGCACATCGTCCACCGCACTGCGCCCCAGGCGGGCATTCAACCCTGGCAGGTCGCGCAGGCGCACGAGGACGAGGCCAGCCACCACCGGGCCGTCCTCACGCAGCAGCGCGGCCTCCAGCTCGGCCAGGAAGTGCCGGCGCGTCGACACCCCGGTCAGCGGGTCGTGGTGCACCTGTTCGCGCAGCACCAGCAGTTGCCCAGCCTGGGCCTCGAACAGGTCCTTCACCCGCTGCACCATGGCGTTCATGGCGCGCGTGAGGCGCTGCAATTCGGGCACCCGAGGCTCGGTCACCTGACCGTAGGCGCCTGCCAGCACCCCTTCGGCCTGGGCCACCGCAGCGTCCAGGGGCCGCCGGATGCGTCGCAGGCCTGCCCAGGCCACAAAGGCCGCGCCCATGCCCACGACAAGCAGCCAAGCGAGCAACTGCCGGCTGCTGCGCCACAACGCGTCATGGGCGTAGCTGGAATGGCTCTTCAGCTCGACCGTGCCGATGGCATTCCAGCCATTGGACATCTGGGCCACCCCCGGGGCAGCGTCCATCGGCACCCAGCGGCGGAACCAGGCCGGCGCCTGGCCCGTGCGGGGCGCCTCGGTGCGCTCGAACACCGGCTTGCCGCCCACGTCGCGCCAGCGCACGAACTCGTAGGCCCCGGTGTCGAACTGGGCCGACATCAGCAGCTGGATCAACTCACGGTCGCCCTGCTGTTGCGAGAGCGCCAGGGCCAGGGTCTGTGCGTTGTCCGCGTTCTTCAACCCCAGCTGGGTGCGCATGAGCTGCTGGGTGGACAGCATGGACAAACCCACCGCGCCCGCAAGCGCGGCCAGCACGACTCCCAGCACCAGCCAGGCGATCTGCCGCATCAAGGACATGTCTGACTCCCCATCACAAGAAACCCTCTGCTCTGACCTTGGCCACCAACTCCCGCCACAGCGACAGGCGGGCCATCGGGTCGCCCGCCGTCACCTGGCCTGCTCCCTGCCACAGGCCCTCGGTGTTGAAGCTGAACACCGGCGTCAGGTCCGCGCGCTGCGCTGCGGGGAGCACCTCCGGCCGCAGGTTGTCCAGGATCAACGGCTCGGCGCCCGGCTGGGCATAGTAGGCCAGCACCATGTGCGCCAGCGACTGCCCCTGCAGACGGGCCCGCACGTACACCATGCGCAACTTGGCCGTGGGCACGCCGGTGGCGGCCAGGCTGAAGTACTTGGCGATGGCATAGTCCTCGCAGTCACCCGCACGCTTTTCGAGACTTTCCAGCGGCGTGGCCCAGTAGTCCGGCACCCCCCAGGTCACCGAATCTTCCTTGAACGCCAGCCGGCGGTTGAAAAAGTCGTTGACCTCCCTGAGCCGCTGCAACTCGTCCTGAGCGCTGCTGCGTTCGATCTGCTGCAACAGGGCCTGGGCCTGCTCCACCACCCGGGGCCCGCGCGCCGCAGCGGCTTCCAGCACCCGTCCCGCGTCGTACGCCGCCCCAGCCATCAACGGCCCCAGCACCAGCGCTGCCAATGCCGCCAGCCGCCACCATCGGGTGCGGAAAAAAGGAGCGACGCGGGGCAAGGAAGTGGGCAAGATTGACGGCCGGCGCAGGTTCATTTCACTGTACCCGCCCCCGGCCAGCCTAAGATTTTCAAACCATGCAGAACCCGGCCCCACCTCACACTTCGCGCACGCAGCAGATTCGCGACGACCTCGACCAGTCGCGCCGCCGCGGGGCCTTGCAGCAGATCCAGATTCCCCCCTGCCCGGAACTGCTGGCCCAGCTGCAACAGGCCATGGGTGCCACCGAGCCTGACCTCAACGCCGTGGCCCGCATTGCCTCCAGCGACGTGGCTATGGCGGCCACGCTGCTGCGCATCGCCAATGGGCCGCTGTTCAAGCCCGTGGGCCTGCCCTGCACCACCGTGGGCCAGGCCATGACGCGCATCGGCCTGAACGAAAGCGTGGCGGTCATGACCGGCTTCCTCGCGCAACACGCCATCCCGGTCAATGCGCCGCAACTGGCCCGCTTCTGGGAGCGCAGCAGCAAGCGCGCCATCGCCATGGCCACCGTTGCGCAGCAGTTGCCGGGTCTGTCTGCCGACCTGGCCCACAGCTTCGGGCTGTTCCTGCACGTAGGCATGCCCGTGCTGCTGCAAAGCGTGCGCGGCTACGCCTCCACCATGGTGGAGGCAGCTGCCCGCATCGACCGCCCCTACATCGCCACCGAGAACGCCAACCACAAGACGGACCATGCCGTCGTCGGTGCGCTCGTGGTGCGCGTGTGGAACCTGCCGCCCGTGCTGATGGCCGCGATACGCCTGCATCACGACTTCAGCGCGCTCGGCCATGCCGACATCGAACCGGAAGTGCACACGCTGGTCGCCGCAGGCCTGATCGCCGAGCACCTGATGCGCCGCCACGAGGGACTGCCCGAAGACGCGGACTGGGCGACGCACCACCAGGCGGCCATGGAATGGCTGCACATCACCTGGGACGACCTGACCCACTGGGAAGAAGCGATCCACACGCAGTTCGATGCCGCCTGATGCGGCTGCCACGCCTGCGGGTGCTTGTGCTCGGCGCCATGGTGGCGGGCACCCTGGGAAAGCTGGGCTGGTGGATGTTCGGCCCGCCCGGTGTGGCCGTGGAACTGACACAGCGCCGCTGGCGCACGGAGATCGTCATTGAGCGGCTGCGTGCCGAGTCGGGCTCGGACTGGTGCGACGAACTGCCGGCCGACGCGCGCGACGTGACCCGGCGGCGCATGGCCGACCCCACCGGCAAGCGCTTCGGGCCTGCTGAACGCTGCACCTACACGCAGCTGGCCTGGCGCCGCAGCTGGGTCGTCAAGAGCGAAGGCGGCCCGGGCGACCGCCTCTCCTGGCCCCAACCGCCGCTGCGCACGGCAACACCCGGCGAGCCCGGCAGCGAACGCCTGGGCCAGCGCGACGTTTTCTATGAAATCGAACTCCGCGACGGGGGCGACCACGTGTGGGTCTGCCGCGTCGACCTGCCGCGCTGGCAGCAGCTGCGGGCCGGCCAGCGCTTTCGCGTGCCCGTGGACCGGTTCGGCACGGCGGATTGCCCGCGCATGTACGAGTCGCGGCTCTAGCGAGCCAGTTGCCAGAGCCCCACGACGACATTGCCCCACACGGTGATGTTGAAAGCCAGCAGCGTGAACACGCGCAGGAAGTTCCAGAAGGCGCGCGCACGCTGCAGTGCCTCGTCGGCGCCGGTGAACACGTAGATACCCAGGAACAACGCCGACGGCAGCAAGGTGCCCCCCATGACCAGGGCCATGAACCAGTAGAAAACACTCATGCGCGCATTGTGGCCAGCCCTCGCCTGCGCTGGGCCCAGCGTTAGCCCGGGACTTGCACGTGAAAAAGCCCGGAGCCGTCACCGGCACCGGGCCTGCTGCACGCGCGACGGTGGCTTACTTCTTGCGCACCGGCGGCACGTCGGTGCAGGAGCCGTGGGCCACTTCGGCCGCCATGCCGATGCTCTCGCCCAGCGTCGGGTGCGGGTGGATGGTCTTGCCGATGTCCACCGCGTCGGCGCCCATCTCGATGGCCAGCGCGATCTCGCCGATCATGTCGCCGGCATGGGTACCGACGATGCCGCCGCCGATGATGCGGTGGCTCTCCTCGTCGAAGATCAGCTTGGTGAAGCCCTCGTCGCGGCCGTTGGCGATGGCACGGCCGGAGACCGTCCACGGGAACAGGCCCTTGGTGATCTTGATGCCCTTGGCTTTCGCTTCGTCCTCGGTCATGCCCACCCAGGCGACCTCGGGGTCGGTGTAGGCCACGCTCGGGATCACGCGGGCGTCGAACTGGCTCTTCTGGAGCTTCTCGTCGCCCAGCAGTTCACCGGCGATGACTTCCGCCGCCACATGCCCCTCGTGCACCGCCTTGTGGGCCAGCATGGGCTGGCCCACGATGTCGCCGATGGCGAACACACTGGGCACGTTGGTGCGCATCTGCACGTCGACCGGGATGAAGCCGCGGTCGGTCACCACCACGCCGGCGTTTTCGGCGGCGATCTTCTTGCCGTTGGGCGTGCGGCCCACGGCCTGCAGCACGAGGTCGTAGCGCTGCGGCTCCTTGGGCGCGCCCTCGCCTTCGAACGTGACGTAGATGCCGTCCGGCTTGGCTTCGGCCGCCACCGTCTTCGTGTTCAACATGATGTTGTCGAAGCGGTGCTGGTTGAACTTCTGCCAGACCTTGACGAGGTCGCGGTCCGCGCCGGTCATCAACGTGGGCAGCATTTCCACCACGTCCAGGCGCGCGCCCAGCGTGGAGTACACCGTGCCCATTTCCAGGCCGATGATGCCGCCACCGACGATGAGCATCTTCTCGGGCTTGACGCCCATCTCCAGCGCGCCGGTGGAGTCGACGATGCGCGGGTCGTTGGGCAGGAAGGGCAGGCGCACGGCCTGAGAACCGGCCGCGATGATGAGGCGCTTGAACGCCACGGTCTGCACCGTGCCGGTCTTGGCCTGGCCGACCGCGCCTTCGGTCGCTTCGACCTTCAGGTGTTGCGCGTCGAGCAGGGAGCCGACGCCGCGCAGCACCGTCACCTTGCGCATCTTGGCCATGGCCGCGAGGCCGCCGGTCAGCTTGCCCGTCACCTTGTTCTTGTGGGCGCGCAGCTTGTCGATGTCCACCGTCGGCTCGCCGAAAACGACGCCCAGGTCGGCCATGTGGCTGGCTTCGTCCATGACGGCGGCGACGTGCAGCAGCGCCTTGGACGGGATGCAGCCCACGTTCAGGCAGACACCACCCAACGTGGCATAGCGCTCGACGATGGCGACCTGCAGGCCCAGGTCGGCCGCACGGAAGGCGGCTGAGTAGCCGCCGGGGCCGCCGCCGAGCACGACGAGGTCAAAGGCCTGGTCGGCGCTGCCGCTGTAGGTGGCGGCCGCAGGGGCCTGCACCGGTGCAGCAGCGGCCACGGGAGCCGGCGCTGCGGCGGCAGGTGCCGGAGCGGGCACCGCCGCATCGCTGCTTTCCAGCGACACGATGACCGAGCCCTTGCTGACCTTGTCGCCCAGCTTGACCTTGATCTCTTTCACCACGCCGGCAGCGCTGGACGGAATTTCCATCGAGGCCTTGTCGCTTTCGACGGTGATCAGGCTTTGCTCGACCTTGACGGTGTCGCCAGCCTTGACCAGCACCTCGATGACGCCGACTTCGTCGAAGTCGCCGATGTCGGGAACTTGAACTTCAATGAGTGCCATTGCGTCAGCCCCCGATCACAGCGCGATGCGGCGGAAGTCCGCCAGCAGCGACGCGAAGTAGACGTTGAAGCGTGCCGCAGCCGCGCCGTCGATGACGCGGTGGTCCCAACTCAGGCTCAGCGGCAGGATCAGGCGCGGCTGGAAGGCCTTGCCGTCCCACACCGGCTCGATCGAGCTCTTGCACACGCCCATGATGGCCACTTCCGGCGCGTTGATGATGGGCGTGAAGTACTTGCCGCCGATGCCGCCCAGGGACGAGATCGAGAAGCAACCGCCGCTCATGTCCGCCGGGCCCAGCTTGCCGTCGCGGGCCTTCTTGGCCAGCTCGGACATCTCGGCGCTGATCTGGAAGATGCCCTTCTTGTCGGCGTCCTTGATGACGGGCACGACCAGGCCGTTGGGCGTGTCCGCCGCGAAGCCGATATGGAAGTAGTTCTTCAGGACGAGCGTGTCACCGTCCAGCGAGCTGTTGAACTCGGGGAACTTCTTCAGCGCCGCCACGGCCGCCTTGATCATGAAGGCGAGCATCGTGACCTTGATGCCGGCCTTCTCGTTCTCCTTGTTCAGCTGAACGCGGAAGGCTTCCAGCTCGGTGATGTCCGCGTCGTCGTGGTTGGTGACGTGGGGGATAACCACCCAGTTGCGGTGCAGGTTGGCGCCCGAGATCTTCTTGATGCGCGAGAGTTCCTTGCGCTCGACCGCGCCGAACTTCTCGAAGTCCACCTTGGGCCAGGGCAGCAGGCCCGGGAACGCACCGCCGCTGGCTGCCGCTGCGGCGGGCGCAGCGGCCTTTTGGGCGGCGGTCTGCACCGCGCCGGCCATCACGGCCTTCACGAAGCCCTGCACGTCGCTCTCGACGATGCGGCCCTTGGCGCCCGAACCCTTCACCTCGGCCAGCGGCACGCCCAGCTCGCGGGCGAGCTTGCGGATGCTGGGCGAAGCATGGGGCAACTGGCCGGTGGGCGCGGTCGGCTGGTGGGCCGGCAGCGCCACGGCGGCCGCAGGTGCCGCAGCGGCCTGAACGGGAGCCACCGCCGGGGCGGCGGCAG
>JBBIVU010000045.1:0-16349 GCA_037439585.1 Roseateles sp. | reverse complement strand
CGGTCAGCCTGCGCCTGCTGGGCGACCTGGCCGGCCCCATCGCCCTGGGCACGCTGCGCCCCTGCGTGCTGCTGCCCGCCGCCCTGCTCACCCGCCTGCCCGCAGACCTGCTGGAAGCACTGCTGGCCCACGAACTGGCCCACGTGCGGCGCTGGGACTACCTCGCCAACCTGCTGCAGAGCGCCGTCGAGGCCCTGCTGTTCTTCCACCCCGTCGTCTGGTGGCTCTCGGCGCGCATGCGTGCCGAGCGCGAACTGGTGGCGGACGAAATCTCTGCCGAACTGATCGGCCCGCACGACGGCGCCCACCGCCTCGCCCTGGCCCTGCATGCCCTTTCTGAACTGGACGCCCTCCCGATGACACTTCCCCTTGCCCCGTCCGCCCGTGGTGGCGACCTGCTCGCCCGCGTCGAACGCCTGCTGGCCCCCCGCCCCCAGGCCACCGGCTGGAAGCTGGCCCTGCCGGCGCTGCTGATCGCCGCCACCAGCTTCGTGGTGCAGGCCAAGGCCAAGGACGCCTCGCCGGCCGCGAGCTCACCTGCGCCCACCCAGGTAACGCCCGCCGAAGCCGCAACACCGCAGCCACTGCGCCTGCCGGTGAATGCCAAGCACGTGGTGGTGGTGGACGACGCCACCGGCAAGGTGCTGATGGCGCGTGACCCCGACGCCGTCGTGCCCATCGCCTCGCTCACCAAGCTGCTGACGGCCATGGTGGTGCTCGACGCCAAGCTCGACCCCAACGAAAAGCTGCGCATCACCAACGACGATGTGGACACCCTCAAGCACAGCCGCTCCCGCGTGAAGGTGGGCACCCAGATGAGCCGGCAGGCCGCGCTGGAGATGGCGTTGATGGAGAGCGAAAACCGCGCGGCCGCAGCGCTGGCGCGCACCTTTCCTGGCGGCGACGCCGGCTTCGCGCGCGCCATGCAGACCAAGATCCACGCCCTGGGCCTGAAACGCACAGCCATCACCGACCCCACCGGCCTGTCGCCCGCCAACACCTCCACCGCCACCGAGATGGCCACCATCACGGCTGCCGCCGCCCGCTACGGCGAGATCGAGCGCATCACCAGCGTCAAGAAGGCGCAGGTGCCGGTGGATGGCCGCCAGCGCGAAATCCACAACACCAACCGCCTGGTGGGCGCCAAGGGCTGGGACATCCGCGTCTCCAAGACCGGCTACACCGAGGAAGCCGGCCGCTGCCTGGCCATGCGCATCCAGGACGGCAAGCGCCCGGTCACCGTGGTGCTGCTGGACGCCGACGGCTCGGCCCAACGCCTGCGCGATGCAGCGCTGATCCGCAAGCAGTTGGCCCGACCGGCGTCCTGAGCGAGAAACAGCGCACCGGACGCGCCAGGAGCGCTTCACCAGGCTAGAAGGTCTCCCAATCGCCTTCGCTGCCGGCCGACGCCGGCGCGGCGGCGGGCTTGGGCGGGGGGGCTGCAGGCTCGGGAGCCGGCCGGGCAGCGGTGGCCGCCGGCTTGCCGGCGGGCTTGGCCACCGGCTTGTGTGCAGTGGCCTTGGGCGATGCGGCCGACCGGGGCGCCGGAGCCTTGGGGGCGCTGCGAGCTGCCACGGCTGCGGAGCTCCCGACGGCGCCAGCATCCACCTTGAACACGGCCACTGCCTCGATCAGCCTGGCTGTTTGCATGCGCATGCTCTCGGCGGCGGCGGTCTGCTCCACCAGGGCTGCGTTCTGTTGCGTGGCTTGATCGAGCTGACTCACGGCAGCATTGATCTGGCCCACGCCCTCGCTCTGCTCGCGGCTCGACACCGTGATCTCGGCCACGAGGTCGGTCACCTTGCGCACCTCGCTCACCATCTGACCGATGGTCTCGCGTGCTGAAAGCACCTGGGCACTGCCGCTTTCCACCTTGGTGACGCTGTCGCCGATCAGGCTCTTGATCTCCTTGGCCGCCTCGGCACTGCGCTGAGCCAGCAACCGCACCTCGCCTGCCACGACAGCGAAGCCACGCCCCTGCTCACCTGCACGGGCGGCTTCCACGGCAGCGTTCAGCGCGAGGATGTTGGTCTGGAAGGCAATGCCATCGATGGTGCCGATGATGTCGCCGATCTTGCGGCTGGAGGCCGTGATGGCGTCCATCGTCGCCACCACCTCGCCCACGGCCACGCCACCCGCCCCTGCCACCTCGGAGGCATGGTTGGCCAATTGGTCCGCCTGGCGGGCGTTGTCCGCATTCGCCTTGATCTGAGAGGCCATCTCCTCGACGGAGGCCGCCGTTTCTTCCAGGCTGGACGCCTGGCTCTCAGTGCGCGCGGACAGGTCCGCATTGCCCTGGGCGATCTCGGCTGCTGCAACGCCGAGCTGGTCGCAACCCTGGCGCACGCCGGTCACCATGCGTGCAAGGTTCTGGGTCATCTCGTCCAGCAGCGAGAGCAGTTGGCCAAGTTCGTCGCGGGCATCGCTGCGAAGCCGCTGGGTGAGGTCCCCACCGGCCACCGCCCCCACCGCGGCGGCCGCACGGCTCAGAGGTCCGGTGATGGAACGCGTGATGACGACTGCCGCCACGATACCAATCGCCAGGGCAGCGAGAGACGCCGCAGCAAAGATCCAGAGCACCCGGCGATAGGCTGCCGCGGCGGATTCGGTGGTGGCGGCAGCCACCTTCTCGTTGTAGTCCCACCATTTGGAGACGTTGTCTCGCACGGGCGTGAAGGCCGCGCGGGCAGCGCCGAAATTGAGCTCGCGTGCGGCGGTGAGCTGGGTCGGGTCGGCCGAACTCTCGTCCGAGGCCTTCAACACCTTGTCCTGCACGACGAAGTAGGCCGCAGCCCCCTCAGCCACCTGCTTGAGCAGCGCGCCATCCTGCTCATCGGAGATGAGCAGCTCGTAGTCCTTGAATCTCTGCTGGAGGTCGGCTCGTGCCTTGGCAATGCGCGCGGCAAGCGACTTCTTTTCCTTGTCGTCCTCGGTCAGGATGTGCTGCTGCTCCAACCGACGCGCGTCGGCCAACGCACCGTCGATCTGATGGATGACCCGCAGCGAGGGCAGGATGTTCTCGGGGTAGTACTCGGCGTAGCTGTTGATGGATCGGACCTGCAGTGCACCGATTCCCGCCATGACAAGCAACAGCGTCAACAGGATGAAAAACGCAAGACCGAGTCGCGCACCGACGCGCAGGTTCTTCAAGGCATCCACGGCGAGTCCCACTCGTTGTTGTTGCGCGGACTTTGCACGCTGCCACCCTCGCCGGCAATGGCGCCGGCGTGCAGATTGCGCGAACACTGCTGTCGGCTGGCTGTCGCGTCCCTCCTGCCCAACAGCGGCGCCAGCCGGGCAACTGCCCCTGGGCATCGATACGACGACGGCCCTGAACAACGCCCCTGCGCCAAACCCCAACGGCATCATGAACATGCTGCGCATGGCCGGCGCCACCGGCACGCGGATGGCAGCGCGTTACGCGACCGCCTTGACATGCGCTTTCAAGCCGCCACAGCCGGGTTGGTGCGCATCGGTCACGGCGCTCCCACCTCCCGGAACCAGACCCAGACACGCAAGGCGACGGGGCACAGGCAGGCCCCCGTCAGCTGTCCCCGATCAGCTTTTTCAGCGGCGCGGGCAGGCCGTAGCTGGACAGCTGCTCGCGTTCCACCCAGGTGCCCACCAGGGTCTGCCCAGGGGCAGCTTCACCGCGCAGCGTATGCAGCACCCAGTCGAAATGCGTCAGCGCATGCTCGATGCGAGGCAAGGGCTCCAGCGCGACGCCGGGCAGGGCCGCGCGAACGCCGGCCTCGTCGTCGAACATCGGCAGCGTCCACAGCCCAGCCCACACACCGGTGGGCGGCCGCTGCTGGAGCAACACCTGGCCCCCACGCTCCAGCCACAGCCACCAGTTCTCGCGCCGGCCGCGCTTGAGCTTCCTCGTCTTGAGGGGGTAGCGCGTCGGATCCCCCTCTTTCTGTCCACGGCACAGGGGCTGCACGGGGCAGAGCAGGCAATCGGGCGACTTCGCCGTGCACAGTGTGGCCCCCAGGTCCATCAGCCCCTGGGTGTAGCGGTCCACGTCGTGCTCGGGCAGCAGCGCGGTGGCGTGAGCCCAGAGTCGCTTCTCGGCCGCGCTGCTGGAGAGATCGCCGTCGAAGGCCAGCACGCGTCCCAGCACGCGCTTCACGTTGCCGTCGAGGATGGCCACGCGCTCCGCGAAGCAGAAAGCTGCGATGGCCGCGGCGGTGGAACGCCCAATGCCGGGCAAGGTCTCCAGTCCCGCGGCCGTGCGCGGGAATTCCCCGCCATGCAGCGCGGCCACGGCCTGCGCGCAGGCGTGCAGGTTGCGCGCGCGGCTGTAGTAACCCAGGCCGGCCCACTGCGCGAGCACTTGGTCCAGCGTCGCTGCCGCAAGGTCAGTCACCCGGGGCCAGCGCGCCAGAAACCGCTCGTAGTACCCCAGCACCGTGGCCACCTGGGTTTGCTGCAGCATGATTTCCGACAGCCAGACGCGGTAGGGGTCGCGGGTGTTCTGCCAAGGCAGCGTGTGGCGCCCGTGGCGGCGCTGCCAGGCCACGATGGTGGGGCCGAAGTCTTGCATCAGCGCTTCTGGCATTGCGGGCAGTAGAACGTGGAACGCTGCCCCTGCACGAGGCGCCGTATGGCGGTGCCACAACGCCGGCAGGCCTGGCCTTCGCGGCCATACACCTGCGCCTGCATCTGGAAACTCCCCGCCACGCCGTGAGCGTCCCGGAAATCCCGCAGGGTCGTGCCGCCGGCCTCAAGGGCCTGGCCGAGCACGGTGCGCACGGCCTCGGCAAGCCTGTCGGCGCGCGGGCGGCTGAGTTTGCCGGCGGGCAGACGTGGGTCGATGCCGGCCATGAACAGTGCTTCGCAGGCATAGATGTTGCCGGCCCCCACCACGATGTCACCCGCCAGTAGTGCCTGCTTGATGGCAACACGCCGGCCACTGAGCGATGCGTGCAGGTGCAGGCCATCGAAGCGCTCGTCGAAGGGCTCCAGCCCGAGGCCACGCAGCAGCGTCGCCACCGGATCGGCATCCAGTGCCGGCGCCCAGACCACGGCGCCGAAGCGGCGAGGGTCCGTCAACCGCAACAGGCCGCGGTCCGTGTGGAGGTCGAAATGGTCGTGCGTGCCGGCTGCAGGCGGAGCGTCCAGAAACGCCAGCGAGCCGGACATGCCCAGGTGCATCAGAAGCCCGCCAGCGTTTTCCAGCGGAAGCCACAAATATTTACCCCGCCTTTGCACATCGCCCACCCGGCTGCCCAACAGGGTTTCGGGGTCCACGCCAAGCGGCCAGCGCAGCGGTTTTCCCAGGCGCAGACCGGTGACCCGCGCGCCATGGATGGCCGCCGCAAAGCTGCGGCGCGTGACTTCGACTTCGGGCAACTCAGGCATGGGCTGGAAATCATAATCAGCGTCCATGCCGAGCATGGCCCGGACGCGCGCGTCGCAAAGGGCTTGTCCGGCATGCCCACATGGAGTTCGAATGCCCTTGCCCCACCCTCGCGTGATCACCGCCGCCCTGCTGGCGCTCGCCCTGCAAGCCCACGCCCAGGATGACGCTGCCGCGCCTGCCGCTCCACCGCCGACAAATTCGTCGATGGACGCGCCGCTTTTCTACCAACTGCTGATTGGCGAGATCGAGTTGCGGAACGGTCAAGCCGGCGTCGCCTTTCAGGTGCTGCTGGACGCGGCGCGGCGCACCGGCGACGAAGAACTGTTCAAGCGTGTGGTCAACATCGCCATCCAGGCCCGCGCTGGCGATCAGGCACTCATGGCGGCTCGCGCCTGGAGCGAAGCCGTGCCCACCTCGCTGGACGCACTGGAAAGCGTGGTCCAGTTGCTGGCCTTGATGAACAGGCCCGCCGAGGTGGCGCAGCCGCTGGCCACGCTGCTTCGCATCGCCCCTGCACCGCAGCGTCCCGGATTCATGCTGGCGCTGCCACGCCTGTTCCAGCGATCACCCGACGGCAAGGCGGTGCTCGCTGCGCTCGCGCCCGTGTTGCAGGCCCAGGGCGGTGCGATCAAGCCTGCTGCGGTCTACACCGAGGCCCGCCTCGCCCTCCAGGCTGGCGACAGCGCTCGGGCCCTGGCGCTCACGCGGGAACTCCAACAGCTGGCGCCCGAGGCCGATGACGCCATGCAACTGGCCGTCGACCTGCTGCCCACCCAACCCCAGGCCGAGGGCCTGATCGCGGCACGCCTGGCACAGCACCCCGACTCGCACGCGCTGCGCCAGGCCTACGGGCGGGCACTGATCCAGGCACAACGGCCCGCCGAGGCAGCCCGCGAATTCAGGCTGCTCACCCAAGCGACACCCGACAACCCTGCACCCTGGCTCGCGCTGGGCGCCATCGAGCTGGAACTCAAGCACCCCACGGCAGCCGAAACCGCCTTGCGCGAAGGCCTCAAGCGGCTGGACACCCCGGCCTCAGGCACGGACGCCGAGATCAAGGCCCGTGCCGACGGCCGCCAGCAGGCCTGGCTGATGCTGTCCCAGGCTGCCGAGCAGCGTGGCGACCTCAAAGCAGCCGAAGCCGCGCTGCAAAAGGTGCAGAACAGCGGCCTGGACGTGCGCTACCGCCGTGCCAGCCTGCTGGCCCGCCAGGGCAAGACGGCCGAAGCCCGCAAGCAACTGCAGCCCGCAGCCGATGCCGGCGACGACGAGGTGCGCTCGGCCATGCTGGCCGAGGCTCAACTGATGCGGGACCAACGCGACTACGCCGCATCGCTCGACGTGCTCAGGGCCGCAGCGGCCCGCTTCCCCAGCGACCCGGACCTCATCTACGAGCAAGCCATGATGACCGAGAAGGTCGGCAAGTTCGAGGAGATGGAGGCGCTGCTGCGCCGCGTGATCGAGCTCAAACCCGACTACCACCACGCCTACAACGCGCTGGGCTACTCGCTGGCCGAGCGCAACCTGCGCCTGCCGGAGGCCAAGCAGCTCATCGAGCAGGCGCTCAAGCTGGCGCCCGGCGAGCCCTTCATCGTGGACAGCCTGGGCTGGGTGGAATTCCGCCTGGGCAACCTGCCCGAAGCGGCCAAGCTGCTGCGCCAGGCGCACACCGGCCGGCCCGACGCAGAAATTGCCGCCCACCTTGGCGAGGTGCTCTGGGCCAGCGGCGCCCAGGAGGAAGCCCGCCGCGTGCTGGCCGAAGCCGCGCAGCGCGAGCCGGGCAACGAAGCCCTTCGGGAAACGCTCGGCCGGTTGAAGGTCAAGCCTTGAAGACCGCCACTCTTTCGGTGATGCTGGCGCTGGCCCTGGCAGGCTGCGCACAGCTGCCCCCAACCCCGGCCATCCCGAGCGAATCCCGCCTCAGCGGCCGCCTCAGTGTGACCGTGGCAGGCGATGCCCACACGCGGGGCACGGGAGGTGCAGCCAGCTTCGAACTCTTCGGCAACCCGGACGCAGGCCGCCTGGAATTGACCTCCCCCCTGGGCTCGCTGGTGGCCCGCGCCAGTTGGCGCCCGGGCTTCGTCACCCTGCAAACCCCCAACGACGAACGCCGCTTCGACGACCTGGACTCGCTCACCCGCGAACTGCTGGGCGAGCCCGTGCCGGTGGCGGCCCTGTTCGACTGGCTGCAGGCCCGCCCTTGGCCGGGCGCTGCGCATCGCAAGACAGCCAACGGGTTCGAGCAAGTGGGCTGGCGCATCGAGCCTCGCCTGCCGGCGCTCATCGCAACAAGGCTGGCCGACCCGGTCGTCACCCTGCGCGCCAAACTGGATGGAGCCGATGAAGGCACTCCATGACCTGGCCGCACCGGCCAAGCTGAACCTCTTCCTGCACGTCGTCGGCAAGCGCGACGACGGCTACCACCTGCTGCAGTCCGTCTTCGTGCTCATCGACTGGGCCGACACCTTGCACATCGAGCGCCGCACCGACGGCCAGCTCGCGCGGCACGACATGTGCTGCGGTACCCACACGCACAACCTGCCGACCGATGACCTTTGCCTGCGCGCGGCCCGGCTGTTGCAGCAGGCAACGGGCTGCATGCTGGGTGCCGACATCCACCTCGAAAAACGCCTGCCTGCAGGCGCCGGCATGGGAGGGGGGTCGTCGGACGCGGCAACCACCCTGCTCGCGCTCAACCGGCTGTGGGACCTCCGACTGCCACTGGACACGCTGCAGGCACTGGGCTTGCGGCTGGGCGCCGACGTGCCGTTTTTTCTTGGCGGCGGCCCGGCTCTGGTCGAAGGCATCGGCGAGGTTCTTCACCCGTTGCAACTGCCGGAACAACGATTCGCCCTCCTCAAGGGACCGGCGGGCCTGTCCACCCGGGAGATTTTTTCGAGCAATCGCTTGGCAAGGTCAGAAAATCTGGCTATAGTTGCGGGCTTTCCTGCCTTGGCCGGAACTGCTGAAAACTTGGTGAACGGCTTCGGTCACAACGACCTGCAACCGGCCGCAGAACAGCTCAGCAGTGAAGTCCGTGACGCCCTGGATCTGATGTTGAAGCAATTCGGCAATGCCCGCATGACGGGTTCGGGTGCAGCAGTGTTCTCGGTGCTGGCACAGGACGGAAAGGATGGCGGAGACGATCAGTCCCTGGCGACATTGCTTCAGGCCCAGCCTGAAGGGTGGACCGGTCGAATCTGCCGCAGTTTGGCTCATCACCCGCTCGCGGGCTGGGCCGGCTGAAAAGGTTGTAGGGTGCAGCAGGTCTGCTGCGTCCTGTGTAGGGGAGTCGCCAAGTTGGTCAAGGCATCGGATTTTGATTCCGACATGCGAGGGTTCGAGTCCTTCCTCCCCTGCCAAATTCTTGTTTTTCGCTGAACCGGCTTGCTTCAGCGAGCCACTGACACCCAGAGGCTCACAGTGCTGCTCAACACGGTTCTCTTCACCGGCAACGCGAACCCGGTCCTTTCCCAGGAAATTGCCACCCATCTCGGCCTTGAGCTGGGCAAGGCCGTGGTCGGCCGCTTCTCCGACGGTGAAGTCACCGTCGAGATTCAGCAAAACGTCCGCGCCCGCGACGTTTTCGTCGTGCAGCCCACCTGTGCACCGACGAACGAAAACCTGATGGAGCTGCTGATCATGGCCGACGCGCTCAAGCGTGCCAGCGCCCGCCGCATCACGGCCGTGATCCCCTACTTCGGCTATGCCCGCCAGGACCGCCGCCCTCGCTCCACTCGCGTGCCCATCTCGGCCAAGGTCGTCGCCAACCTGCTGGAAACCGTCGGCGTCGAGCGCGTGCTGACGATGGACCTGCACGCCGACCAGATCCAGGGCTTCTTCGACATCCCCGTCGACAACATCTACGCCTCGCCGGTGCTGCTGTCCGACCTGAAGGCCCGCAACTACAGCGACCTCGTGGTCGTGTCGCCCGACGTCGGCGGCGTGGTGCGCGCACGGGCCCTGGCCAAGCAGCTCGGTTGCGACCTGGCCATCATCGACAAGCGCCGCCCGGCCGCCAACGTCTCCGAAGTGATGCACGTCATCGGCGAGATCGAAGGCCGCAACTGCGTGATCATGGATGACATGATCGACACCGCCGGCACCCTCGTGAAGGCGGCCGAGGTGCTGAAAGCCCGCGGCGCCAAGAGCGTGTTCGCCTATTGCACCCACCCCATCCTGTCGGGCCCGGCCATCGAGCGCATCGCCGGTTCGCAGCTGGACGAGGTTGTCATCACCAACACCATCCCGCTGACCGATGCAGCCAAGGCCTGCAAGAAGATCCGCCAGCTGTCGGTGGCCTTCCTGTTCGCCGAGACCATCCGCCGTATTTCCGACGGCGAGTCGGTCACCTCCCTCTTCTCCGAGCAGAACAACAACTTCTGACCGGAATTCGTCGCCGTCGCAAGACGGCTTTTTCACGGCGCCTGGTCGCGGGTGCCGTTTCTCTTTTGGAGATAAACCATGAAGTTCGTCGCTTTTGAGCGCAAGCTGCAGGGGACCGGAGCGAGCCGCCGCCTGCGTATCGCCGGCAAGGTGCCCGGTATCGTTTTCGGTGCTGGTGAGCCCACGATGATCGAGCTCGATCACAACGCGCTGTTCCACGCCCTGAAGAAGGAAGCCTTCCACAGCTCGCTGCTGGACATGGAGCTGAACGGCGCCACCACGCAAGTGCTGCTGCGTGACTTCCAGATGCACCCGTACAAGCCGCAAGTCCTGCACTGCGACTTCCAGCGCGTGGACGGCACGACCAAGATCACGAAGAAGGTGCCCCTGCACTTCATCGGCGAGGACGTGTCCCCGGCCGTGAAGACCGACCACTGCACGGTCAACCACGTCGTGACCGAGCTGCTGATCACCTGCCTGGCTCAGCAACTGCCTGAGTTCATCGAGGTGAACCTGTCGGGCCTGACCAAGGGTCACTCGCTGCACGTGAACGACATCAAGCTGCCGGAAGGCATCAAGGTCGTCACCCACGGCAAGCCGAACCCGGTCATCGTGACGCCGGTCGAGCCCAAGGCCGAGGAAATCATCGTCGCCGCCGCGCCGGCCGCCGACGACAAGAAGGGCAAGAAGGGCAAGAAGTAATTCCTGCCCTGCACCCCGCCAGATCGAGGCCCCTCATGGGGCCTCTTTTTTTGACCGCTACGATGCCGCCACCATGATTCGACTGCTTGTCGGCCTGGGCAACCCAGGCCCGGAATACGAAGACACCCGGCACAACGCCGGTTTCTGGTGGATAGACGGGCTGGCCCGCGGGCTGAAAGTCACCCTGCAGCCTGACAAGGCCTACCACGGCCTCGTCGCGCGTGTGACCGGCGCTCCGGGCGCCAGCGGCCCGATCTGGCTGCTGGAGCCCCTGACCTACATGAACCTCTCCGGCAAGTCGGTCGCGGCGCTGGCCCGCTTCTTCAAGATCGCGCCGGAGGAAATCCTGGCCGTGCACGACGAACTCGACCTGCCCCCCGGAGAGATGAAGTTCAAGAAGGGGGGCGGCAACGGCGGCCACAACGGCCTGAAGGACATGCAGGCCCAACTGGGCAGCGGTGACTTCTGGCGTCTGCGGCTGGGCATCGGTCACCCGGGTCACAAGGCCGAGGTGGCCGGCTATGTGCTGCGCAAGCCGCCGCTGGCCGAGCGGCAGGCCGTGGAGGACTGCATCGGGAAGAGCTACGACGCCGTCGAGCTGATGTTGCGTGGCGAGATGGACAAGGCTCTCACCAAAATTCACGCCAAGCCCCCCCGGCCCAAGCCCCCCAAGCCCCCCGCAGCGCCGCCTGCACAGGACACTCCAGCCTCATGAAACACCTGCCGCTGCTCCTGGCCCTGACTGTCATCTGGCCCGTGATCGCACAGACCGAGGTGCGACGCGCCCAGGTGTTCCGCTGCGGGCCCGAGGGGCGCGATCTGCGCGACTCACCCTGCCCCAGCAACAGCGCAGCGGCCGGCACGGGCGCCAGCGATGTAAGCTACGACCAACCCAGCGGCGCCGACACCAAGGCCGCGCGCGAACGCCACATCGCCGAAGCACGGCAGGCGAGTGCGCTGGCCCAGGCCCGCCGTGCCAGCGAGGCCGAAGCTCGCCACCAACGCGCAGCCGCCGTGGGCCTGCAGACCCTGCCGCCACCGGCCCAGCCCGCCAGCAGCCCGGCTGCCACCCCACTCAAGCCACCCAAGACGGCCAAGCCCCACAGGCCGCACCGGCCCGACGCCCCGCTGGCCGGCGCCAGCAGCGCCGCCCGATAGAATCACCGCCGTTGGTGCTCGTGCCTGCCGCCATGGCAGGCACAGTTCAACGGGAATCAGGAGGGCGCGCAGCCACGCTGCAGACCTAACCTGAGCTGTCCCCGCAACGGTAAGTGGACGAGGCCCGGCGCCTCGCTGTTCGACTCACAAGCCACTGGTGCTGCGCACCGGGAAGGCGTCGAGCGGAAGTCCATCAGCCCGGATACCGGCCAACAACGGGGTTGCCGCGCGATGAGTGCGCAGCCGTATTTCAGCGGTGCTGCGGGGGTCAGCACGGCTGAGTGATCGTTCGCGTTCCTCTCACATGTCTCACGTCTTCCTCGCGGCCCGTCGGCCGCTGCTGGCCCTGTCCGCGCTGGCTTTGGCTGCCTCTGCCCACGCCCAGAACAAGCTCGACACCGTCGTCACCACCGCCTCGCGCTCGCCGCAGCGCCTGTCTGAGGTGCTGGCCGATCTGACCGTCATCACGCGCGCCGACATCGAGCGCCAGGCCGCCACCAGCGTGGCCGACCTGCTGCGCAACAACGGCTGCGTGGAGATGGCACGCAACGGCGGCCCCGCCGCCAACACCAGCCTCTACCTGCGCGGCGCCGAGACGCGCCACACCCTGGTGCTGGTGGACGGCGTGCGCATGGATTCGCAAGCCACCAGCGGCGCCAGCTGGCAAGGCATTCCCGTCGCCCAGGTCGAACGCATCGAGGTGCTCAAGGGCCCGGCCAGCGCCATCTACGGCTCCGACGCGGTGGGTGGCGTGGTGCAGATCTTCACCCGCAAAGGCAGCGGCAAGGTCAGCGCCGATTTCGGCGTGGGCCTGGGCAACCTGGGCACGCACAAGGTGGACGGCGGCCTGTTCGGCAGCAGCGGCATCGTGGACTTCGCCCTCACGCTGGCGGGTGAAGAAAGCGACGGCTTCAACGCCACCACCGACGTGCCCGGCTCCTTCAGCTACGTGCCCGACCGCGACGGCTGGCGCAAGTACCAAGGCACGGCCCGCATCGGCGTGCAGATGGCAGAAGGCCACCGTGCCGAGCTCGTCGTCATCAAGAACCACGCCAACGCGCAGTACGACGCCTCCAAGTCCAAGCCGCTGGTGGACGACCGCACGCTCCAGGACACCGACGCCCAGCGCCTGGCCTGGACGGCGCAGTGGGCGCCCGCGCTGCAGACGCAGCTGAGCTACGGCGAATCGCGCGACCGCTACGAAACCAACCCCTCGCCCTACGTAACCCTCACCAAGGTCAAGAACCTGGCGCTGACCGGCAGCTACGTCATCGACAAAGGCCAGCAGCTCAACTTCCAGGGCGAGCGCATCGAAGACACGCTGGAAAACAGCGGTCTGGTCACCGCAGGCGTGGGCAAACGCCACCGCAATGCCGTGGGCGCGGGCTACCTGTTCAACGCCGGCGCCTTCAACCTGCAGGCTCACGCGCGGCATGACGACGACAGCCAGTTCGGCGGTGTCAACACCGGTACGGTGCTGGCCGGCTACGAGGTGGCCACAGGCCTGCGCGTGGTGGGCTCGGTGGGCAACGCCTTCCGCGCGCCCACCATCTACCAGCAGGGCACCGTCTACGGCCCCGACCTCAGCAAGCCCGGCGTCAAGCCGCTGAACGCCGAGCACGGCCACAACACCGAGATCGGCCTGAAGTACGCCGCCGGCGACAACGAGATCAGCGCCACGGCCTACCGCAACCGCGTCAGCAACCTCATCACCTTCGGCGCGGCGGGCACCTGCCAGAGCGCCTTCGGCTGCTACCAGAACGTCTCGCAGGCCGTGCTGCAGGGCCTGAGCCTGGCGGGCGCCACCCAGCTGGCTGGCGTGAACCTGCGCGCCACGCTGGACCTGCAAAAGCCGCACGACGCCAGCACCGGCCTGCTGCTGGCCCGCCGCGCCAAGCGACTGGCCACGGTGAATGCCGACACGGCCCTGGGCGACTGGGTGCTGGGTGCCGGCGTGCAGGCCTCGGGTGAGCGTTTCAACGATGCGGGCAACACCCGCCGCCTGGGCGGCTACGCGCTGGTCAACCTCAACGCGCAGTACCGCATCAACCGCGACCTGAAGCTGCAGCTAAACGTGGACAACGCCTTCAACCACGACTACACGACAGCCTACGGCTATGCCTCCGCGCCGCGCACGGCACTGGTGAGCCTGCGCTGGTCGCCGCAACTCTGAAGCCCAGCCCGTGAGCGCGCACGAACTCATCGTCGGCGGCCAGCGCAGCGGCAAGTCGCGCCAGGCCGAGACGCTGGCCTTGCGCTGGCCGGGCCGCGTGGTGGTGATCGCCACCGCGCTGGCGGCCGACGACGAGATGCGGGCGCGCATCGCCCACCACCGCGCCACGCGGCCGGTGGGCTTTCACACCCTCGAAGCCCCGTTGGCCTTGAGCGCGGCGCTGCAGCAGGCGGACGACGCGGCCACCCTGGTCGTCGTCGACTGCCTGACGCTGTGGCTGGTGAACTGGCTCATGCCCATGAGCGGCCTGCCTGATCTGCCCGGCTGGCAGGCCGAGCGCGCTGCGCTGCTGGCCCTGCTGCCGCAGCTGAAGTGCCGCGTGGTGTTCGTGTCCAACGAGGTGGGCTGGGGCGTGAGCCCGCTGGGCCGCGAGGTGCGGCACTACGTGGATGAACTCGGCCGCCTCAACCAGGACGTGGCGCGCCGCTGCGCCCAGCTGACACTGATGGTGGCGGGCCAGGCCTGGACGCGCCCCGTGGAGGACGCCCACGATGCTTGAACGCCTCATCGCCGCGCTGCTGCTCACCATCACCCTGCCCGCCGCAGCCGTCGACATCAAGGACGACCTGGGCCACGTCACCCAGCTGCCCACCCCGCCGCAGCGCATCGTCAGCCTGCTGCCCTCGCTGACCGAGACCGTCTGCGAGCTGGGCGCCTGCGGCCGCCTCGTGGGCGTGGACCGCTACTCCAACTTCCCCGCGAGCGTGAACGCCCTGCCCAAGGTGGGCGGCATGGACGACACCAACGTCGAGCTCATCGCCTCGCTCAAACCCGACGTGGTGCTGGCCGCCGTGTCCTCGCGCGTGGCCGAGCGGCTGCGGGCGCTGGGCATCCGGGTGGTCTCGCTGGAGCCGCGCAGCTACCGCGACGTGCAGCGCGTGCTGGGCACCCTCGGCCAGGTGCTGGGCGTGAACGATGCGCAGCGCGTGTGGCGCTACATCGAGGCCGGCGTGGCCGCCGCCGCCAGCAGCGTGCCGCCGGCGGCGCGCGGCGTGCGCGTGTACTACGAGGTGGCCAGCGGCATCTGGGCGGCGGGCGAGTCGTCCTTCATGGGCGAGACGCTGGCGCGGCTGGGCGCCGGCAACATCATCCCGGCCAGCCTCGGCCCCTTTCCCAAGATCAACCCCGAGTTCGTCGTGAAGGCCAACCCCGGCCTCATCATGATCGGCTCGCGCGGCGCCGAGGGCCTCACCACCCGCCCCGGCTGGGACCGCATCACCGCCATCCAGCGCGGCCGCATCTGCGTGTTCAAGCCGGAGGAAGGCGACATCCTCTCCCGCCCCGGCCCGCGCATGGCCGAGGCCGCACAGATCATGGCCCGCTGCCTGCGCGAGAAAGCAGCGTCATGAAGCCGACGCTGAACACAGCCACAGAGGCACGGAGACACAAAGGGGCTCGGATGAAAGCCCGGAATTTCTCTGTGCCTCTGTGCCTCTGTGGCTGTGTTGAGTGGGCTGCTCGCGGAGGCCAGCGGTGACCTTGCGGCCCGCCCTCCTCCTCGCTCTGCTGCTGGCACTCGGCGCCGCCGGCATCGCCACCGGCGTGCTCATCGGCAGCACGGGCTGGGCGGACCTGAGCAGCGACAGCATGGCCGTCATCCTGTGGGAGATCCGCCTGCCGCGCTCGCTGGGTGCCTGGTGGGCCGGCGCGCTGCTGGGCATGGCCGGGGCGATGGCGCAGGGCCTGTTCCGCAACCCGCTGGCCGACCCCTACCTGCTGGGCAGCGCCTCGGGCGCGCAGCTGGCCGTGGCCCTGGTGCTGGCGCTGACGGGCACCTCCGCCGCCGGCGCGTCGCTGCTGGCCAGCGTGGGCCTCACCACGGCCGCCTTCATCGGCACGCTGGTGGGCGTGGGCCTGACGCTGGTGCTCGCGCGCGGCGTGGAGCAGACGCTGCGGCTGTTGCTGGCTGGCGTGGTGGTGGGCGTGGTGCTGAACGCGCTGACCAACCTCGCCACGCTGTGGGTGCCCGACATCCTGCGCGCCATGCAGGCCTTCCTGCTGGGCAACACCGGCCTGCTGGGCTGGAACAGCGTGGCCGTGATGGCCGCGAGCGGCACGGTGGCCCTCGCCATCGGCCTGCTGGCCGGCCCGGCGCTGGACGCGCTGACGCTGGGCGAGGCCACCGCCACCTCGCTGGGCGTGCGCATGCCGCTGGTGCGGCTGCTGCTGATCTTCGCGTTCGCGCTGGCCACCGGCGCGGCCGTGGCGCAGACCGGCATCGTGGCCTTCGTGGGCCTGGTGGCCCCGCACCTCGTGCGCGCCCTGTGCCCGCTGCTGCACGGCTGGCTCATCCTGCTGTCGGCCGCCGCTGGGGGCGCCCTGCTGCTGGTGGCCGACGTGATCGCACGCGCGGTGATCCGCCCGCAGGAGCTGCCCGTCGGCATCGTCACCGCGCTGGTCGGCGGCATCTACCTGCTGGTCCTGATGCACCGACGCAAGACATGAAGCCCCTCGCCCACCTTCGCGGCGCTGGACGCGCGCGAACTCGGTCGGTCCCCCACGGGG
>JBBIVU010000044.1:0-16490 GCA_037439585.1 Roseateles sp. | reverse complement strand
GCTCCAACACCGTGCCCCTCGTCACCGAGGCGCGCGACTGGACGGAAGGCGTCTACATGGCCGCCACCATGGGCAGCGAGACCACGGCCGCCGCCGCCGGCCAGCAGGGCGTGGTGCGCCGCGACCCGTTCGCCATGCTGCCCTTCATGGGCTACAACATGAGCGACTACTTCCAGCACTGGCTGGACCTGGGCGCCCAGCTGCAAGAGACCTGTGAAAAGACGGGCGCCAAGCTGCCCGCCATTTACTGCGTCAACTGGTTCCGCAAGGGCGCCGATGGCAAGTTCGTGTGGCCCGGCTACGGCGAGAACATGCGCGTGCTGAAGTGGATGCTGGACCGCCTGGAAGGCACGGGCGGCGGCCAGGAGCACGTGTTCGGCGTCACGCCCGGCTACGGCGACCTGAACTGGGACGGCCTGGCCTTCTCGCAGGAGCAGTTCGACACCGTCACCCGCATCGACACCGCCGAGTGGCAGGCCGAGATGAAGCTGCACGACGCGCTGTTCACCCAGCTGGCCCACCACCTGCCCGCCGCCCTGCCGGCCGTGAAGGCGCGCATTGAAGAGCGCCTGGCCCGAGGCGCCGCTTCCGCCGCCTGAGTACCGAGTTCCCTTCGACGTTTCAAGTGCAACACCTCACGGGCGCCTTCGGGCGCCCGCTTTTTTTACGGGTAGGCCTTGAGCGTGGCCGTGTTGCTGCCGCCCTTGCAGCGTGCCGCGTCACCCGCGTCGTTGATGACGTGCTCGATGCTGCCCTTGTCCACCAGGCAGACGGTGATCATGTGCTGGAAGCGCACGCCGGGTTTCTGGGGTGCCTCGATGGCCCGGTCCAGCACCACGTCGGGCTGGAGGAACACGCTGTAGACGCCCAGGCCCCAGGCCTCGTGGCGGGTCACGGCGGCGTCCACCTTGTAGGCGGCAAAGCCGCGGCCGGTGGCGCTCGTCCACTGGGCTTGCGTGGGCGGGTCGTAGGGGATCTCGGACTGGTAGAAGTACACCCGACCGCCGTTGCCGCGCCAGACCACCTGCTCCTTCTGGAAGTGCTCGGCGAAGAGGCCGTAGACCGTCACGTCCTCGCCCTCCACCCACAGGCCGTGGTCCGACGGGTTGCTCGCCCAGCCCACGCCTTCGCCGTGGTCGGCGCGCCAGAGCCAGGTGTGGTCCACCAGCGTGTCGTGCGCATGGATGCGCAGCGCGGTGTGCACCCGGCCCGGCGCTGCGCCGCCGATGCGGAAGAACACGTCGTGCAGCACGGTCGGGTTGGCGCGGTGGCGCCGGGCGCTGCCCGCCGGGCCCACCTCCATCAGCACGCCGGAGTCCTGCTGGCCGGCATCCAGGAACAGGCCCGCCACGGTCAGCCCGTCCACGTCCGCCGTCTTCACCAGCGGCTGGCCGTTGTCCGAGCGCAGCGTGGGGAAGCCGATGCCCAGCACCACGGTGCCGGGGCGGGTGATGCGCAGCGTCTCGGTCAGCAGGTACTCGCCCGGCGTGAGCAGCAGGTGCTTGCCGGCCGCCAGCTGCGCGTTCATCGCGGCCGCCGAGTCGCCCGGCCTGGCGATGAAGAAGCGGCCGATGGGCAGCGTCTGGCCCGGCGCCACGCGGCCGTCGCCCCAGGACACGCCTGCGCTGTCGCGCCGCAGCGCGGGCACACGCACGGCGTAGCCGCCTTTCGCGTCCACAAACAGGTAGGGCTTCTCGCGCACCACGGGGGTCTTGGCGACCCGGGTGTAGCGCTGGCCCGGCGTGGGGAACTCGCCCGCCGGGGCTTGCGGCACGCCGACGAACACCATGTTCCAGTTCGAGCCCGTCCAGCTGCCCCACTCGCTGTTGCGCGACAGCCATTGCTGCTGCGTGGCGGAGTTGACCTGGCCGTCCACCCGCACGTCCGAGAACCAGCCCCCGCTGGCCCAGCCGTTGTTCTGGTTGAGCCGCATGTTGCCGCGCACGTGCATCCGCCGGAACGGGATGGCCTGGGACACCGCCCACTGCATCGTGTTGTCGCCGATACCCAGGGTGGGCGTCACCGCAAAGTTCTCGGCGCCGCGCCAGAAGTTCTGCGTGGCGTTGTCGCCGTCCAGCAGCGCGGTGGAGCGCAGGTCGCCGATGACGTGCACGTCGTCCGGCTGCGCGCCCAACCCCAGCACCTGGGTGAAGAAGCCCACCGGGATGCGCAGGCCCGGGTAGGTGCCGGGCTTGAGGAGGATGGCGTCGCGGCGCGGGCCGAAGTGGTTGGGCTGCTGGGCGGCGTAGACCTCGTCCATGCGCTGCTGCAGCCCCGGCGTGGCCGGGTCGAACACGTGGACGTGGGGGCCGAAATCCGGCGGCCCGGCCGCCCAGGCCGGCTGACCCAGGCCCGCGGCCACCCACACGGCCCCGCACAACGCCGCCCCCGCCAGGCGGCGGCCAGATCATGTCTTGCACTGCATGTCTCGTCCTCGCCAGGCTGCTGGCTGTCGTTCTGGATCAAAATGGAATCGGTTCCAATTTCAGGATTGGATCACGCCGCTGCTGCAGCGGCTTCAGGGTTATTCCGGCGCAGCGGCTGACGGCGGTCGACGGCGGACCGGAGGGCGCTCGCCCGTGACGGGGCGGGCTGCCCAAGCTTGCCGGAGGCTGGCGCCGCCGGGTGAGCACCTGAAACGAATGGGGTTTCCCCGGGGGGCGGTCGGTACAATTGCGTCTCGTTCACCCAGCGGGCCTGCCACCAGCAGGCCCGCTCTTTTTCGCCAATCGAAGCCAGCGCTCCCGCGCCTGCAACGCCAGCAGCCCTCACGACGGGCCTGCCCGCGTCGCAGTGCAGCCGGGCGCAGCAGACCATGCACACGCCCTCCCGCCGCCTGCCGCACATCGACGCCCTGAAGGCCCTGGCCGCGCAGGTCATCGTGCTGCACCACCTCGTCAGCTACGGCCCCATCGCCCGCGCGGCCCATGAGGCCCTGCCCTGGCTGGCCGGTGCAATGCACCAGTACGGGCGCATGGCGGTGCAGGTGTTCCTGGTGGTGGGCGGCTTTCTGAGCGCACGCGGGCTGTCGCCGCGCGGCAAGGCGCTGCAGGCGGCGGTGCCCGAGCTGCTGTGGCGGCGCTACCTGCGTCTGGTGCTGCCGTTCCTGGCGGCGCTCGCACTCACGCTGGGCGCCTGCGGGCTCATCGCCTCGTCCTGGCCCGAGCTGGTGCCCGCCGACGTCACGGCAGGCCAGTTGCTGGCCCACGTGCTGCTGCTGCACGATGTGTTGGGCTACGAGGCGCTGACGGTGGGGGCCTGGTACGTGGCCATCGATCTGCAGCTGTTCGCCCTGCTCGTGGGCCTGCTGTGGCTGGCGCGGCGCGGCTGGCGGCACCCGAGCCGGCTGGTGGTGGGCCCGGTGCTGGTGGCGGTGGTTGCGTTGGCGTCGGCCTTCGTCTTCAACCGCCAGCGCGAACTGGATGCGTTCGCGCCCTACTTCTTCGCGTCCTACGGCCTGGGGGCCATGGTGCACTGGCTGGGCCTGTGGCAGCAGCGCCGCGCCGGCCTGGCGCTGCTGTCCGTGGCCATGGCTGCGGCCTTGATGCTGGACTGGCGCGACCGCCTGGCGCTGGCGCTGCTGACGGCGCTGTGGCTGGGCTGGGCCCAGCACCGTCACAGCACTGGCCTGCCGCTGGTGCCGGCCCACTGGGCCGAGCGGCTGGCACGTGCCTCCACCCCGTCCTACGCCCTGTTCCTGCTGCACTTCCCGGTGCTGCTGCTGACCAATGCGCTGCTGGCCCTGGCTCCCGACGCAACGCCGGCCCAGGGCCTGCTGATGCTGGCCGCCACCTGGCTGCTGGCCAACGGCCTGGCCGTGCCCTTCCACCGCTGGGTGGAAGCGCCGGCTGCGCGGTTCGACCCCCTGGCCTGGCGGCCCCGGCTGCGCACCGCCTGAGTGCCACGGGCCGCGTGCTAAGGTCTCACGCCGGCAGAAGCTGGCATGCCCTGCCGTGAGCCGCCCCGCCGGGCTGCCGATCCACCGGAGCTGACACGCCCCCCCGATGAATCCAGCCGCCACCGACCCCCGCGACGCGCTGCAGGACAAGGCAGCCCGCACGCTGATTGCCATCGTCAGTGTCGTCGGGGCGGTGGCTGCCGTGGTGGGCTTGCTGCCGCTGGGGGTTGGGCTGCACATGCCCTGGGACAGTCAGCGCTTCGTCGTTGGCGCCACGCTGCTGGCTCTGGGCGGCATGGCCGAACTGCTGCGCCGCGCCGGCTGGTTGCGCCTGGCCATGACCCTGGTGCTGGCCGGCACACAGCTCAGCCTGGTGGCCAACGCCGCAGCCAGCGGCCTGGGCGTTCACACGCTGGCGCTGGCCGCAAGCCCCGTGCTCATCGCCGTGGCCGGTGGCGTGGTCGGCAACGGCGCCGCCCTGGCGCTGGCCGGGCTGCACTTCGCCACCATCCTCGGGCTGGCCGGGCTGGAAATGCAGGGGGCCCTGCCTGGCCAGCTTGCACCGCTGCAACCCACGCTGCAAGGGCGCCTCACCGCCCATGCGCTCATCACCGTGGGCGGCCTGGCCTCGGCCTGGCTGCTCAACCGCATGCTTGGCGCCGCGCTGCGCCGTGCCATCGGCGAGGAGGCCCGCCTGGCGCAGCTGGTCAAGGCGGCCAACAACTGGCACTGGGAGGCCGACGCACGCTTCGAGGTGCTTTCGCTGTCCGACGAGTTCGAGGCCCTGTCCGGCCACAAGCGCGAGGACTTCCTGCGCCTGGGCCAACCTGGCGGTGCCGTGCTCGTGAAGGACGCCGAGTACCAGGCCTTGCGGGAAGACATCAGCGCCAAGCGGGCTTACCGCGACCGCATCAACGGTTTCAGGGCACCCGACGGCCGGCTGCTGTGGACGATGACCTCCGGCGACCCCGTGTTCGACGCGGCGGGCCGCCACACCGGTTGGCGCGGTGTGAGCCACAACGTCACGGGTGAGCGCCTGGCCCTGCAGCAGCACCAGCGCACGGCCGACATGCTGGACCGCGTGCTGCGGGCCAGCCCCGACGCCATCTGCGTGGCCCACATCAAGGATGGACGCATCTGCTTTGCCAACTCCCGGTTCTGCACGCTGGCCGGCCTGCCCCGCGAAGCGCTGATGGGCCATTCGGCCCGCGAGCTCGGCCTGTGGCCGGACAGCCGCGAGCCGCGGCGCCTGGCCGCTGCATTGGCCCACTCGGGGCTGGTGCGTGACTTCCGCTCGGCCATCTTCGTGGACGGGCAGTGGCGCGACCTGCTCATCTCCGCTGCCGCGCTGGACTGGGAGGGCGAGCCGGCCACCATGCTGATCGGCCGGGACGTGACCGAACGCGAGCGTGCCCGCATCGAGGCCGACGCCATCCTGCAGCACGCCAGCATCGGCATTGCGCTGACGCGCGGCGAGCGCTTCGAGCGCGTCAACCACCACTGGCAGGAGATCTTCGGGGGCACCGAGCCTCAGCTCGCCGAGGGCCAAGTGCCACTGCCCTCGGCGCATGAAATCGCCGGCGCCGCACTCGCCTTCGAGCGTGACTTCATCCGCCCGGAGGGCCGGCGCCTCACTGTGCAGTTCAACGCACGTGGCCTGCCGCCTCCCCTGGCAGGCCGCGGCACCACGCACGCAGCCGCCAGCGCGGGCCGTGCCACCCTGTGGCTGGCCGAGGATGTGACCGAACGCCGACGCCAGGAACGCGAGCTGCACACCGCCAAGCAGCAGGCCGAAAGCGCCAGCCACGCCAAGAGCGCCTTCCTGGCCACCATGAGCCACGAGATCCGCACCCCGCTCAACGGCGTGCTGGGCTTGGCGCGGCTGCTGCAACAAGCCGGGCCGGACGAGCGCCGCCCGCAGTACCTGGCCCACCTCGTGGCGGCCGCCGAGTCGCTCAACGAGATCGTCTCCAACGTGCTCGACCTCTCCAAGATCGAGGCCGGCCACCTGGAACTGGAGCAGATCGAGTTCGACCTGCATGCCCTCGCCCAGGCCAGCTTCGAAGGCTGTGCCGCGTTGGGCCGCGAGCGCGGGCTGGACATGCAGATCGAGCTGGCGCAAAGCCTGCCGCGCCTGGTCGTCGGCGACCCGCTGCGGGTGCGCCAGATCATGGCGAACTTCCTCGTCAATGCACTGAAGTTCACCGAACGCGGCCACATCCACCTCCAGCTCGCCCCGACTGACGTCGACCGCGTGCGCATCGTCGTGGCCGACAGCGGCATCGGCGTACCGGATGGCCTGCAGGCCCGGATCTTCCGCCCCTTCGCCCAGGCCGACGACTCCACCACCCGCCGCTTTGGCGGCACCGGGCTGGGCCTGTCCATCTGCCGCGAACTCGCCCACCGCATGCAGGGTGATGTCGGGGTGGAGAGCGACGGCGCCAGCGGCTCCCGCTTCTGGGCCGAACTGGCGCTGCCCGCCGCGCGCACTGCCGACGGCACCGGCACCCAACAGCGCATGCCATTGCCGCCGCGCCACCCGCTGGCCGGCCAGCGCCTGCTGGTGGCCGAAGACAACCCGGTGAACCGCCTCATCATCACCGCCCTGCTGCAACGCCTGGGCGCCGAAGTCGTGGAGGCCGAGGATGGTGAGCAGGCTGTCGCGTTGGCCCGCCTGCAGGCCGACCGCCTGGACGGCGTGCTGATGGACCTGCACATGCCCAAGATCGACGGCCTGCAGGCCACCGCGCTGCTGCGCGCCGACCCCACCACGGCCACCCTGCCCATCCACGCCTTCACGGCCGCCGTGCTCGACCAGGAACGCCAGGCCGCGCTGGCCGCGGGCATGAATGGCTTCATCGCCAAGCCGGTGGCCGAGGAGGAAGTGATCCGCGTGCTGGGGCGGCGCTGAGGCTGCCCGGCCGGAGCGCGCCGTCAGCAGTCTTCGCGCCGGCGGTTCATGTCGACCAGCGTCTTGCCCGGCTCGTCTCGGAAAGGCTCGTCCATCACCTCCAGCGTTTCCACACGGTCCACGCGGAAGCTGCGGAAGTCGCTTCGAAGCTCGCACCAGGCGGCCAGCGTCCACACCGGCCCCCAGAACAGGCAGGCCAGTGGACGCACCACACGGTGGCTGCGCGCACCGCCGAGGTCCAGGTAGCCCATGCGCAGCTTGCGGCGCGCCTCCGTGGCTTCGCGCATGGCGGTGAGGTGGGCGCTGGTGGCCGGATCCAGCGCCGGCAGGGGGGCATAAAGCGCCAAGCTCTCGGCGGCGGTGCGGGCGTCCAGCGGCAGCACGGCCAGGATCTTGCTCAGCGCGTTTTCGGCCTGCCGCGCCAGCGCCGCGTCCAGACGCGAGTCCGCCAGCCGCACGGCCGCCACCAGGGCCTGGGCCTCCTGCTTGCTGAACATCAGCGGCGGCAGGTCGAAGCCCACGCGCATGCGGTAGCCGACGCCCGCCTCGCCCTCGATGGGCACGCCCTGCTGGGCCAGCGCGGCGATGTCGCGGTAGACCGTGCGCATCGACACCTCCAGCCGCTGGGCGAGGTAGTCGGCCGTGGTGAGGCGGCGCCCGCGGATGAGCTGGACGATCTGAAACAGGCGGTCGGCACGGCGCATGGGCGCCATTGTGGGGGCGCTGGCATGGGGCTTGCGCAGGTCCGGGGCGCCCCCACCGTTCCCCACCATGTCCCTCATCGCTTCCCGCCGCCGTGGCACCACGCTCACCGAACTCGCCACCCTGGGCGCCGTACAGACGCCGCGTCATGGCCTGTTGGGTGGCGGAGGGGGAGGGCATCACCTGCTCGACCCGCCCGGCCACCGAACCCCGCAACGGTGTGGATGGCCCGGGGCCGGCCCGCACCCCCGCCAAAACCTCACCGTCGGCGCGATCATTGGGTTAAAACAGGGGCATGCAACGCCCCGATGTCACCGATCCTGGCCGTCGGCTGTGTCTGGCGGCCGGCGTCGGCTGGCTGGCCGGCACCGCGCCCGCCCAGGCGCTGGAGCCCGACACAGCGCTGATCGCCGACGTGATCGACATCCCGCCCTGGGGCGTGCGCGGCCCGGATGGGCGGCCGGGCGGGGTGTATGCCGACCTGATGCTGATGCTGGCCAAGCGCAGCCACTGCCCGCTGCAGCTGCGCATGACACCCATCCTGCGGTCCATCCTGGACGTGGGCCGCAACATCAGCCAGGTCACGATGATGCTGGACCGCAAGGACATGAGCGACGCGGGCCTGTCGATCGGCACGGTGACTCAGCTGCCCGTGCAGATCTGGCTGCCGGCCGGATCGCCGGTCCGCCACCTCGATGACCTGAGCGGCCGCACGGTGGCCGTGCTGCGTGGCCCGACCTACCACGAGGGCGTGCAGAGCGATGCACGCATTCAGAAGTACCCCGTCAGCTCGCCCCGGCAGCAGCTGGAGATGATGCGGGCGGGCCGCGTGGACGGGGCGCTGGGTGTGGAGCAGAACTTTGTGGTGGCGGCCCGGGCTGCCGGGCTGGGCACCGACACCTTTGCGCCGCCGTTGCAGCTCGGCAGCCGTGACGTGCTGCTGTGGCTGGCGCCCGCCCTGGCCCAACACCCCTGCCGAAACCGGCTCGCGCAGGCCCTGCAGTCGCTGCGGCAGGACGGCAGCATCGCCCGGCGCATGGCCGACGTCGCGGGTGGCTGACGCCCGAGGCGCTTATCCCATCGCCGTGCAGAGCTCCACCAGCGTGCCGTCCGGGCAGCGCACGTAGGCCACGGTCTGACCCCAGGGCTTGGTGAGCGGCGCAGCCAGCGCCTGCGCACCGGCGGCCACGGCGCGCTCGTAGGCCGCCGGCACATCGGCCACCGTGAAGCCGATCTCCATGCCCAGCGGTTGCGGGCTCGCGTGGGCCGGGATGTAGTCGTGCTGCACGCTGTCGCGCGCGGTGGCGTGGTCCACAAAGGCCAGCGTGGTGCTGCCGGCGCCGGTGTCCACCTCACCGTAGGCGCCGCTCTCGTGCAGGAAGCGGGCCTTGAGCCCGAAGGCGCGCTCGAAGAAGGCGAGAGACGCGGCCACATCGGGCACGTAGACGAGGGTGTAGGCGAAGTTCATGGCGGCTCCATGTTGGGTGAGGCCCGCATGCTGCGCGGGCCGTCTGCCAGGACGTGTCAGCAGCGCACGCGGTGAGCTACGGCGCCAGCACCTGGCGCACCGCGTGCTCCCACTGCGCCATGCGGGCGCCGGCTTCGTCGCGCGACATGCGGGGCTCGAAGGCGCGGTCCAGCTGCCAGATCGTGCCGATTTCATCGACCGAGGCGTACACCCCGGCGCCGATGCCGGCCAGCAGCGCAGCCCCCAGCGCCGTGGTCTCGATGACCTGCGGCCGCAGCACCGGCAGGCCCAGCAGGTCGGCCTGGAACTGCATCAGCAGGTCGTTGGCGCTGGCGCCGCCGTCGACGCGCAGCTCCTGGAGCTGGGCAACGCCCGAGCGCTGGCGTTCGGTCCGGCGATCCGCCGCCCCCACGTCGGCGTTCATGGCCGCCAGCACGGCCGCGCTCTGGAAGGCGATGCTCTCCAGCGCCGCGCGGGCGATGTGGGCCTGCGTGGTGCCACGCGTGAGGCCCAGCAGTGCGCCGCGCGCGTCGGGCCGCCAGTAGGGTGCGCCCAGGCCGGCAAAGGCGGGCACGAACATCACGCCGCCGGCGTCGGGCACGCTCTGCGCCAGGCTTTGCACCTCGCCGCTGCCGCCAATGGCACGCAGGCCGTCACGCAGCCACTGCACCACGGCGCCGCCCACGAAGACGCTGCCCTCCAGCGCGAACTGCGCCGCCGCGCCCACCTGCGCGGCCCGCGTGGTGAGCAGGCCCTGGGTGGAGGTGTGCGGCTGCGCGCCGGTGTGCATCAACAGGAAGCAACCCGTGCCATAGGTGTTCTTGGCCTGGCCAGGCTGCAGCGCCGCCTGGCCGAAGAGCGCGGCCTGCTGGTCACCCGCGATGCCCGTGATGGGCACGCCGAACTCGGCCGACGGGCCGAACACGCCTGCCGAGGGGCGCACCTCGGGCAGCAGCGTGCGGGGGATGTCGAAGGCCGCCAGCAGCTCGTCGCTCCAGTCGCCGCGGTGGATGTCGAACAGCAGCGTGCGCGAGGCGTTGCTCGGGTCGGTGGCATGGACTTTTCCATCCGTCAGCTTCCACAGCAGCCAGCTGTCCACGGTGCCAAAGGCCAGCTCGCCCCGGGCGGCACGTTCGCGTGCGCCGGGTACATGGTCGAGCAGCCAGCGCAGCTTGGTGGCGGAGAAGTACGGGTCCAGCATCAGGCCGGTCAGCTCGCGGATGCGCGGCTCCAGGCCCTGGGCCTTCATCTGCTCGCACAGCGGCGCGGTTCGGCGGTCCTGCCAGACGAGCGCCTTGTGCAGCGGCTCGCCGGTCCGGCGGTCCCACAGCACCACGGTCTCGCGCTGGTTGGTGATGCCGATGGCCGTGGGCTTCACGCCGGCCTTCGCCAGCGCCTCGCGGGCGCAGGCGATCTGCCCGAACCAGATCTCCTCGGCGTCGTGCTCCACCCAGCCGGGCTGGGGGAAGTGCTGCGTCAGCTCGCGCTGTGCCGAGGCCAACAGGCGGCCGGCACGGTCGAACACCAGCGCACGTGAACTGGAAGTGCCCTGGTCGAGCGCAAGCAAGGCCGTCATCGCCATCCCTTAGAGTGAATGCATGGATGATTTTGACGTGGTGGTGGTGGGCGGCGGCATCAACGGCACCGGCCTGGCGCGGGACCTGGCCGGCCGCGGCTGGCAGGTGCTGCTGGCCGAGCGCGACGACCTGGCCCAGCACACCTCGTCCAGCTCCACCAAGCTCGTCCACGGCGGGCTGCGCTACCTGGAGACCTACGAGTTCGCGCTGGTGCGCAAGGCGTTGCAGGAGCGCGAGGTGCTGCTGAAGAGCGCGCCCCACCTCATCCAGCCGCTGCGCTTCTTGCTGCCGCACGCGCCGCACCTGCGGCCGGCCTGGATGATCCGCGCTGGCCTCTTCCTGTACGACCACCTCGCGCGCCGCGAGCTGCTGCCGGGCTCGCAGGGCCTGACGCTGGCGGGCAGCGTCTACGGCGCGCCGCTGCGGCCGGAACTCACGCGCGGCTTCGTCTACTCCGACGGCTGGGTGGATGACGCCCGCCTCGTGGTGGCCAACGCGCAGTGCGCACAGGCGCGCGGTGCGGAAGTGCTGACGCGTTGCGCGGTGGTGCGCGCCGAGCGCGGCCCGCAGGGCTGGCAGGTCACGCTGCAGGATGGCCGCCGCCTGCGCAGCCGCGCCCTCGTCAACGCCGCCGGCCCCTGGGCCGAGCACTTCCTGCGCGGGCAGCAGCTGCCCACACGCGGCCTGCGGCTGGTGAAGGGCAGCCACATCGTGGTGGACCAGCGCTTCACGCACGACCACGCTTATATCTTTCAGAACCCCGACGGCCGCATCGTCTTCGCCATCCCCTACGAAGGCCGCTTCACGCTGATCGGCACCACCGATGTGGAGCTGCCCGAACACGAGCCGCCGCCAGCCCAGGCGCAGATCGACACCGCCGAGATCACCTACCTCTGCGAGCAGGCCAGTCGCTACCTGGCTCGCCCGGTGACGCCAGCCGACGTGCGCTGGACCTACGCCGGAGTGCGCCCGCTGCTGGACGAAGGCGGCTCGGCGTCATCCGTGACGCGCGACTACCTGCTGGAGGCCGACGCCACCGGCGGCGCGCCGCTGCTCAACGTGTGGGGCGGCAAGCTCACCACCTACCGCAAGCTCGCCGAGGACGGTGCGAACCAGCTTGGCGCCCTGCTGGCACCCGGTGCGGCACAGGCCCGCCGCCCCTGGACGGCCCACGCCACACTGCCGGGCGGGGATCTCGGCCCGCATGGCGTGGACATCGACGCCTTCGCCGCCGCGCTGCAGGCGCAGCACCCCGACAAGGCACCGGCCACCGTGCGCCGCCTGGCCCGTGCCTACGGCAGCCGCGCCACCGAACTGCTGGCCGCGCCGCCCGGGGCCGAGGTGGCGCCCGGGCTGTGCGAGGCGGAACTGCGCCACCTCGTGGCCCACGAGTGGGCCCGCAGTGCCGACGACGTGCTGTGGCGCCGCAGCAAGCTGGGCCTGCACTTCACGGCCGCCCAGCGCGCAGCGGTGGCCGCCTGGTTCGGCACGCACTGAGTCACGGGCCGGTCCTCTGGAAAGGGGGCCGGCCGACTTGGTGGAAGATGCGCGCCATGTTGTTGGGACTGTGGTTCGCCCTGGCTGCCGGGCTGATGTGGGGGTTGGTGTTCGTGGCGCCCGTCATGCTGCCGGGCTACCCGCCTGCCATGCTGACGGTGGGCCGCTACCTGGCGTTCGGGCTGATCGCACTGCCCCTGGCCCTGCTGCTGGACCGGCGTGCGCTGCGCGAGCTGGGCGCGGCCGACTGGTGGGAGGCCGCCCGGCTCAGCGCCATCGGCAACTTCCTGTACTACCTGTGCCTGTCGGCCGCCATCCAGCGCGCCGGCGCTCCGCTGCCCACCATGATCATCGGCACGCTGCCGGTGGTGATCGCCGTGTGCGCCAACCACCGCAACCGCGTGCGCGACGGGCAGTTGCCCTGGCTGAAGCTGCTGCCCTCGCTGGCGCTCATCGCCACCGGGCTGGCCTGCGTGAACCGGGACGAACTCGCGCTGCTGCGCACCCAGGCCGGCGACCCGCGCCGCTACGCCGAGGGCGCCCTGCTGGCCGTGGCCGCCGTGGCCTGCTGGACCTGGTACCCCATCCGCAATGCCGACTGGCTGCGAGTGCACGCCGATCGCAGCCCCAGGGTGTGGGCCACAGCGCAGGGGCTGGTGACGCTGCCGATGGCACTGCTCGGTGCCGCCCTGCTGGCCACCGTGCACATGGCAGCGCCGGGCCTGCTGATGCCGGCTGGTTTCACGCCGCCGCTGGGAGGGACACCCGGGGTCTACGTGGGCTTGATGGCGGCTGTGGGACTGTTCGCGTCGTGGCTGGGCACACTGTGCTGGAACGAGGCCAGCCAGCGCCTGCCCACCTCGCTGTCGGGCCAGCTCATCGTGTTCGAGACGCTGGCGGCGCTGGCCTATGCCTTCGCGTGGAACCAGCGCACGCCACTCCCTGCGACGGTGCTGGGCGTGGTGCTGCTGGTGGTGGGGGTGATGGGCGCGCTGCGCATCAAGCCGGTTCAAACACACTGATCACACGCTGACCGTCGAAGCCGTCGGCCTCGCCTTTGCGGAAGTGCCCGCGCGCGTTCGCCACCACGCGGGTGCTGCCGATGCGGTAGTCGTGCCGACAGTGCAGGTGGCCGTGCAGCCACAGCTGCGCGTGCGCAAGCAGGTCTTCGTCGTTGTTGCAGAAGCTGGCGGTGCCGGGCTGGCGGCCGTAGCGCGGGTCGGCACTCTTGAGACTGGGCGCGAAGTGGGTGATGGCCACGGTGGCGTCCCAGTCGCCCGTGCGAACCAGCTCCGCTGCCAACCAGGCGCGCTGCGCCAGCGCCAGCGCACGCACGGCGTCCACGCCGAAGACCTCGCCGTGACGGTTGGACTGCATCACCTTCTGGAAGTAGCTGCCCGCACGCATGGCCCGGTCGCGGCCCGCGGGGCCGAAGGCGTCGAAATCGCACCAGCGGGTGCAGCCCACGAAGCGCACGCGCCGGCCGTCGGCGCCGGTCAGCACGGCCGATTCGTCATCGAGCAGGCGCAGGCCGAGGGCGCTCACATGGGCCCGCAGGCCCTGTCGCGCCTCGTCCACGTCGCGGCGATCGAACTCGTGGTTGCCGGGCACGACGAGCACCGGCACCGGCCAGTCACGGAACAGCTCGAAGCTGCGCCAGGTGGTGTCGATGTCGCCGGCCAGGATCAGCACCTCGGCGCCCGGCGCGGGCGTGGGGAGGTAGCTCTCGGTCTCCAAGTGGAGATCGGACAGCAGCTGCAGTTTCAAACCAGTGGAGGACAGCGCCTGGCGCTGCGCGCCGGCGGTCTGTCCCGCAAGTCGTCAGTTGCTGCCATGGCACTGCTTGTACTTGCGGCCCGAGCCGCAGGGGCAGGGGTCGTTGCGGCCCACCTTGGGGCCTTCGCGCACGATGGTGTCCACGCGGTAGCGCTCGGCTTCGGTCAAGTCGGCCAGGTCAGCCACGGAGACGACGAGTTCCTCGATGGCGTCGTCCAGGTCCTTGAGGGGGTGCTCGCGGTTCAGCGTCTCGACGACTTCCTTCTCCTCCGGGGTCTCGGCCGGCAGGTGGCGGTACAGGCGCGCCAGGGCCTTGGCGACGTCGTCGTTGGGCAGGTCGGCCAGCTCGGGGAAGCACAGGGCCGCGTGCTGGAAGCCGGCCACCCAGGGCATGAGGGCGCGGGAGATGGGGCCCAGCGCGTCGTAGCTGGCGCGGGCGGCGCGGTCTTCGTCGGTGGCGTCGTCGGGCAGGGGCTCGGGCGCCGGCTCCTGCGCTTCGTCGATGTCGAGGATGACGGGGTCGAACCAGCCGTCCTCCACCAGGCTGCGGTTCAGCGCGGCGTGGCGGCGCTCGACGAGCTGGGTGAGCCTGTCCAGCCAGGTGGCGTCGACCGTCTCGGGCAGCAGGCCGCCGTCGTAGTCGAAGATGTTGGGCAGCCATTCGTCCGCCTCGATGAGGCGGGGCTGCACGATGACACCGCAAAGGTAGCCGTCCAGCATGGAGGCATCCAGCGGCTGCAAGGGTGCGGGCGTGGCGGCAAGGAGTTCGTCGAGTTCGGCGAACTCGGCGTCGGTCAGGTCATGGATGCTCATGGGCCCGGATTGTCGGGGTTTGCCCCCGCGCGGCAAACCACCCAGGCGCAAACCGGGCGCAAGGCAGCTCGCCGGCGGCGCCACAGCCCCTGCACCCAGCCCCCCGCCCTGGGGTAAGCCGCCCGCCGCCCACGGTTGGCCCGGGCTAAGCTGGCATCCGCCATGCCTGCCATCTCGCCCGCACTCCGCCCGGCCGCCCTCGCACGCTGCGTCCCCTTCGTCACGTTCATGGCGCTGCTGGCGCTGCGAGGCTACCTGCCCGTCGGGCTGGGCCTGGATGCTCGCTGGATCTACGGCGGCCAGACCCTCATCGTGGCCGGCCTGCTGGCCGCGTACTGGCGCAGCTACGGCGAGCTGGTGCGGCAAAACCTGCCCGACACGCGCGAGGCGGGCGGGGCCGTGGTCGTCGGCATTGCCGTGTTCGCGCTGTGGGTGCGGCTGGACGACCCCTGGATGCAACTGGGTGAGGCCACGGCCAGCTTCGTGCCGGTGGACGCTGATGGGCGCCTGAACTGGCCGCTGGTCGCGCTGCGCGTGGCCGGCGCAACCCTGGTGGTGCCGGTGATGGAGGAACTGTTCTGGCGCAGCTTCCTGATGCGCTGGGTGCAGCACCCCGTCTTCGAGCGCGTGGACCCGCAGACCGTGGGCCTGCGCGCCGTCGTGACCTCCACCTTCGTCTTCACGCTGGCCCACACGCTGTGGCTGGCCGCCGCCATCGCAGGCCTGGCCTACGCCTGGCTCTACCGCCGCACCGGCAAGCTGTGGACGGCCGTCATCGCCCACGCTGTGACCAACGGCCTGCTCGGCATCTGGGTCATCGCAACCGGCCGCTGGGAGTTCTGGTGAGCTTCGGCCGGGCCGCTACAGATCGCGAAAGGCAGCAGTTTCTGATCCAGCCGGTGATGGCGGGCGAAACCGTCGGGGCTTGTGGCGGATCTCGGCACCAATCCCGTGGCTGCCGGCACACGCATCCCGCGAGATCGCGCCCGTTCGTCCACTCCGCGCAGAAAGACCTCTCCATGGCCACCCGCGTCGTCATGCAACGCGACACCAACGCCGGGCGCATCCAAGTCTGGGCAGCCTTCGTCCTGGCCCTGCTGGCCTGTGCCTGGGGCGTGTTCGGCGCGCCCGGGCAAGACCTCGACCGTGCCTTCCTGGCCATCGGCCTGATCTTCTCGGTGTTCTCGTGCTTTGCCGTGGCCAAGACGCAGCACGACAACCGCGACGGCCAGGTGGACAGGCAGGGCTGGGTGATGATGGTCTGGGGCCTGTGGCGCATGGGGATGGACGCCTGGATCAAGCGCCACCTGGGCGTGTCCTGGCTGTTCCTGGTCTCCACCACGTTCACGCTGGCCAAGACGCTGCGTGACCGCCACGAAGCCGAACTGCTGGAGCAGACCAACGCCCGCGCCGGCGCGCAGAACGCCTGAAGGCCGCTACTCGCGGGCCTTGATGTCCAGGAAGCGCTGCTGCCGCAGCAGCGCTTCGGCAGCCTCGTCATGCAGCGGCTGCAGCCGACGGCGCAGGCCCTGGTGCAGGGTCGTCAACTGCTGAACCAGGGCCTCATCGGCCGTGGGTTGCCCGGGCGCCAGCGGCTTGGCCCGGCGTGCGGGCGGGATGCGCAGAAAGGCCTCCAGGCTGTCGGGCAGGTAGCGCATCACGCACTGCTGCAGGAACCAACGGCCAGGCGCGAGGGCATGTCAGGGTCGGGCGTGCGAGGCGAATCGGTTCGAAGCCAAAGGCCGCAGAAAGGGCATCCCAACCAGCACGCCGGTGTCATGCCACGCACCCGAGCCGGGCCCCGGCTGCACGGGGCCCGAGGCCTGCACCACCTCCGCGCCGACGCCG
>JBBIVU010000043.1:0-16531 GCA_037439585.1 Roseateles sp. | reverse complement strand
CCAGGGCTGACACGACGATGCCCAGCCCCAGGCCGATGAAATACAACCCCAGTTCCGGCCGCCGCCCGGAGCGGATCAACCAGCCCTGCACCAGCCCGGAGCCCAGCAGCATCCCGCAGGCACCGCACAACCCGCCCAGGTAGCGTGAGGCCGCCCACACGGCGAACGAGGAACTCCAGCCCATCAGTGCCGTGATGCCCAGCGCCAACGGCAAACCCCAGCTGTACAGCCGGTGGCGCCAGGCCGGGCTCTCCACCCAGGCCGCCAGCAGCGCGCCGCTCATGTAGCCCGCGTAGTTGATGGCAGCCAGCAGGCCACCATCGGCCACGCCCAGCCCGGCCTGTGCCTGCATCAGGGGCAGCAGCGGCGTGTAGGCGAAGCGCGCCAGGCCGATGGTGAGCACCAGGGCACAGATGCCGCCCAGCAGCACCTGCCAGGCACGCAGGTGGGGCGGGTCAGATGGAGACATGCCCGCGTTGTACCAGTTGGGGTTGGGTCGCGGCTTGCAAAGGCCTGTGCCGCACCCAGTTGCGGGTGATGCCGCTGTTCCTTTGCTTCTGCCTTGTCCTGCTGGCCGCCACCGGCATCGCCCTGTGGCCCCTGTGGGTGCACCGTCGCCGCCAGCGCATCGCCAGTCGGCCCTTCCCTGCGGCATGGCGCCGCCTGCTGCGCCGGCATGTGCCGCTGGTGACCCGGCTGCCGGCACGCCAGCAGCTTCGGCTCAAGGGGCTGATGCAGGTGTTCCTGGCGGAGAAACCCATACTGGGCTGCCGCGGCCTTCGCATCACCGACGAGGTCCGCGTCACCATCGCCGCGCTGGCCTGCCTGCCGTTGTTGGGCGCGGCGCGCGGGGTGTACCCGGACTTGCGGCAAGTGCTGGTCTACCCCGGCGCCTTCGTGGTGGACCGGCCCGTGACGGAATCTGGCGGCGTGCTGTCAGACCAGCGCCGCGTGCTGGCCGGCGAAAGCTGGAGCCAAGGCCAGGTGCTGCTGGCCTGGGATGAAGTCAAGCGTGGCGCCGCCACACCAGGCGACGGGCGCAACGTCGTGATCCATGAGTTCGCCCACCAGCTCGACCAGGCCGGCGGCCCCGCCAATGGCGCCCCGGCACTGCCCTCGGCCGAGGCCTACAGGCGCTGGTCCACGGTGATGCAAAACGAGTTTGACGCGCTGCGTTGGCGCCTGGCGCGGGGCGAGCCCGGCCTGATCGATGCCTACGCCGCCACCGACCCGGCTGAGTTCTTTGCCGTCGTCAGCGAACTGTTCTTCGAGCGCCCCGTGGAACTGGCAGCAGGCCACCCGGCGCTGTACGCCGAACTCAGCAGCTACTACCGGCTGGACCCCGCCAGCTGGAGCGACTGAGCGGTCAGAAGCCCAGGGAGGCCAGGAGGTCGTCCACGTCGTCCTGCTTGAGGGCCTTGTCGGGCGTCTGAACGCCGCCCAGCTCCTGCGTTTCCAGGGGTTCGACGGGGGCCGGCAGGGACTGCATCAGGTCGCGAAGCGGCGGCTCGGCACGCTCCATCATCTTGCTGACCTTGTTGATCACCTGGCCGGAGAGATCCTGGAAGTCTTGCGACATCATGATCTCGGTGTGCAGCGACTTTTCGCGGGCAGCAAAGCTGGCGGCATCGGCCGCGTAGGCTGCGCAAAGTTTCATCAGGGCACGGGCGCGTTCCTGGCTGATGTTGGTGGACAGGGCCAGCCGGTTCAGCGCATCGGACAGCTCGCGGCCCTTCTTGCGCACGGCCTCGGCATCTTCCTGGGCCGCCTCCACCAGGTTGAGCACCTTGGTGGCGGCCTGTTCCGTCATGCTGCGCACGTAGGCGAGACGCTCACGCGCATCGGGCAGCTCATCCACCACGTTGTGCAGGATCTGAGCAGCATCGGCGCGAATCATGGCCTGAATGGATGCGTCGGACATCTGGAACTCCCTCGGTGCGCCCGGCACAAGCGACGGGCGCTGGCCAGTTTAGGAGGCTTGCCCCGCCGCGCCTATGGGCGAAATGGGCTTGAGCGCGGCCTTTATCACGGAGCACGCGGCGCACGGCTTCAAGCCCGGCGCAGGCATTCCCTCAGCGCCGTGATTTGTGCCGCACTCAGGCGACCCGCCTGTTCGGCCAGCGCCAGTTGGCGGCGGGCCAATGCGAGCAGCAGGTCCGCCTCCAGCCCAGCGGCGGTCAGTGCGTCCAGGTGACGACGCAAAACCCCGGCGTCACCACGCGCGATGGGGCCGGACACGGCACCCGCCAGGCCGTGGGCCAGCGCGGTGTCGAGCGCCCCGCGCGTGAGCGGCGCCAGCGCGGCCAGTGCATCCGCCGGAGCCAGCCCAGCCGTCACCCACAGCGCCTGGGCGTCGGCCAACACGGCCAGCATGCCGCTGGCAGCCAGGTTGGCGGCCGCGTGGTAAGCCGCACGCGCCGATGCGCTCATGGGCGATGGCAACGCCAGCGGCTGCAAGCCCAGGGCCACGGCCAGGGTGTGCAGCGCCCTGCGGTGCCCGTCAGCGGCTTCGATCCCCACATGCACCCCCGTCAGCCCGGCATCACCCACCAGCAGCTTGAGCGGATGGAAACCGGCCGCGGCAGGTGCTGTGGCCAGCGCCGACAGCGGCGTGGCGCCGCTGCAATGCAGGGCGAGCTGCCCGTCGCGCCAGGGCAAGGCGGCTGCAGTGGCAGCAATGTGGTCATCCGGCACGGTCAGCCAGACCCAATCGGCCGCCCGCGCAGCATCGGCCGGGCCCAGCTCGCCGTCGCCGGGTGAACGACGGCCTACCACCACCGGCTCGCCCACGGCTCGCAGCGCAGGCACCAGAGCCCGGGCCAGCCGCCCGTGGCCAATCACGGCATGCCGGCGGCTCATGCGCAGGGGCGGCCCGGCAGGGCCGGCGGGTGCGAAGCGTCCACCCAGCCCGTCAAGGCTTGATGAACTTGAGCGTCATGCGGTCGCTCTCGCCGATGGACTGGTACCTGGCACGGTCCTTGTCCTTGAGAGAGTAGGTGGGCGGCAGGGTCCAGACGCCATCGGGGTGGTCGGCCGTGTCCTTGGGGTTGGCGTTGATCTCGCTGCGGCCAGCCAGCTTGAAGCCGGCGTTTTCGGCGAACTTGATGACCACGGCCTCGTGCACGTAACCGCTGGCAGCCTTGGGGTCCTGCGGGCGCGAGGCCGGCAGCCGGTGCTCTTCCACACCCAGCACACCGCCGGGCTTCAGTGCCTTGAAGGCCGCGTCGAACACGGCCTGCGCCTTGTCGCCGCCCATGCCCATCCAGTTGTGCACATTGCGGAAGGTGAGCACCACATCGGCCGTGCCGGCGGGGGCGATGTCGTAGACGCCCTTGGCGGCATCCAACACGCTGAGCTTGACCTTGCCGTACACCCCCATCGAGTCCATCTTGGCCTTGAAGCGGGCACTGCCCCCTTCAGCCGCGTAGAGCTGGCCGGCATCGCGCAGGTAGGGCGCCAGGATCTCGGTGTACCAGCCGCCACCCGGCGCCAGTTCCACCACGGTGTCGGTGGGCTTGATGCCGAAGAAGCTCAGCGTCTCGTACGGGTGGCGCCAGGTGTCACGGGCGACATTGCCCACCAGACGGGTGTCGGCGGCCACGGCGGCCTTGAGGGGGTCAGGCGTCTGGGCCTGGGTGCCGGCAGCGGCGAGAACGAGCGTGGCGATGAGCCAAGTCTTCATGGCGGGGTCTCCTGAACGGGCTGCCAGTATCCGGCCCGCTGCGGAAGGTGCCGAAGGTCAGTGGCTTCGGCCGCCTGGGCCCGTGAACACGACGGGAGCGGGCGCATGGACCCGGCGATGGGCAGCGGCAGCCCGGGCACCCTTCCCGGCGTGCAGTCGCACGCCGGGAAGGGTGGGGGTCAACGCTGAGGCTTGGGCGGCTTCTTGGCACCCGACGCATCCGCCGGCGCGACCACCCCCTTCACGGCCGCCTGGGCGAGCTTGAAGAACACGTCGGTGTTGTCGATGACGCCGGTGAACGCGAGTGCGCCCGGGCCGTAAGCCGACAGCGGCACGTCGGTGCCGGTGTGCGCAGCCTGGTCACCTGGCACCTGTCCGGTGATCAGGTAGTCGCCCAGCGCGTCATCGCGTTCCATCGCATTGGCGGGGTACCACTTCAGCGGCGCCACGCTGGCGAAGGGCTGCTGGCTGTCACGCTGCGGGGTCTTCTTGGTGCGCCAGTCTTCGTAGCGATCGGCGTTGGCGCCGTAGCCCACCAGCAGGCGGTAGTCGATGTCGGTGGTCTCGGGGTAGCCGTCGGCGCCGATCTTGTAGCGCGGGAAGCCGGCCTTCTCGTACACACCCACCACGCTGTTGCGCAGGTTGGCCACGCCCTTCTTGCCGGCCAGCTCCGCCAGCTTGGCATCGGTCACGACAGAGCCGCCGATCAACGCCGCACCCGAGCATTCATGGTCGGCCGTGATGATGACGAGCGTGTCGCCCTGCTCGGCCGCGAAATCCTGCGCCACGCGCACGGCGCGGTCGAACTCCAGCGTGTCCAGCATCCAGCGCTCGGTGTCCATGTTGTGGGCCTGCTTGTCGATGGATGCGCCTTCGATCATCAGCACGAAGCCCTTGGGGGCCCCCTTGAGCACGCCGAGGGCCTTGGCGGCCATCTCGTCGAGCATGGGCTGGTCGGGCAGGCCGAAATCGTCGACGACGCTGCCGCCGTTGATGCCGTTCTTGTCGGTGCCCCGGCGGCCGTTGATCTTGTCCAGCGCCACGTTCATGTTCGAGAAGGCGAACAGGCCCAGCAGGGGTTTGGCGGTGTCGGCCTTGTCCAGCTCCGTCTTGGTGGGCGCGTAGCTGAAGCCGGCAGCCTGGAATTCCTTGATCAGGTCGCGGCCCTTGTCCATGGCACCGGCGGCGGCGCCCCAGCGCTTGACGATCTCGGCGGTGTGCGCGTCGGTGGCGGAGAAGGCGTAGTCGCTGGTGTCGGTGCGGGCCGAGCCGGGCGTGCCGGCCGGCAGGAACCACTTGCGGCCGCCGCCCATCAGCACGCGCAGGCCGGTAAGGCCGCGGTCATCGAAGAACTGGTCCACGATGCCCGTGCCTGCACCGCGGTTGCTGGTGTGCACGGCATTGCCGGCAGGTGTGGCATCAAAAACGTCGGCGGTCGTGACGATGCCCAGCTGCTTGCCCTGGGTGCGGTGCAGGTACTCGCTGAGGTACTCGACGCGCGGGTTGTCGAACGCGTCCAGCGTGTCGTCAGGGAACACGCCTTCCTCGTTGTTGTTGTTCTTGTTGCCGCTGACGTAGCTGGTCATGCCGGGCGCGGAGTCGGTGACGATGCTGTTCAGCGAGGCGGTCTTCACCAGCGCCGTGGCACTGAAGCTGTCCATCGCCAGCGGCTGCAGGGCCTTGCCTTGCGCGTACCCATGCACGAGGCGCGCGGCCGTGCGATGCGAGGCGCCCATGCCGTCACCCAGCAGGATGATGACGTTTTTGACCTTGGGGCCGAGCGCCGCCGCGAAGGGGACGACCTCGAAATTGCCCGTGGCCACCACCTTCTGGCCATCGGCCTGCACGGCTTCCACGCTGAACACATGCTTGCCAGCCGCTTCGCTGCTGGCAGCGCGCACCGTGGCGATGGCTGTTTCGGCCGCCAGGCCCTTCACGCAGCCGCTGGCGCAGTCGCGCAAAGCCACGGTGGCCGCAACGGGCTTGCCGTCGATGAAGAAGCGGGCGGCCGTGATCTTCTGGCCCGCATCGGGCTTGATCGTGGCCTGCAGGTCGAAGCGCTGGCCGGGCAGGAAGCGGGCAATGACGGGGTCGGCACGGCCACTGGAAAACAGCTCGCTGGGCGGCGTGAGGCGTGTCACGGTGGGGGCTGCGAGGGCCGAGCCGGCCACCATTGCCAACAAGAGAAGGGCGTGATGTTTCATCTGGAGGAGGATCAGTGCGAGTGAGGGGCAGCAGCGGAAGGCCGTGCGGCCAGCGCATCGGCTGTGAGGTAGAGGCGGATCCAGGACACCCGGCCCGAAGCATCCTCAGCCGGGCCGTACTCCAGGCGACCACTCAGGGCCAGTGGCCCCGGCTGGTGGGCCACGAAGCGATCGCGCTGGGCCTCAGGCAGCACCACGGTGACGGTGGAGGCCGGAAGGTCGTCGGCCTCGCCGTCGGCATGCTCGGCCATGGCCACGGGGCGCGGCGTCAGGAAGAACTGGCCCGGCTGCGGCAACTCACGCTGCACCATGAAGCCGACGAGGCGCACCTCGTGCCCACTGGCAGCCAGCAGGCGTGCCGTGGGCTGCAGACCTCGCGGGCCAATGGGCTGGGCGAAGAAGTCGGCAAAGCCAAGCTCCAGCGGCGCTGGCGCAGCGCAGGTGGCGGGCGGGGCCATCAGGGCGGCAACACCCATCAGGGCCAGGACGGCTGGGGCCAGCCGGACGGACAGCGGTTTCATGCGGGGCGAATGGCAAAGCCATGCATGCTGGCGGCGCCGCATGACAAGGGCATGACGGCACCCCTCCTGAACAGGCGCGGCTACATTGCAACCGACGCCTTCGATCGGAGCCCGCCATCGACACCCTGCCCCGCCCTGTCAGCTTTTGGGAGGCCCTGCCCTTCTGGCTCAAGCTGGGTTTCATCAGCTTCGGCGGGCCTGCCGGGCAGATCGCCCTCATGCACACCGAGCTGGTGGAGCGCCGCCGCTGGATCAGCGAGCAGCGCTTCCTGCACGCGCTGAACTTCTGCATGGTGCTGCCCGGCCCCGAGGCCCAGCAGCTGGCCACCTACATCGGCTGGCTGATGCACCGCACCTGGGGCGGCCTGGTGGCGGGCGGGCTGTTCGTGCTGCCGTCCCTGTTCATCCTGATCGGGCTCTCCTGGGTCTATCTGGCCTGGGGCACCTTGCCCGTGGTGGCCGGGCTGTTCTACGGACTGAAGCCCGCCGTGACGGCGCTGGTGCTGCACGCGGCCCACCGCATCGGCACGCGGGCGCTGAAGAACCGCTGGCTCTGGGGCATCGCCGGCGCTGCGTTCGGGGCCATCTTCCTGCTGGATGCCCCCTTCCCCTTGATCGTGCTGGCGGCCGCAGCCATCGGGCACTTCGGCAACCGGCGGGCACCGCAGGTCTTCGCACCTGGCGGCGGCCATGGCGCGGCCCGGGCCAGCTATGGACGAGCGCTGATCGACGATGACATGCCCCCTCCGCCACATGCCCGCTTCACGCGCGCCCGGCTGGCCCGGGTGCTGGCGATGGGACTGGGCCTGTGGGCAGCCGCCATGGCAGCGTTGGCCCTGGCCTTTGGCGTGCAAGGGGCGCTCACCCAGATGGGATGGTTCTTCACGCAGGCCGCGCTGCTGACCTTCGGCGGGGCCTACGCCGTGCTGCCGTTCGTCTACCAGGGCGCCGTGGAGCAGCACCACTGGCTCACCGCCGCGCAAATGATGGACGGGCTGGCGCTCGGCGAAACCACGCCCGGCCCACTGATCATGGTGGTCGCCTTCGTCGGCTTCGTGGGCGGCTGGACCCAAGCGCTCTTCGGGCCGGACGCCCTCTTCCTGGCCGGTGCGGCGGCGGCCGGCGTGGTCACCTTCTTCACCTTCCTGCCCTCCTTTGTATTCATCCTGGCCGGTGGGCCAGTGATCGAGTCCACCCACGGCAAGCTGCAGTTCACGGCGCCGCTCACGGCCATCACCGCCGCCGTGGTCGGCGTGATCCTGAACCTGGCGGTGTTCTTCGCCTGGCATGTGCTGTGGCCTCAGGGCTGGGCGGGCAGGTTCGATGTTGTGTCGGCAGGCATCGCCGTTGCGGCCGGCGTGGCGCTGTTCCGCTTCAAGCTGGGCGTCATGCCCATGCTGGCGCTGTGCGCCCTGGCGGGGCTGGCCGCGCACCGGCTGCTGGGCGGCTGACCGCGCCGCGGTTTTCAGCAGGCCCCGGGGAGGGCCGTCCTCACCGAAACGACCACGGAGCCCCCTTTAGCCTGACCCGGCTCGCCCAGTTGCTGCAGTTCGGCCACCGCTTCAACGTGGGGCTGACCTGCAAGCCGTGCGCCGAGCACCCGCAGGCGGCATGGGGTACGGGCACACTGCGCATCTGCTCATTGGCCTGTATGCACTTTTGCCTGCGCTGCCGACCGACCCATGCCCCGCCACCTCACTCTCTCCATCACGGCCTTGATCGCCGGCGCAGCCCTGGCCAGCTGTGGTGTCGTCGGCGGCCTCGCCGACGGCCACCTGGACATCGAACAGGCCGAGCTTCAGGCCCGGGTCGCCCCCCGATTTCCGACGCAGCATTGCAAGTTCGTCGTCGCGTGCGTGGACCTGTCGCACCCCGTTGTGCTGCTGCCCGAGGGCGACAACCGCATCGCCCTCACCCTGGATGCCCGCGTGAGCCTCGCCACCCGCGAGCGCAGCGGCCGCGTGGGCTTCTCTGCCCGGCCACGCTACGCCCCCGCCGAAGGCCAGCTGTTCCTGGACGACATCCAGATCACCACGCTGGAATTCAACGGCCTGTCGGACGACTACGCCACGCTGCTGAAGCAACGCGCACCGGCACTGCTGCAAGGCCAACTCAAGGCCCACCCGGTGTACGTGCTGGACACCCGCACCGCGCAAGGCTCGCTGGCCAAGCTGGCGGTGCAGGACGTGAAGGTGGTGAACGGCAAGCTGAGGATCAGCTTCGTGCCAGCGGCGGGCAAGTAGGGGCCGTTGGCCTGGCGCGGATGCTGTCCCGCGACAGGCCTGCCAGACCAAGACCTGAAAACCACGAAGTCAGGCGCAACCTGCCGGACGCCGCCCGGCTTTCGGGTCACAACGCGGCCTGCTTCCGTAGCGTGAACAGGCCCTAGTTCGCCGCGAAACAGTACAACAGCCCAGCCCCGCCCGTGCTGACAAGCTTGGGCTGGCTGCAGCCGCGGCTGATGTGGGCGGAGTTCCAACTGGCGTTGCCGCCACCGGTGCGGTCGAAGTGGCCGAGCTGCACGGAGCCGTCCTCGGCACCGCTGGTGTAGTTGCGACAGGTCTTGTCTGCACCCTCGGGGTAAGCGCGACCGTCCGGCGTGGAGCCGGTGACGATGTCGTGCTCGTTGGGTGTGTCACCGGCCGCCTTGGGGCGCTCGCCTTTCTCGGTCAATGCGGTGTTGCGCGTGAGGTTGCTGCCGAGCTGCGCCTGCTCCAGCGTGTCGCCGTGCAGATGGCCCACGTCGCGGGCAATGACCTGGCCGCGCACGTTCGTCCACGGGCCCTTGCCGATGCGGTCACGGGCGTTCACCGCGTGGACGCCCTGGGTGCTCAGGTAGGCGCGCCAGGTTTTGTAGGGCGTGCCGGCGGCCTCGGCCAGCTTCTGGCAATGCGCGTCGGCCCCTTCAAGGCCCCCGTAGTTGGCGCCCTGCCCGCCACCCACGCTGGTGACGAAGAAGGTGAAGGGCGGCGCTGGCGGTGCGCTCCCAGCGCCGGCAGGCGCGGTCTGCGCCTGAACGCCCCCTGCGGCGAGCAAGGCCGCCATGATGAATCCCGTCTTCATGCGCGGCCTCACTCAGTTGTTGCGGTAGTCGTCGTGACAGGCCTTGCAAGTCTTCTGCAAAACCGCCAGCTGCGCCTTCACGGCCGACACTTCGCCGCCTTGCGTCACCCGGGCCAACTCGTTGGCTTCCTTGGCGAAAGCAGCCGCAGCAGCCCCCACGCCGGCACCATCGGTGAAGAGGTTGGTCTTGACCGTGGTGTCGCGCCAGCCTTTGCCTGTCTCGGTGCCTGCAGGGAACAGCACGCCCAGGTTGCTGTTGGCCAGCGCAGCAATCACGGCGGCAGCGCGGGCGGCGTCGTCCTTGTTGTAGCTGCCGTCCACATTGGCCTTCACACGGCCGGTGCTCCAGGCGATGGTCTGGTACGCGGACTGGCGCCACTTGATGAGCTGCTCGGGCTTGGGCGCCTGCTGGGCGTGGGCGGAAGCGGCCAGCGTGAGCATGGCCAGAGCGATGAGTCGGGTTGTCATGGTGTTGAGGTGAAGGGAGAGAGGGAACTACTTGGCACGCCCGGTGAAGCCCTGGGCCAGGGTGTCGATGCGCCAGGCCGCACCGCGGCCCACGACGAAAAGCTGCTTCTTGTCTGGCCCGGCGAAGGCCAGGTTCTGCGGCTGCCGAGGCAGCGCAATCACGCCCAGGGCCTGACCTGCCGGATCGAAAACCTCAACACCGGCTGCCGTGGCCACATAGAGGCGGCCCTGCGCATCCACCGCCAGGCCGTCAGCGCCGCTGGTGGGGCCTGCAGGCGCGTTGGGCTGCCACCCCGCCAACCGGGCAAAGTTCCGGCGCGGGCCCAGGCTGCCATCGGTGCGGATCTGGTAGGCCAGCACGTGCTCGCCCGAGGTGTTGGCGACATACAGCGTCTTCTCATCCGGGCTGAGCTGGATGCCGTTGGGGCGGGTGATGTCAGCCACCAATCGCTCCAGCAGGCCGTTCTTGATGCGGTACACCGCAGGCGGTGCAACCTCCACAGGCGGTGCCGGTGGGTTGGCATTGCGGCCGGAATCGGTGAAGTACACGCTCCCGTCCCGCGACACCACCAGGTCGTTCGGCCGCCCGAAGGGCTTGCCCTCCCACCCGCTGGCCAGCGTCGCACCCCGCGCCCCGAGGGTGCCCACGCGGGTGTCATTCACCTGCACCGCCACGATGTCACCCGCCGCATTCAGCCCCAGACCGTTGGCACCGTTGGTGTCGCGCAGGTGGGTGCTGAGATGCCCATCGGGCGCAATGCGGGTGATGCGGGAGTCCAGCGTCTCGGTGAAGACGAGGCTGCCGTCTGGCAACGCCAACGGCCCCTCGGTGCCCTTGAAGCCGTCGCCGAGCACCAGGACGGGCGTACCGGCAGCCAGCACGCCCGCAATCGCACCAGTCCGCGCAGGCGCTGGCGCCAGCGCCTGCACAGCCTTCAGCGCGGCGTCCACGTTGGCCTCGGGGGCCAGCCCACCCACGGTCGCCACGACACGGCCATCACGGCCGACGACGAAGCTGGTGCGCTCGGCCCGTGCGTGGGTGATGTCCTGGCCCTTGGTGGTTTTGCGGCCAGCCGGTGTCTCGGCGAGCGCGATGTCGAACGCCTTGGCGATGCGGCCATCGGCGTCGGACGCCACGGCCAGGCGGCCGGCGCAGGTCTCGGGGTCGGCCGAGAACTCGCGCAGCCGCTCGATGCCGTCGCCCGACACGCCAATCACCGTGGCTCCGGCCGCCGTGAAGCGCGGCAGGTTTTCGGCGAAGGCATGGGCCTGCACGTTGCAGCCACCGGTGAAAGCCGCCGGGTAGAAGTAGACGACCGCCGGCCCCCGGGCCAGGGCAGCCTGCAGGTGCACGTCGACGGTTTTGCCCGCCAAGGCGGCCGTGGCGCGAAAGTCAGGGGCGGCGTCGCCCGCCTTGAGCGCAGCCTGGGCCACACCCGCCAGCAGCAGAAGGGAGAGAGCAATGGGCTTCATGGGGGATTAGGGAAAGGGTTTGTAGGGGTCGTGGCAGTCGTTGCACGCCAGCGCGATGGCTCGGGCGGCCTGGGCAGCAGCGGCAGGGTCGCCCTGGGCCAGGTGGGCCGGGATGGCCGCAGCGTGGCGCTCGCCTTCACGCGAGATCGCCACAGCATCGGCCGCCGGGTAGTCCCGCTCGAAGTAGGCCGCCATGTCGGCATACAGCTGCTCCAGCGCACGCGCGTCAGCCACGGCGTCGGTCTGCCGGCCCGCTGCGAGGTGCTTCTGAACGCTGACCGTCTTGTTGTCGATGGCGCGCATCCAGACACCGAAGTCCAGCCGCGTGGCAGCCTGCGAGAAAGGCGCCGCACACCCGCCGGCAGCCAGTGCCAAGGCCAGAAAGAGTCGAGCTTTCATTTCTTTTTGTAGACCTCATGGCAAGACTTGCAGCTGCGGGTCAGGTCGGTGAGCCGGTCCTGGGCGGCGTCGAAGTCGCCGACCTCCACCGCCGTGACGATGGCAGCGGCATGGGCCCGCGAGGTGCGCGAGAACTCCACGCCACGGGCTGCGTCGGCTTTGGCGCTGAAGTGGCCCTCCACCTGCTGGAAGTAGCGGGCCAGCTCCTGGGCATCGTCCAGGGCCTTGCGGTCCTGCAGGCTGATGCGGGAGTCGAGGTTGTGCAAGGTGTCCTCGGCCTCGCGCATGTCATCCGCGGTGAGCTGCGCCTGAACCGCCAGCACGCTGCCCACCCAGGCCAGCATCAGCACAAGGACAGGCCATGGGCGGATCAAGCCAGGATCTCCTTCACCACGTCGCCGAACACCGTGGTGGCCTTCTCGGCACGCCCTTGGTGGGCGAACACCAGCTTCTTGTGGTTCAAGCCCAGCTGCCACAACAGCGTGGCCTGCAGGTCGTAGGTGTCCACGATGCCGCTCTCCGCGCGCAAGCCGATGGCATCGGTGCTGCCGTAGGTGCCCGGCTTGATGCCCCCCCCCGCCACCCACTGCGTGTAGCCCCAAGGGTTGTGGTCACGGCCATCGCCGCTCTGGCCGTAAGGGGTGCGACCGAACTCGGAGGCCCACACCACCAGCGTCGTGTCCAGCAGGCCGCGGGCTTTCAGGTCTGCCAGCAGCGCACCCACCGGCTGGTCCACCTGCTTGCACATCACCGCATGGTTCTTCTCGAGGTTGTTGTGGGCGTCCCAGCTGTCGACGCTGTTGTCTGGTGCACCGGAGATGACATGCACGAAGCGCACGCCCCGCTCCACCAGGCGGCGGGCGCGCAGCAGTGCAGTGCCGTACTCGTCAGTCTCCTTGGTGCCGATGCCATAGGCCGTGCGGGTGGCGGCGGTCTCCTTGGCCAAGTCCACGGCCTCGGGGGCTGAGGTCTGCATGCGGTAGGCCAGGTCGTAGCTCTTGGCGCGGGCCAACAGCTCGGTATCGCCGGGATACCGGTCGGCGTGCTGGCTGTTCAACGCACGCAGCAGGTCGAGCTGGGCGCGCTGCTCTTTCTCGCTCACACCCTCGGGCCGGGCCAGGTGCAGGATGGGCGAGTCGCCCTTGCGGAACGGGGTGCCCTGCAGCGCCGCGGGCAGGAAACCACTGCTCCAGATGACGGCACCACGGCCGCCTCCAGCCGCACCCACGCCCGTGGGCAGCACGACGAAAGCCGGCAGGTCGGGGTTGGCCGAACCGAGGCCGTACTGCACCCAGGCACCCAGCGCCGGACGGCCCGGCACCAGGCCTGCGGTGTGCAGCTTCAACGACGCAATGACGTGCGTGCTGCCCTCGGTCTTGCTGCCTTTCAGGAAGGCGATGCTGTCGGCCTGCTTGGCGATGTTGGGCAACAGGTCGGACACCCAAGCGCCCGTCTCGCCATGCTGCTTCCAGGTGCGCTTGCTGGCGTAGAGGTTGCCCACGCCGCCATCGGTGGCGGTCTTCAGATCCTTGCCGAAGCTGTCCGGCAGCGGCGTGCCGGCAAGCTTGATCAGGTCAGGCTTGTAGTCGAAAAGGTCCAGCGTGCTGGGTGCCCCGGCCATGTGCAGCCAGATCACCGCCTTGGCTTTGGCCGGATGGTGGGGCTGGCGCGGGGTGGTGGGATCGAACAGTTCGCTGGCAAACGCGGCACTCAGGCCACCAAAGCTGCCGAAGCCGAAGGCACCGGCCGCCGCGGCACCCGCAGCGGTGCCGAGAAAGTGGCGGCGGGAAGGGTCGTGTGAATGGCTCATGGCGTCAGACCTCAGAAGCGGTAGGTGAATTCGTTGGTGTTGACCAGGGTGTGAACCAGGTCGACGAAGGCGGCAGCACGCGCCTTGCTCTGCCCCTTGACCGGGGTGGTCGCCGCGGTGGCGGCCGGGGTGCTGCCACCGTCATCCGGTGCCTCGTCGCCACCGAGGGCCTTCCTGCGTTTGGCCGCCTGCTGGTCCAGATAGGAAAGGAAGGCCGTGCGCTCGTAGCGGTCAGGCTCGCGTTGGTAGGCGGCTTTGTAGAAACCGTCGATTTGCTTGGCGAGCTTGGGGTCCACGCCCCAACCCTCCGGCAGGTGCGGCTTCTTCACCTCGGCCGCCTGGGCGGTCTGCAAGGCCTCCTGGGCATTCAGGAAGGCCACCAATTTGTCCTTCTCCTGCGCACTGGGTTTGCGCGAGAACAGGATCTCGTAAAGCCGATCGATCCGGGCCCCCTCGCCCACCGGCGCCTCCCGCAACACACGGCCTGCCAGGGCCTGGCTCCAGCCCAGCACCAGATCGCTGTTGACCAAGGCCAGCGCCTGGGGCGCAGTCGTCGTCACGTCCCGCTTGAAATGGGGCGACTGCGGGTTGGCCCAATCGAAGGTTTCCAGCAGCGGGTACGGTGAATTGCGCAGCACGAAGACGTAGAGGCTGCGACGGTGGTGGTCGCGCGGATCCTCGGACGTCTGCCACCGGTTGCGCTGGCCGCCGATGTCGAAATTGGGCGGGATGGGCGGGAACACCGCCGGGCCGCCGCGCTTCTCTTCCAGCAGGCCGGCAGCAGCCAGCAGCGAATCACGCAGTTGCTCGGCCTCCAGACGCTGGCGGGGGAAGGCCCACAGCAGCTTGTTGTCCGGGTCGGGCTTGACTTCCCGCGCCTGGCTGGCCTGGCGGTAGGTGCTGGACAGCAGGATCTGCCTGTGCAGGGTCTTCACGCTCCAGCCGTTCTTGACGAAGTCCGCAGCCAACTGATCGAGCAGCTCGGGGTGGGTGGGTCTGGCCCCGGTCTTGCCGAAGTCGGCGCTGGTCTCGACGATGCCGCGGCCGAAGAACTGCGCCCACTGGCGGTTCACGAAGACCCGCGCGGTCAGGCCGTTGTCCGGACTCACCAGCCAGCTGGCCAGCGCCGTGCGACGGCCCGACGACGTGGCGGTGGGCTCGATCTTGAGCGTGGTGTTGTCGGTCAGCAGTGCGGGCAAGCCCGGCTGCACCTCCTGCAACGGCCGGTCGTAGATGCCCTTGAACAGCACCTTGGTGGGTGGTGCATCGGCACCCAGCTCGGTCATCGTCGAGACCTGACCCGGGTCCTTGGGCTTGATGCCGTCGAACTTGGCCAGTTGCTCGCCCAGCGCCTGGTACTTGGCGTAGCCATCCTTGTCCTTGGTCTTGAGCTGGTTCTCGGCGTTTCGGGTGCGGCCGGACAGCGTCCACAGGTTGCGGTGGTAAATCCACCGGTCATACGCCGTGCGTTCGGCTGCCGGCTTGGTGATGGAGTCACGCGTGGCGGGCACGAAGCCCGACAAGCGGTCACTCTCCAGCTTGTCGATGATGGGCTTGAGCAGGGCGGCGCGTTGCTCGCGCACATCCTTGGTGGCGGCCTCCCACTTGGCGAGCTGGGCATCGTGGTCGGCCTTGGCCTTGCCGGTCAGCGGCGAGACGTCGTCCTTCCAGCTCGCATTGGCGAAGAAGGCCTGGAACTGGTAGTACTCCCGCTGCGTGATTTTCTCGGTCTTGTGGTCATGGCACTGGGCGCATCCCAGCGTCGTGCCCAGGAACACCGCGGAAACGGTGTCGGTGAGGTCGTTGGCGACCTCCTGCTTCTTCAGGTTCAGGTCACGGGCGTTGATTTCATCCGGCAGGTTGCGCAGGAAGCCAGTGGCGATCAGCGCCTCGGTTTTGTCGGGCCACAGTTCATCGCCTGCCAGCTGCTCCTTGACGAAGCGGTCGAACGGTTTGTCGGTGTTGAACGCGTTGACGACATAGTCCCGGTAGCGCCAGATGTTGGGACGTGTGCCGTCGGTGTTGTAGCCGTCGCTGTCGGCGTAGCGGCTCAGGTCGAGCCAGCGGCGCGCCTGGCGCTCGCCATACCGCGGCGAGGCCAGCAGGCGCTCGACCAGCTTGTCGTGGGCCTTGGGTGACTTGTCGTTGACAAAGGCGCTCACCTCCTCCGGCGTGGGCAGGAGGCCCCAGGCATCGAGCGTGGCGCGGCGGATGTAGGCGCGGCGGTCGGCCTCGGGCGACGGGACAATGCCCTTGGCCTCCAGCTTGGCCAGCACGAAAGCGTCCAGCGGCTGGCGAACCCAGGCCTTGTCTTTCACGGCCGGCCGCGCCACCTGGGTGTTGAGCGGCGTGTAGGACCAGGGGCGCTCGCTGCCCTTGACGAAGCCGCCGGGAGGCGCGTAGTCCTCAGCGGGGCTGAGGGTGGTGAAGCCCGCCAGCAGAACGGCGAGCGTGAATGGGGCGATCCGGAACTTGGGCACGTAGGTCTCCCGGGAGATGAACGGGTGGGGCAGCGCAATAAGCGCGCCAGCGGAAGCAGGGTGAATCGGGCCGAAAACGGCCCAGGCCTGTGGCGGCACCCACAGCGCTGCTGAAGCACTGTTGGCTTTTCGACAACTGGCGCTCAGAGCCTGCCGGTGAACTGGATGCCCACATTGCGCGGGATGGCCGGCGTGACGCTGCTCCAGCTCCTGGACAGCGGCGTGTCGTCGTTGAAGAGGTTCTTGACGATGAGGCTCACGTCGAAGCTCTTGTTGAGCTTGCCCAGGCCGATGGACGCATCCACGATGGCGCTCTTGCCGATCCACGAGAAGCGCGACAGCGCCGTGTCGGAATAGAAGCCCGAGGACACTGCCACATTGGCGCTGGCATGGAAGACCTTGTCACCGAAGACGGGCAGTTGGTAGTCGAT
>JBBIVU010000042.1:0-16819 GCA_037439585.1 Roseateles sp. | reverse complement strand
TCCAGTGAGCCGGGCCCCGCTCATCAGGGCGGCCCTTTGACGAGCCGCAGCAATGTCTGGTGCAGCCGGAGCGTGTCGATGGGCTTGGTGAGGAAGTCGTTCATGCCGGCAGCGAAGGCGTCGTCGCGCTCGGACACCAGCGCCGCAGCGGTGAGCGCCACGATGGGCAGCTCGGCCGCCGAGAAGTGCTTGCGCAGCTCGCGCGTGGCGTCATGGCCGCCCATCACGGGCATTTGCACATCCATCAGCACGATGCCGAACGGCTTGCCCACACTGGCCGCAGCGAGCACGGCCTCGATCGCCTGGCGGCCGTCGCTGGCCTGCGCGACCTCCATGCCCCACTGCTCCAGTTGGGCCACGGCAATGAGCATGTTGACGGGATGGTCCTCGGCGATGAGCACGCGTTTGCCGTGCAGCGCCTCCGGCGGCGTTCCCGGCGAGCGTGTTTCCCGCGGCTGGGCGGCCATTGGCGCGGGGGCCGCCGGCAGCGGCAGCTCGGCCCAGAAGACGGAACCCGTGCCTGGCGTGCTGTCCACACCCACCTCGCCGCCCATCAGCGAGGCCAGCTCACGGCAGATGGACAAGCCCAGGCCCGTCCCGCCGAAGCGCCGCGTCGTGGACTCGTCAGCCTGGGTGAAGGGCTGGAAGAGGCGGGCCTGCTGCTCGGGTGCGATACCGGGGCCCGTGTCGCGCACCTCGATGTGCACCCATTCGCCTGCGCTGCCACGTGCGTTGACGGGCCGAGCCCGCACGCTGACCGTGATGCTGCCGGCTTCAGTGAACTTGAGCGCATTGGTGAGGTAGTTGGACAGGATCTGCCGCGTGCGCAAAGGGTCACCGAAGACCCAGGTGGGCAACGAAGGATCCATCTCGACCGTGAAGGTGAGGCCACGCGCCTGTGCCAGCGTGAGGTAGGCCAGGCGGATGGACGCAAGCAGCTCTCGCAGCGAGAAGGGCTGGGTCTCCAGCGTGAGGCGACCCGCCTCGATCTTGGAGAGGTCGAGGATGTCGGAGATCAGCCCCGACAGGCTCTCGGCGCTGTCCATCATCTGGTTGAGGTAGTCGCGCCGCTGGCTGTCGGTGATGTCGGGCTGCTGTGCCAGTCGGCCCAGGCCCAGCAGCCCGTTGAGCGGCGTGCGGATCTCGTGGCTGGTGTTGGCCAGGAAGGCGCTCTTGGCACGGCTGGCGGCCTGGGCCTCGTCCTTGGCGTGGGCGAGCTGGTCTTCCACGCGCCGGCGTTCGGTGACGTCTTCGATGATCCAGATGGTGCCGCCCCGGCTGGGGTGCGCCGGGTCCACCGCCTGGGCCATGAGCCGGGCCAGGAAGGTGCTTCCATCGTGCCGGCGCATGGTGCGTTCGGTCTCGACCTGCTGGCCCGCCGCGAGCTGCTGGCCCAGGTCGCGCCCCACGGCCTGCCAGTCTTCCACGCTGGGCCACACCACGCTGCCATGCTGGCCGAGCAGCGAGCCGCGCTCCCAGCCCATCATGGTTTCGAGGTGCGGGTTGGCCAGCACGAACTGATGCTCCCGCGTGAGTGCGATGCCGATGGACGCGTTCTCCAGGATGGCACTGTGGACGAGGCGGGTGCGCTCGCTCTCGCTCACGTCGCGGGCGTACAGCACCAGGTAGTTCTGCCCGTCCATCTCGAACGGCGCGACCGACACCAGCATGGACACGGCGCTGCCGTCCTTGCGGCGGAAGTTGAGGGGCACGTTGCTGGCGGTGCCTTCGCGGCGGATGGTCTCGCGGACGCTGGCGCGGTCGGCCAGGTTGTGCCAGATGCCGATCTCCTCCGAGGTGCGGCCCAGCACCTCGGCGCTGCTCCAGCCGGTCAAAGCCTCGAAGGCGTTGTTGACCATGGCGTAGCGCCCGGTTTCGGCCTCCGTCAGCGTGATGAGGTCCGGGCTGGTGGCCACCAGGTGGGACAGCAGGGCCTCGCTGCGGCGCAGCGCGTCCTGGGCGCGGCTCTGCTCGGTCTGGTCGGTGAAGAAGGTCAGCGTGGCCGGGCCGCTGGCGGTCTCCACCCGCACGCTGGTGGCCTGCACCAGCCGGCGGCGGCGCGACAGCGTGCGCAGCCGGTACTCGGTCATGGGTTGCATTGCGCCAGGTGCCAGGCCCTCCAGCCGCGCGGCCTGCTGGCGGGCGGCCTCGTCGTCGCCGGGCTCGTAATGGCTGAACAGGTCCTGCCCGATCATGCTGGAGCGCTGCGCGTAGCCGAACATCGCCATGGCCGCCGGGTTGGCGTCCACCACGCGGCCCCAGCGGTGCAGCACCAGCGGGCTGGGGCTGCGGCGGAACAGCTCGCGGTAGCGGGTTTCGGTGGCGTGCACCGTCTGTTCGGCGGCCACCTCATGCGTCACGTCGCGGCCCACGCCCCAGTAGCCTCGGAAATTGCCTTGCGCATCGAAGCGCGGCTCTCCGCTGATGGAGACCCAGCGTGCGCTGCCATCCAGGGCCACGCGCCGCGCCACCATGCCATGGAAGGCACGGTGGGATTCGAGGTCGGCGCGGTGGGCGTCGAGCTCGTCGTCGGTCAGGCCCATGCCGTCCAGCTCCCAGGGCGTCTTGCCGAGGCGAGAGTTCAGATCCAGGCCTGAGCTGCCAGGCCTTTCTTCGGCCACGTGGCTGAACCGGAACTCGCGGTCCATCTCCCAGTACCAGTCCACTGCCATGCCCAGCAGGCCGCGAAAGCGCGCGGTGCGCTCCTCGGCTTCGGCCAGCGAGCGCTGCACCATCTTCAGCAGCCCGAAGCCGGCGATCAGCCCCGAGCCGAGCAGGCAGAACTGCACCACGGTGCGCAGCGGCAGGCTGTTCATGGCCATCGGGTGGGTGTTCCAGCCCAGGGCCTCGGCGCCGGCCAGGCCCGCCATGGCCAGCCCTGACAGCCCGGCCAGCAACCCGCCAGCACGCAGGCCCAGCATGCCGGTGGCGAAGGTGACGATGGTGCCGGCCACGGCCAGGCTCAGTGCCCACAGCCCCAGGTCGCGCGACACCGACACTGCCACGGGCAGCGCGATGATGAGGGTCATCAGCAGCAGCGCCATGCCGGTGCTGGATTCGTGGCGGGTGCCGCGCATGAGCACCCGCAGCCGGGAGAAGGCCAGCAACGAAATCAGCAGTGCCAGCGCTGGCGGCAGCCAGCCGTCCAGCCACTCACCGGGTTGGCGCGTGTAGCAGAGCAGGCCGGCCACGGGCAGGAAGATCGGCCCGCAGGCCAGCAGGAAGACACGTGCGGCATGCCAGCGCATGCTGGTGGCCAGGCGCAGGCGCTGCTGCTCGGGCGGCGCGGCGTGGCCGACGAGGCTGCTGAGTTCGTCGCCGCTGCGGGCCATGTTCAGCGCAGGCTGACCCGGGTGTGGCTGGCCACGGCGCGCGCGCGCTCGGCGAAGTCGGCGCCACTGCTCGCGTACAGGATGGCACGCGAGGAGTTCACCGCCAGCGGTGCGGTGCGGCCGGCAGCCTGCACGACCGCAGCGGCGTCACCGCCCTGGGCGCCCACGCCGGGCACCAGCAGCGGCAGCGTGGGGGCCAGCTCGCGCACGCGGGTGATCTCGCCCGGGTAGGTGGCGCCCACCACCAGACCCAACTGGCCGTTGCGGTTCCACTGCGTTTCGGCGAGGAACGCCAGATGTTCGAACAGGCGGGGCTGGCCAGGCACATCGGCCAGGCGCTGCATCTGCCAGTCGTCGCCGCCCTGGTTGGAGGTGCGGCACAGCAGGATGGCGCCCTTGCCTTCGTGGGCGAGGTAGGGCTCGATGGAGTCGAAGCCCATGAAGGGCGACAGCGTGACGGCATCGGCCCGGTAGCGCACGAAGGCCTCGCGGGCGTATTGCTCGGCGGTGGAGCCGATGTCGCCGCGCTTGGCGTCGAGGATGACGGGCACACCGGGCGCGACGTCATGGATGTGCGAGATCAGCCGTTCGAGCTGGTCCTCGGCACGGTGGGCCGCGAAGTAGGCGATCTGCGGTTTGAAGGCGCAGACGAGGTCATGCGTCGCGTCCACGATGGCGGCGCAGAAGTCGTAGATCTTGCTGGCATCACCCGCCCAGGCGCCCGGCAGCCTGGCGGGCTCGGGGTCGAGGCCCACGCACAGTCGGGAATGGGGGGTGAGGGCTTGGAGTTGGGTGACGAAGGTCATCAGAGGGCGTAGGCGGAGATGGGCACGGTGCGCGAAAGCACGAATTCTGCAAAAGCTTCGGCCGGCAACGGGCGGCTGAACAGGAATCCTTGCACGGCCTGGCAGCCCTGGCGGCGCAGGAAGGCAAGCTGGCCCGGGGTCTCGACGCCCTCGGCCAGGGTTTGCAGGCCCAGGGCGCCCGCCATGCGGATGACGGCATCGACGATGGCGCGGTCTTCGGCGTCATCCGTCAGGTCGCGCACGAAGGACTGGTCGATCTTGAGCTTGCTGACGCGGAATTTCTTCAGGTAGCTGAGCGACGAATAGCCGGTGCCGAAGTCGTCGATGGACAGGTGCACACCGCGGGCGTGCAGTTCGTTCATCACGGTGATGGCCACGGTCGGGTTGTCCATCGCGGCGCCCTCCGTCAGCTCCAGCTCCAGCCGCGAGGCGGGCATGCCCACTTCGTCCAGCACGCGGCCCACGAGTTCTGGCAGGTCGTCGTGGCGGAACTGCACGGCCGACAGGTTCACCGCCATGCGCAGCTCGGGCAGGCCAGCAGCGTCCCAGCGGCTGAGCTGGGACAGCGCCTCACGCAGCACCCATTCACCTATGGGCAGGATCAGGCCCGAGGCCTCGGCAATGGGGATGAACTCGGCCGGTGACAGCCAGCCCAGCTCGGGGTGCTGCCAGCGCAGCAGGGCCTCGGCGCCCACGATGGTGCTCTCGCCGTCGGCGTCCAGCGCAAACTGGGGCTGGTAGTGCAGGCTGAGCTGGTGGCGCTCCTGGGCCCGGCGCAGCGCGTTCTCCAGCAGCAGTGCGCGGGCCGACTGGGCCTGCATCTCGCTCGTGAAGAAGCGGTAGGCGTTGCGGCCGTCGCGCTTGGCGCGGTACATGGCCGCGTCGGCGCATTTGCAGAGGGTGTCGAAGTCATCGCCGTCGGTCGGGAACATGGCGATGCCTATGGAGGGCGTCACGGTCAGTTCCTGCTGTTCGACGTGGAAAGGGGCACTGGCCAGCGCCATGAGCTTGGTGGCCAGGTGGGCGGCGCCGGGGATGTCGGTCAGCGGCAGCACGAGCACGAACTCGTCACCGCCCGTGCGGGCCACGGTGTCCTGCTCGCGCACGGCACCGCGCAGGCGCCCGGCCAGTTGGGCGAGCAGGGCATCGCCCACGCGGTGGCCCAGCGAGTCGTTGACGTTCTTGAAGTGGTCCAGGTCCAGGAAGAGCACGGCCAGCGGGTCGTGGCTGCGGCGGGCGATGTCGATGGCCTGGCTGGCGCGGTCGGCCAGCAGGTGGCGGTTGGGCAGGCCGGTCAGCCCGTCGAACAGGGCCAGACGCTCGGCACGCGCCTCGGTGGCCTGCTGTTCGGCAATCTTGAGCTCCAGCGCGGCAACCGTCTGGCTGAGCTGCTGGGTGCGCTGTTCCACCAGCGCTTCCAGCTGTGCCTTGGACTGCACCAGGTCGAGTTCGGCTTGTTTGCGGGCGGAAATGTCCTGTGTGATCCAGATGGAGCCGCGCGAGAGGTCGCTGCGGTCGATGGCCTTGCTGCGCACCTCGCACCAGACGGGCGTGCCGTCCTTCTTGCCCAGCAGCATCTCGGCGTGGAAGGAGTCGCCGCGCGCCAGCGGTGCGTAGCAGAGGTCGCCGGCAGCCCTCCATGCCTCGTCGGAGAGGTACCACGCGCGCGAGAGCTGGCCGTGCAGCTCGCCGGGGTCGTAGCCGAACAGCTGCTCGAAGGCGCGGTTGCAGCGCGTCACGCGGCGGCCTTGCAGGAAGACGATGCCGACCATGGCGTGGTCGAAGATCAGCTGCTGCTCGGCGTGCAGGTCGGCCAGGGCGGCGTCGGCGAGCTTGCGCTCCTGGATGTCGTCGACGATCCAGATCGAGCCGTCGGCCGGGTTGTCGGGGTTGATGAGGCGGCCGGTCAGGTGGGCCCAGAACGGCTGGCCGTTCTGGCGCCGCATGCGCTGCTCGTCGCGGAAAGTCTCGCCGGCAGACAGCACCGGATAGGCTCGCGAGCCCAGGCTGCGGGCGTCGTGCTCGTTCTCGTAGAGCTCGATGCTGCTGCGCCCCACAGCGGCTTCGGGGCTGTCGAAGCCGTAGATTTCGGCGTAGCGCTGGTTGCAGCGCATCAGCGTGCGAGCCTTCACGAACACCACGCCAACGCCCGCGTTGGCCAGGATGACGTCCAGCTCGCGCAAAGCCTGGCTGAGCGCGGGGTTGTCGCTGGGGTCGGGCGCGGGGCTCATCGAATGCGGGTGGGGCGGGGTGTCGTGCAGGGAGCGCAGGATGACCGGTTATTGTCTTGTCTCATGCCCATCCTCAGCACCGAACGCTTGGTCCTGCGTGAATTCACACCGCAAGACGCCCCCTTCCTGCTGCGCCTCGTCAACGAGCCCGGCTGGATCCGCCACATCAACGACCCCGGCGTGCGCAGCCTGGACGATGCGCTGGCCTGGGCGGAGGGGCGGCTGTTCAAGGCCTACCGTGAACAGGGCCACGGCTTCTGGGCCATGCAGCGGCAGGCCGACAACCTGCTGGTGGGGATGTGCGGGCTGTTCAGGCGCCCGGCGCTGCCGGAACCCGATCTTGGCTATGCCCTGCTGGCCGAGCACGAAGGTCAGGGCTATGCGCTGGAGGCGGCGCGTGGCTGTGTGGCGCACGCCCGTGAGGTCTTCGGTTGGCCGTCCCTGATGGCGATCACGGCGCTGGACAACCCGCGCAGCGGGGCCCTGCTGGCCAAACTGGGCTTCGTCGAGCAGGGCCAGGAACAGCTGGAGGGCTACAGCGGGCCCTCCAGGGTGTTCCGTCTGAGTCTTTAGACCCTCTTGGCCAGGTCTTGCGCAATGCCGGTGTAGGACCCCGGCGTCATCTTCAGCAGTCGTGCCTTCTCGGCCTTGGGCAGGTCCAGGCCTTCGATGAAGGCGCGGATGGACTCCTGCGTGATGGCCTTGCCGCGCGTCAGCTCCTTGAGCTGCTCGTAGGGGTTGGGCAGGCCGAAGCGGCGCATGACGGTCTGGATGGGCTCGGCCAGCACTTCCCAGGCGGCGTCCAGATCGTCGGCCAGCGCGGCCTCGTTCACTTCGAGCTTGCCCAGGCCCTTGGCCAGCGAGTCGTAGCCCAAGAGCGCATAGCCCAGGCCCACGCCCATGTTGCGCAGCACGGTCGAGTCGGTCAGGTCGCGCTGCCAGCGGCTCACCGGCAGCTTCTGGCTCAGGTGCGTCAGCACGGCGCTGGCCAGGCCGAAGTTGCCTTCGGCGTTCTCGAAGTCGATGGGGTTGACCTTGTGCGGCATCGTCGAGCTGCCGATCTCGCCGGCCTTGGTCTTCTGCTTGAAGTAGCCCAGCGAGATGTAGCCCCACACGTCGCGCGACCAGTCGATCAGGATGGTGTTGGCGCGCGTGAAGGCGTCGAACAGCTCGGCCATGTAGTCGTGCGGCTCGATCTGGATGGTGTAGGGGTTGAAACTCAGCTTGAGCTGCTTCTCGATGACGGTCTTCGAGAAGCTTTCCCAGTCGTGCTTGGGCCAGGCCGACAGGTGGGCGTTGAAGTTGCCCACGGCACCGTTCATCTTGGCCAGCGGCTTGACGGCGGCGATGCGCGCACGCGCCGTGGCCAGGCGGGCGACGACATTGGCAATCTCCTTGCCCACGGTGGTCGGGCTGGCCGTCTGGCCGTGCGTGCGGCTCAGCATCGGCGTGCCGGCGAACTGGTGGGCCATGCCGCGCAGCTTCTCGATGATGCTGTCCAGCGCGGGAAGCATGACCTCGTCGCGCGCGGCCTTCAGCATCAGCGCGTGGCTGGTGTTGTTGATGTCCTCGCTGGTGCAGGCGAAGTGCACGAACTCACCGGCGGCTTCCAGCTCGGGCTGGCCCGCGAAGCTGCGTTTGATCCAGTACTCCACGGCCTTCACGTCGTGGTTGGTGGTGCGCTCGATGGCCTTGATCTCGTCGGCGTCGGCCTCGCTGAACTTCTTCACCAGGCGGCGCAGGCGGCTGCGGGCGGCGCTGCTCAGGGGCTTGAATTCCTTGAAGCCCGCATCGCTCAGTGCGATGAACCACTCCACCTCGACCTGCACACGTCGGTGCATCAGGCCGTACTCGGACAGCAGTGGGCGCAGGGCTGCGACCTTGGCGGCGTAGCGGCCATCCAGCGGCGAGAGGGCGCTGATCGGATTGAAGTCGGTGGGAGTCATGGCAGGCCAGCGAGTCGTGGGGAAACCCGCGATTCTAGTTTTTGGGGCGCTGCGGGGCGTTCGGTGCGGCGGCCACGGGCCCATCACATCGGGCCGGGCAACACTTTGGCGGCCCGCCGAGAGGCTGGCAACCCCTGTTTCCGAGGGCCTGTCGACGCATGCCGACAGGCCCTTTTCACGGCCGGCCCTCACGGGTGCGCTGGCTAGAATCGTTTCGACCTGTGAAGCATTTCGCCACCCTATGACCATGAAGTTGATCGGATCTCTCACCAGCCCCTACGTGCGCAAGGTGCGCATCGTGATGGCCGAGAAGAAGCTCGATTACCAGCTGGTGCTGGAGGACGTTTGGGCCAGCGATGCCATCCTGAAGATGAACCCGTTGGGCAAGGTGCCCTGCCTGGTGATGGAAGGGCAAGATTCCATCACCGGCGCGGTGTTCGACTCGCGCGTCATCGTGGAGTACGTGGACACGCTATCGCCCGTGGGCAAGCTCATCCCTGAGCGCGGCCGCGAGCGTTGCGAGGTGCGCACCTGGGAGGCGCTGGCCGACGGCATCATGGATGCGGGCATTCTTGTGCGCATGGAGCGCACATGGGCGCACCGCACACCGGAGCAGCGCAGCCCCGCGTGGATCGACCGCCAGCTGACCAAGGTGAATGCCGCGCTGGCAGCCATGAGCCAGGGCCTGGGTGACAAGCCTTGGTGCTCGGGCAACCACTTCTCGCTGGCCGACATCTCGGTGGGCTGCGCGCTGGGCTGGCTGGAGTTCCGTTTCCCTGACATCCAATGGCGCGAGGCACATCCGAACCTGGCACGCCTGATGGACAAGCTCTCGCAGCGCCAGAGCTTTGCGGACACCGCCCCGACGGCCTGAGGGGCAGTTGGCGCGGCAGGCCACTGCCGCACCGTGATCAGGTCCTAGGCGATCAGCAGTTCGCGCGAGCGGACGTGCAGCAGGCGCACCAGGCGCCAGACGCGGCGCTCGATCTCGGCCACTTCCAGCTTCCACAGCGTGGCGATCTCCGCCAGCAGCAGGCCCTGTGACAGCAGCGTCAGCAGGTGGCGGCTGGCCTGCTCAATCTGCCGGCCCGCAGGGCTGGCATCCAGGGGCGCCGACACCTGACGGGCCGTGACGAGCGGGCTGCGCTCGATGCCAAATGCGGCGAGTGCCTGGCGCGCGAGCTGCGGGTTCAGCATGGCGCGGCGCTGGTGCAGCCGCGAGAGTGCCTCGGCCAGCCCGGCACCACTGCCGTCGTCCACGTGATAGGCGTTGGCCCCGGCGCTCAAGGCAGCGAACAGCTGCAGATCGTCGGCGGTGGGGGGCAGCAGCAGCAGTTGCGGCCGCACCTGCAGTCGCCCGAGTTCGTGCGCCACACGCATGGCGTGGGCATCGACGAGGCGCAGGTCGGTGGCAACGATGTCGGGCGCCAGCGTGGCAAGCTCCTCCAGCGCGTCGCCCAGCACGTGGCCGCTGCCGGCCAGTTCCACGTCCTTGGATTGCAGCAGCCGGGAACGTGTCCGCTGCAGCACGGCCTCATTCAGGCGCAGCAGGTAGACGGTGGGCGTGGCGAAGGAGGGCACGGCCGGGATTGTGCGCGCTCCCTGCGGTGCCCCCCCAATTTGTAGATTTCATCCCCCGCGTCCGGGCGGGTTTTTTGGGGCACCCGCACCGGAGGTCAGGTGGAGCGCTGGATGTGACCCTGGGGGGCAAAACTGTGGGCGCTGGCCAGCGGCCAGTAGATGCGGAAGGTGTTGTGCGGCATGTCGCCGCGCAGCACGGCACCGGGTTCCACAAAGGGCAGCAGGTTGGCCAGCAGCCTGACCTCGTGCTTGTCGATGCGGTGCACGATGTGCTGGGCGGTGATCTCCCGCGGGTGGTGCAGGCCCGCTGCTTCCACCAGCTCCTTCAGCGCCTTCAGCGTGTTCTGGTGGAAGTTGGCCACGCGCTGGGCCTTGTCGGGCACGACGAGGGCACGCTGGCGCACAGAGTCTTGCGTGGTCACGCCCGTGGGGCAGTGGCCGGTGTGGCAGGCCTGGGCCTGGATGCAGCCCAGCGCAAACATGAAGCCGCGGCCGGAGTTGCACCAGTCGGCGCCCAGCGCCATCAGTCGCACGATGTCGAACGCGGTCGTGACCTTGCCGGCGCAGCCGATCTTGACCTTGTCGCGCAGGTTCAGCCCCAGCAGCGTGTTGTGCACCAGCAGCAGCCCTTCCTGCAGCGGGGCGCCGACGTAGTTGGTGAACTCCAGCGGTGCCGCGCCCGTGCCGCCTTCGGCGCCGTCCACCACGATGAAGTCCGGCGTGATGCCGGTTTCCAGCATGGCCTTGGCCACGGCGAACCACTCCCACGGGTGGCCGATGCAGAGCTTGAAGCCCGTGGGCTTGCCGCCGGACAGCGTGCGCAGCCGGTCGATGAACTGCATCATCTCCACCGGCGTGGAGAAGGCGCTGTGCCGCGCCGGCGAGATGCAGGCCTGGCCCACCGGAACGCCGCGTGCAGCGGCGATCTCCAGGGTCACCTTCGGCCCCGGCAGCACGCCACCGTGGCCCGGTTTGGCACCCTGGCTGAGCTTGAGCTCGATCATCTTGACCTGCGGGTCGCGCGCGGCGGCCTCGAACTTCTCGGCGCTGAACGTGCCGTCGGCGTTGCGGCAGCCGAAGTAGCCGGAGCCGATCTCCCAGATCAGGTCGCCGCCGTGCACCCGGTGGTGCACGCTGATGGAGCCCTCGCCGGTGTCGTGCGCAAAGCCGCCCGTCTTGGCGCCCTGGTTGAGCGCCAGGATGGCGTTGGCGCTCAGTGCCCCGAAGCTCATGGCCGAGATGTTGAACACGCTGGCCGAGTAGGGCTGGGCACGGCCGGCGCCGATGGTGATGCGGAAGTCGTGGCTGGCCAGGTGCGTGGGCGCCAGCGAATGGTTGATCCACTCATAGCCCGGCGCCCCCGTGTCGAGCTGCGTGCCGAAGGGGCGCTGGTCGGGGTCGCCCTTGGCACGCTGGTAGACGATGGAGCGCTGGGCGCGCGAGAAGGGCGCAGCGTCGGTGTCGCCCTCCAGGAAGTACTGCCGGATCTCAGGGCGGATGAACTCCAGCAGGAAGCGCAGGTGCCCGATGACGGGATAGTTGCGCAGGATGGAGTGCCGCGTCTGGCGCACGTCGCGCAGGCCCAGCAGCGTCAGCGCCAGGAAGGTCAGCGTCAGCAGGCCGTCGGCCAGCCCCACCGTCCAGATCACCGCGAAATACAGTGCGAGCAGGCCGCACAGCATCCAGGCCAGGTAGCGCAGCGGGAAATGTTCATTGATGCGTCTCAGCCAGTGGGGCCAGGCAAGCATGGGCGTCCTCTCAATGCATGACGACCGGAGCTTACGGCGCCGGCCCCGAGAATCGCCGGGCATCAACCCTGAAGGCGGCTGCCCATGAAGTCCCTGTTTTCTGCAATCGGCTGGTTTTTTTCCAAGGCCTGGCGGCTGCTCGACGGCACGCGCCGGGCGCTGACCAACCTCGTCCTGCTGCTGCTCATCGTGGTGGTGGTGACGGCCATCGTCACGCGCGGCCCCAAGCCGCTGGGCGACAAGACCACGCTTGTGCTCAAGCTCGATGGCAACCTGGTCGAACAGTTCTCCGGCAGCGCACGCGACCAGCTCATGGCCCAGGCCCAGGGCCGCGGCACGCCCAAGCAGACCCGGCTGCGCGACGTGCTGGCCGCGCTGGAGCAGGCCGCCAAGGACGACAAGATCACGGCTGTGCTGCTGGACGTGGAAGGCCTGCAGGGCGCCGGCATGGCGGGCCTGCACGAGGTGAGCGCCGCGCTGCAACGCTTCAAGAAGGCCAGCGGCAAGCCGGTGTTGGCCTACGCCGACAGCTACAGCCAGCGCAGCTACTTCCTGGCGGCGCAGGCCGGCGAGGTGTACCTGCACCCCATGGGCATGGTGATGCTGGAGGGCTTCGGTCGCTGGCGCACCTACTACAAGGACGCGCTGGACCGCGTGGGCGTGACGGCTCACGTGATGAAGGTGGGCACCTTCAAGAGCTTTGCCGAGCCCTACACCGCCAACGGGCCCAGCCCCGCCACGGTGGAGGCCGAGGGCCTGGTGTACGGCGAGCTGTGGGGTGGCTTCACCGGCGCCATCGAGACGGTGCGCAAGCTGGAAACCGGCAGCATCGCCAAGAGCATCGAGCAGATCCCCCAACGGCTGGCAGCCGTGAAGGGCGATGCCGCGCAGATGGCGCTGCAGGCCAAGCTCGTTGACGGCCTCAAGACCCGCGACCAGATGCGCGAGCTGCTCATCGCCAAGGGCGCCAAGGACGACGAGAGCAAGAGCTTCCGCCAGGTGGGCCTGGCGCAGTACATGGCCTACGTGAAGGAGGCCAAGGCGCCGAGCAAGCAGCAGCCGGGCATCGGTGTGGTGGTGGCCGAAGGCGAGATCGTGGACGGCGACGCCGGCCCGGGCCGCATCGGCGGCGATTCCACGGCCCGCCTCATCCGCAAGGCCCGCGAGGACGAGGGTGTGAAGGCCGTGGTGCTGCGCGTGAACTCGCCGGGCGGCAGCGCCTTCGCGTCCGAAATCGTCCGCCGCGAGCTGGAGCTGACGCGCGCCGCCGGCAAGCCTGTCGTCGTGTCCATGGGCGATGTGGCGGCCTCGGGCGGCTACTGGATCTCCATGGCCAGCGACGCCGTCATCGCCGACGCCGGCACCATCACCGGCAGCATCGGCGTGTTCGGCATCCTGCCCACGGCCGAGGGGTTGATGGACAAGCTCTCGCTGCACACCGGCGGCGTCACCACCACCTGGCTGGCCGGCGGCTACGACCCCCGCCGTCCGCTGGACCCGCGCCTGCAGGCGGCGGTGCAGGCCGGCGTGGAGAACATCTACGCCCGCTTCACCGGCCTGGCCGCCCAGGCGCGCAAGAGCACGCCCGAGAAGATCGACGCCGTGGCGCAGGGCCGCATCTGGACGGGCTCGCAGGCCCAGGCGCGCGGGCTGGTGGATCGCCTCGGCAGCTTCGACGACGCCATCCAGACGGCGGTGCAGCTGGCCAAGCTGGAGGTGAAGGCGGGTGAGAAGCCGCGCGTGGGTTACGTGGAGCGTGACCTCAGCCGCAGCGAGCGATTGATCGCGTCTTTGACGGATGCCGTGGCGCCGCAGCTGGCGGCGGCCGTGGGCCAGTCCTTGGGCCTGGATGCCCTCCCGGCGCCGATGGCGGAAGAACTGTCGGCCTTGAAGGAACTTTCCAGGCGGGCTGCGCGCGGCGAGTGGGACAAGGCCGCGGCCGTGCACTGCCTTTGCAGCGCGCCCTAGGCCTCAAGCCCCCCGAGCTGCCGACCTCGGCGCTCCAGTCAGTGCGCGTCACCGGGGCATGGACACGCTCGATCTCCTCAAGGTTCAGAGGCGCCAGCTCCTCACCGCCGGGCCCGCAGTAACGGCCCTCTAACGCGATGGGCAGGCCCTTCGGGGCGGCGGGTGAGGTGCGCCATCGTGGGCAGAAGGGCGGTCTGCGTGAGCCAGCCATCAGTTTCGGTTCAGACAGGCCGGCTACCATGACGGCATGTTGGGTGGTGCTGCACAACGCCGGTTGACCGTCTGGATCGCCTCCCTGGCGCTCCTGCTGGCGGCGCTTGCGCCTGCACTGTCCCAGACGCTCGGCACTGCGAGTCCCAGAAGCTGGGTGGAGGTCTGCACGGCCACCGGCTCGGCTTGGGTGGACGCCGAGACCGGCGCGATGCAGCCGGACGGCAGCAGGCCGCTGCCCGCCCAGCACCTGCTGGATCACTGCCCGTGCTGCTCTTTGCATGTGTCCGCTCTGGGTCTGCCTCCCACCGTGGACCTGCTGGTCCCGGCCCCTGGGCTGCCGGCCTTGCTGCCGCCAGGCTTCCTGCCCGCGCCGCATTCGGCCCCCGTGTGGGTCAGCGCGCAACCGCGCGCGCCCCCTCGCTCCCTCGCCTGAGCCCTCCCGCGCCGTGCGCAGCAGCCGCTGAGCGGCTGAGCGATTGCGCGGGCTTGCGGTCCGCTGTTGCGGGCAGCAGCACAGCCCACCCCCCTCTCATCCAGTCGCGCTAGCCCGTGGGCCCAGCCCACGGCCGCTCCGCGACCGCCTCCCTCATGCCGGCCACCGGCCGCTCGTTTTTGTCAGGACATTTCCATGCATCACCTCCAATTCCGTACCGCCTCCTTGGCCCTGCTGGCCAGCTGCGCCCTCATCGCCTGCGGCGGTGGCGGCAGCGACGCGCCGGTGGGCCCGCGCGCCATCACGCTGAACTTCGGCGCCGTGGCCGGCACCGCGGGCGTGGCCTGCGGCAGCCCGATCAACAACCTGGGCAGCGGCAATGTCAGCGCGCAGCTCAAGGACCTGCGGTTCTACGTCTCCAATGTCAAGCTGCTCGCCGCCGACGGCACCGAAGTGGCGCTGACTCTGCCTGCCAATGACGACTGGAACTACACCGTCGGCAGCGATGCGGTGACATTGATCGACCTGGAAGACGGCACCGGCGCCTGCGCCGGCGGAACCGCGGCGACCAATGCCACCCTCAAGGGCAGCGTGCCGGCGGGTAACTACGTGGGCCTGAAGTTCACGATGGGCGTTCCCTTTGCGCTCAACCACAGTGACTACGCCACCGCCACCAAGCCGCTCGACTTGCAGGCGATGGCATGGAGCTGGCAGTCGGGCCGCAAGTTCGCCAAGATCGAAGTCACGGACCCCGACGGCGCCACTGGCACCTGGACAGCCAAGACCTTCAATATGCACCTGGGTTCCACTGGTTGCACCGGCAACCCGGCCACTGGCGCCACGGCCAACTGTGCAGTGCCCAACCGCATGGACGTGAAGCTGGCCACCTTCAATCCCGACAACCAGAAGCTGGTGGTGGACGTGCAAGCCTTGCTGGCCGGCACCAACATCACCGTCAACCAGGCGGGCGCGGCCGGCTGCATGTCCGGTGGCACCGACCCCGAGTGCCTCAACGTGTTCCGTGCGCTGGCCATCGACTGGAAGGCCGACGGCACCGGCACGGGCCTGCCGATCAACGGCGGTGCGTCGCAGACCCTGTTCAAGGCAGTCAGCAAGTGAAACCGCGGCACCTCGGGTTCACCGGAGGGCTGCTGCCGAGCCTGGTGCTCGGCGCGGCTCTGCTGGTCAGTGCGGGTTGTGGTGGTGGCGGCACCACGCTGACGGAGACGCGCAGCGGCAACGGCGGCAACAGCGGCGACTGGGTCTGGTCCCTGCCGGCCTATTTCCCGGAGCCCAGGGTGCCGGCCGACAACCCCATGTCCGCTGCCAAGGTGGAGCTGGGCCGCTTCCTCTTCTACGACACGCGCTTGTCCGGCAATGGGCGCCAGTCTTGTGGCAGCTGCCATCTGCAAGCGAAGGCGTTCACCGATGGCCGTGCCACGGCCATCGGGTCCACCGGCGAGGCCCACCCGCGGGCGGCGCAGCACCTGGGCAACGTGGCCTACCACGCCACCTTGACCTGGGCCAACCCGTCGCTGGTCACGCTGGAGAAGCAAATGGAGGTGCCGCTGTTCGGTGAGGCGCCGGTGGAGATGGGCATCAACGACCGCAACAAGGCCGCCGTGCTGCAGCGCCTGCGAGACGACACCGGCCTGGCCGGCTATGTCAGCCGCTTCAAAGCGGCCTTCCCGGCCGATGGCGACGCCATCAGCTGGGGCAATGTGGTCAAGGCCATCGCCAGCTTCCAGCGTTCGCTGATCACCGGCAACAGCCGCTACGACCAGTGGCTGGCCGGCAAGGCCACGCTCAACGCGGCCGAGACGCGCGGCATGCAGCTCTTCTTCGGCGAAAAGGCCGAGTGCTTCCATTGCCACGGCAGCTTCAACTTCAACGACCAGATCGTGCATGCGGCCAGCCGCGTGGTCGAGACGCCTTTCCACAACACCGGCCTGTACAACATCGACGGCAAGGGCGGCTTCCCCGAGCCCAACCGCGGCGTCTTCGAGCTCAGTGCCCGGGCCGACGACATGGGCAAGTTCCGCGCCCCCAGCCTGCGCAATGTCGAGGTGACCGCGCCCTATATGCACGACGGCAGCATCGCCACGCTGGAGGAGGTGCTGCGCTTCTACGCCGCCGGCGGGCGCCACATCACCAGCGGCCCGCTGGCCGGCGATGGCCGGGCCAACCCCTACAAGAGCGACCTGGTGACGCTCATCGCGCTGGACTCGCAAGAGCAGGCCGACCTGATCGCGTTCCTGAAGACGCTGACCGACCATGAATTCCTCAACAACCCGCGCCATGCCAACCCCTACACCGCGCCTTGAGCGCCCACTCGCGCGGCTGGCCGTGGCCTGGCTGGCGGCGCTTGGCGCCTCGGCGTACTCCGCCGGTATGTTCCACCTGGTGACCCACGCCTTCTTCAAGGCGCTGCTGTTCCTCGCCGCGGGCTCGGCCATCATCGCGCTGCACCACGAGCAGGACATGCGGAACATGGGCGGGCTCAGGAAATACATGCCGCTCACCTATTGGACCATGGTGATCGGCGCGATCTCGTCGGCCGG
>JBBIVU010000041.1:0-16843 GCA_037439585.1 Roseateles sp. | reverse complement strand
GGGGGCGAAGCAGGCGCTTGGCACAGCGCCGCCAGCGGCAGGCGCGCCTGCTGCTCGCGCAGCGCGTCGACGTCGGCCTCGTGGCGGGGCTGCAGCCGGGCCAGGGCGGGCATCAGTGGCTCGGCGCGCTCGCCGCGGCGGCAGAACTCGCCTGCGGCGTCGCGCAGCTCACCCGTGCGCACAGCCGAGGCCGGGTGGGAGGCGCTGCCGGTTTGTGGGGCAATGGGCAGCCGGCCGATGAAGGCCGGCCAGCCCTCGGCCAGCGCCTGGACGGGGTAGCCGGCCAGACCGGCGAAGTAGAGGCCGAGGCGGTCGGCGTCGAGTTCGAGCTGCAGCCGGTCGGTGGGCGTGTCCTCATGCGGCGGCACGCTGAGGCGCTCGGCCATCGGGCGCATCTCGACCGGGAGGCTCGCCAGCGCAGCCGGCGTCAGCGGATGCCCCAGCACGAGGTGGGCCAGCTCGTGGCCGGCCACCAGGGCCAATTCAGCCTCGGTGCTGCGGTCCAGCAGGCCTTGGCTGATGATCACGCCGCCCATGAATGACAGCGCCCGCACGGCATCCCCCGGCCACACCTTGAGCGTGACGGTGCAGCGCCGCACGCCGTCGGCGCCACGCTCGCTCAGGCGTTCGCACCACGGGGCGGCGGCCTGCTGCAGCCGGGCCTGCACGGTGGCCAGCGACTCGGCCGTGGCGGCACCGGACTGCGCGGCTGCCAGCGCAAAGCCCAGGGCGATGAGGGCGCGGGCACGCATGGCGATCACATCCGGAACACGCCGAACTTGGTGTCCGGGATGGGCGCATTCAGCGAGGCGGAGAGGCCCAGCGCCAGCACGCGGCGGGTGTCGGCGGGGTCGATGACGCCGTCGTCCCACAGGCGGGCCGAGGCGTAGTAGGGGTGGCCCTGGTCTTCGTACTGCTGGCGCAGCGGCGCCTTGAAGGCCTCTTCTTCGTCGGCGCTCCAGCTGCCGCCCTTGGCCTCGATGGCGTCGCGCCGCAGCGTGCTCAGCACGCTGGCGGCTTGCTCGCCACCCATGACCGAGATGCGCGCGTTCGGCCACATCCACAGGAAGCGCGGGCTGTAGGCGCGGCCGCACATGCCGTAGTTGCCGGCGCCAAAGCTGCCGCCAATGATGACGGTGAACTTGGGCACCTGGGCGCAGGCCACGGCCGTCACCATCTTGGCGCCGGCGCGGGCAATGCCCTCGTTCTCGTACTTGCGGCCCACCATGAAGCCGGTGATGTTCTGCAGGAAGACGAGCGGGATCTTGCGCTGGCAGCACAGCTCGATGAAGTGCGCACCCTTGTTGGCGCTCTCGGCGAACAGGATGCCGTTGTTGGCGACGATGCCCACGGGCATGCCCTCGATGTGGGCGAAGCCGCAGACGAGGGTGTTGCCGTAGCGGGCCTTGAACTCGTCGAACTCTGACGCATCGACGATGCGGGCGATGACCTCGCGGATGTCGAACGGTTTGCGCGTGTCGGTGGGGATGACGCCGTGCAGCTCGGCCGGGTCGAAGGCCGGTGCTTTGGGCGCTTGCACGGCCAGCGGGTTGGCTTTGCTCCAGTTCAGCCGCGCGACCGACTGGCGGGCGATGGCCAGCGCGTGCGTGTCGTTGTGGGCCAGGTGGTCGGCCACGCCCGAGAGGCGGGTGTGCACGTCGCCGCCGCCCAGGTCTTCGGCGCTCACCACCTCGCCCGTGGCCGCCTTCACCAGCGGCGGGCCGCCCAGGAAGATGGTGCCCTGGTTCTTCACGATGATGGTCTCGTCGCTCATGGCCGGCACGTAGGCGCCGCCGGCCGTGCAGGAGCCCATGACGACGGCGATTTGCGGGATGCCCTGCGCGCTCAGGTTGGCCTGGTTGAAGAAGATGCGGCCGAAGTGGTCGCGGTCGGGGAAGACCTCGTCCTGGTTCGGCAGGTTGGCGCCGCCGCTGTCAACGAGGTAGATGCAGGGCAGGCGGTTCTGGTCGGCAACCTCCTGCGCGCGCAGGTGCTTCTTGACGGTGATGGGGTAGTAGGTGCCGCCCTTCACCGTGGCGTCGTTGCAGACGATCACGCACTCCACGCCCGACACGCGGCCGATGCCGGCGATGACGCCGCCACCCGGCGCCGCGTTGTCGTAGAGATTCAGGCCGGCGAGCGGCGCAATCTCCAGGAAGGGCGTGCCCGGGTCCAGCAGCATCTCCACGCGGTCGCGCGGCAGCAGCTTGCCGCGAGCGGTGTGCTTGGCGCGCGCCGCCTCGCCGCCGCCCTGGGCGATGCGGGCCAGCTGGGTGTTGAGGTCGTCGATCAGCGCCCGCATCGCGTCGGCATTGGCCTTGAACTCGGCCGAGCGGGGATTGAGCTGGGTGGTCAGGGCCGGCATGGCGTCTCCTGCGTGAGTCTCGTTAAGCCGGACTCAACTCGTTGCGGTGCGCGCTTCGTGGGCGCGGCGAAGCCGGCAGGATAGTTCAGGGTGAACGAGGATGCAATCTCGACTTGAGGTTTACTCAAGTCTTGCGCAGAATCGTGCCGATGACCGCCCTGGCCTCCGTCCCGCCCCAGCGCCGCTCGCCGGCCGGCCCCAAGGCCGAGCAGCGGGTGCGCGACATCCTGCGCGTCGGCCGCGAGGTGTTTGCCGAGCGCGGCTACGAGCGCGCCACCACCACCGAGATCGCGCAGTGCCTGGGCATCTCCGAGGCCACGGTGTTCACGTACTTCCGCGGCAAGCGCGAACTGTGCATGCGCGTGATCCAGGACTGGTACGACGAGATCATTGCCACCATCGAAGCCGGCCTGCCGCGCGAGACGCCCGTGCGCGAGCAACTGGAATTCGTGGTGCTCACGCACCTGCGGCTGTTCCTGATTCAAGGCACGGGGTTGTGCGCGCTGGTGCTGTCCGAGGGGCGCAAAGACGCCGGTCATGGCATGCAAGACCTGGGCGAGAGCTTTGTGGAGCTGCAGCGCCGCTACACCGCACCGCTGATGGACCTGCTGGCCCGGGGCCAGGCGTTGGGCGAGGTGCGGCGCGACGTTCCGCTGCGGCTGCTGCGCTCGCTGGTGTTCGGGCCCATGGAGCACATGCTGTGGGAGGTGGTGATCACCGGCCGGCAGATCGACGTGGAGGCCAGTGCCCGGGATCTGGTTGCCTTGCTTTGGCCTGCGCTGCAGGCGCCGGATCAGGAGTTGCATCGCTTGCGGCGCCTCCGGAGCGACTTGGAAGACGCACTGGTCCGTGCGCGCTAACCCATCCCGGCATACCCGACAGACGCACAGGGCTGATCCCGCGGGCTAGAGTCTTTGGCTTGCATCCCCAAGAGGCCAACCCCATGATCAATCTGACCGTCAACGGTCGCGCGGTGACGCTGGACGCCGACCCCGACATGCCCCTGCTGTGGGCCGTGCGTGAGGAGCTCAAGCTCACAGGCAGCAAGTTCGGGTGCGGCGCGGCACAGTGCGGGGCCTGCACCATGCACGTGGCCGGCAGCCCGGTGCGCAGCTGCATGATGCCGATGTCCTCGGTGCAGGGCCCGGTCACCACGATCGAAGGCCTGGCCAACGACAAGGTCGGCCAGGCGGTGCAAGCCGCCTGGGTGGCGCATGATGTGGCCCAGTGCGGGTATTGCCAAAGCGGCCAGGTGATGAGCGCCGTGGCGTTGCTCAAGACCCACAAGAGGCCCACCGACGCGCAGATCGACGAGGCCATGGCCGGCAACGTGTGCCGCTGTGGCACCTACATCCGCATCCGCGCCGCCATCCACGCGGCTGCGGCCCAACTGGCCTGAGGAGACCGACATGCTCAACCCGCGTCTCATCGACCAAGCCCTGACTGCCGCGTCGGCCCGTGCGTCCGGTGTGTCTCGCCGTGCGTTCGTCACCACCTCCGTGGGCGGCATGGTGGGGCTGGCGCTGTTGCCCGGCCTGCTGCATGCGCAGGGCCATGCCAAGCCCGGCAGCAAGCCGACTGAGCAACCGCAAGCGTTCATCCACATCGCCCGCGACGGCACCACCACCATCCTGTGCAACCGCATGGACATGGGCCAAGGCATTGAAACCGGCCTGGCCATGATCTGTGCCGAGGAGTTGGAGGCTGACTGGAGCCGCGTGCGCACCGGCTTTGGCGACCAGCAAGCCAAGTACGTGGACCCGCTGTTCGGCATCCACCTCACCGGCGGCTCCAACTCGGTCAAGAACAGCTTCCAGCAGTACCGCGAGCTGGGTGCGCGCACCAAGTCCATGCTGATGGCGGCTGCCGCGCAGGCGTGGGGTGTGCCAGTTGCTTCGCTGAAGGCGCAGAGCGGCGTCATCAGCGGCGCAGGCAAGACCGCGGGCTACGGCGAGTTCTTCGACGCCGCCATGGCGCTGCCCGTGCCCGAGGTCGTGACCCTGAAGGATCCCAAGGCGTTCAAGCTCATCGGTCAGCCCACCACGCTGACGGTGGCCAAGGCCAAGAGCACGGGTGGCCAGCGCTACGGCATGGACGTGGACCTGCCCGGCATGGCGGTGGCTGTGATCCAGCGTCCGCCGGTGTTCAACGGCAAGGTGGCCAAGCTGGACGCCGCCGAAGCCTTGAAGGTCAAGGGTGTGAAAGCCGTGCTGCCCGTGACGCTGGACCGCGGCGGTCAGGGCGTGGCGGTGGTGGCCGGTGGCTACTGGGCCGCCAAGAAGGGCCGCGATGCGCTGAAGGTGGACTGGGACCTGGCAGGGCTGGGCAAGCCCGACACCGCTGCCCTCACGCAGCAATACCTGGCGCTGGCCAAGACACCGGGCACGCCCGCGCCCAAGCCAGAGTTCCAGGCCGATGCCAGCGCCTGGGCGAAGGCGCCCAAGAAGATCACTGCCGACTTCGTCTTCCCTTACCTCAACCACGCGCAGATGGAGCCGCTGGCCTGCACGGTGGACCTCAAGGCCGACCGTTGCGACCTGTACTACGCGGCGCAGATGCCAGGCATCGATGCCATGGGCATTGCCGCGACGGTGGGTCTCAAGCCGGAGCAGGTGCAGATTCATGTGCAAATGGCCGGCGGTGGTTTCGGCCGCCGTGCCACACCGGCGACCGAGTACCCGCGCGAGGCGGCTGCGGTGGCCGTGGCCCTCGCCAAGGCTGGCCAGCCCATGCCGGTGAAGGTGATCTGGAGCCGTGAGGACGATGTGAAGGCCGGCTACTACCGGCCCATGACCGTTCACAGCGCCGAGATCGGCTTCGACGCCGCGGGCAAGATCGCCGGCTGGCAGCACCGCATCGTCAGCCAGAGCATCCTGAAGGGCTCGCCGCTGGAGGGCTTCGGCTACCAGAAGGGCGTGGATGGCACCACGACCGAGGGTATGCGTGACCCGTACGAGATCCCCATGAACCTCAGCGTTCACCACCCCGACGTGAATGTGCCGGTGCTGTGGTGGCGTTCGGTGGGCTCCACGCACACCGCCTACGTGATGGAGACGTTGATCGACGAGATCGCCGTCTCCACCCAGCAAGACCCGGTGGCTTACCGCTTCAAGCTCATGGATGGCAACGCCAAGGCCGAGCGCCATCGCCTGGCGTTGCAGGCCGCGGTGGACAAGAGCGGCTACGGCAAGCGCAAGCTGAAAGCCAGCCAGGCGTGGGGCGTGGCGGTGCACGAGAGCTTCGAGTCCGTCGTGGCCTACGTCGTCGTGGCCAGCCTGAAGGGCAAGGGCAAGGACCGCCAGCCGGTGCTGGAGGAGGTGCACGCCGGTGTGCACTGCAACCTGTGCGTGAACCCCAAGGCGGTGGAAACGCAGGTGCAGGGGGCTGCCATCATGGCGCTGGGTACCACCATGCCCACGCACCGTGTGACGTTCAAGCAGGGCGTGGTGGAGCAGAACAATTTCTACGACATGGCCATGCCCCGCATCACGGATGCGCCCAAGGTGATGACCGTCAGCATCGTGCCCAGCAACGACCCGCCCAAGGGCATGGGCGAACCGGGTTTGCCGGCGCTGGCACCGGCCTTGGCCAACGCGGTGGCCCGACTGACGGGGCAGCGCCAGCGGGAGTTGCCGTTCCGCTTCGCCTGAAGCGAGGAGTGGCAGGTTCAGGCGGTGGTGGCCGGTGCGGGCGGGTAGCCCGCGTCGGTCAACACCGCCACCAGCGACTCGCGCGGCAGCGTGCTGTCGATGTCGGCCGTTCGAGCGTCTCGGTTCAGTTGGAGTTGTGCCTGGGCATCGGCCGTCTTGACGGCTTCGGTGATGGCGGCCACGCAGTGGCCGCAGCTCATGTCGGGCAGGGTGAAGTGGTGCATGCAGGTCTCCTGAGGCTGGCATCATCGCCCCATCGTTTTGCGGCGGCATTGACATGCATCTGATGGCACTGAGCGGCGCGCTGCGCCGGGGCTCTTACAACACCGCCTTGCTGCGTGCTGCTGCCTCGATGGCGCCGTCCGGCGTCACGATGGAGGTGCGCACGCTGCACGGCATTCCTTTGTACGACGGGGATGTGGAAGCCGCCGGCATCCCGGAGGCGGTCACAACACTGCGCGAAGCCCTCCGCGCCGCGGATGGCCTGCTGATCGCCACGCCCGAGTACAACAACGCCATGCCTGGGGTGTTGAAGAACGGTCTGGATTGGCTGTCCCGCCCAAGCGGCGAGGGGGTCAGGCTCTTCGGTGGCAAGCCCACGGCCGTCATCGGCGCCACGCCCGGCGGCTTTGGCACGGTGCAGGCACAGGACGCCATGCTCACCGTGCTGAGCGCGTTCGGCTGCGACTGCTGGTTTGGCGGGCGGCTGATGCTGTCCCATGCCGGGGCCGCATTTGACACCGAGGGGCGCCTCGTGGAAGAGAAGCTGCTCAACCAACTGCGCAGCTTCATCCAAGGCTTTGTGGTTCACGTGGAGCGGAGGCGCACATGAACTTTCTGGTGGAGCGCATCCAAAGCCACGTTGGTGACGTGGGCGGCCTGCCCATCCAGCGTGCGCTGCCCAACAAGGCCCGGCGCATGGTGGGCGCGTGGTGCTTTGCCGACCATGCCGGCCCGGCCACCACCGTGAAGCGCATGAATGTCGGGCCGCACCCCCACACGGGGCTGTCCACCTTCAGCTGGATGATCGAGGGCGAGATCCTGCACCGCGACAGCCTGGGCTCCGAACAGGTGCTGCGGCCGGGGCAGGTCAACCTGATGACGGCTGGGCATGGCATCTCGCACAGCGAGGAATCGCTGTCCGATCGCATCCACCTTGCGCAGCTGTGGATCGCGTTGCCCGATGGGGAGCGGGAGCGGGCACCGAGCTTTCAGCACTTCGCCGAACTGCCGCGCTGCGCTGTGGGCGGCTTCGATGGCACCTTGCTGGTGGGCGAGTTTGCCGGCCTGCGTTCGCCTGTGCCCAGTTTCACGCCGCTGCTGGGCGTGGACATCGCCGCCGATGGCCCGGCCAGCGCCGTGCTGGCACTGCAGCCTGGCTTCGAGCATGGCGTGATGCTGCTGGAGGGTGAAGTCGAGGTGGCGCCTGCCGGCCACGACGCGGTTGAAACCGTGGCCCCCGGCACGCTGCTGTACGTCGGGCCGGGGTGCCCATCCGCCGAGCTGCGCTGCTCCAGCGCATCGCGCCTGCTGCTGCTGGGTGGCGAGCCCTGGGCGGTGCCGCCGCTGCTGTGGTGGAACTTCGTCGGCCGTGAGTCGGCCGAGATGCAAACCTGGGCAGCAGAGTGGGCACGAGAGGACGGTGGGCGTTTCGGTGCCGTGCAGGGTTACGACGGCCCGCGCATCGCCGTGCCGCCGGTGCCGGCGCTCCGGCAGCCTTAGCCTGCCCTCGCGCTCCTCACCAGCGCCGCGATGCGGGGTGTGGTGTTGGTGGCTTCCAGCTCGATCTGCGGGTTGGCTTTGGCGAACACGCGAAAGAGTTCGTCCGTGAAACCGTGGCCCACGTCGGTCACGCCGTCGAAGTCGATCTCGGCGCGCTTGAACGTGGTCAAGCGCAGGCCCACACGTCGCGCGGCGGCGCGGGAGTCCAGGGCTTGGCCTTCGGTCGTGAGCAGGCGCAGCTGCACGCGGGTGCGGTCGAACTCGATGCCGTCGCCGGCCAGGCTCCAGGCCTCCATCACGCCGTCCAGCGTGCGCGTGGTGTTCAGCGCGATGGCCATGTAGATGCTGCTGCCTTGGCGCGGGAGGGCGCGGCCCTTCTTCCAGCCGGTGCTTTCCCAGGCGCGGCGCTGGTAGGCGGTGTTGTTGGCGTGGATGTCGAACACATCGGCCAGCTGGCTGCTGAAGAACAGGCCCCGGCCGGTGTGGGCGTCGGGTGCGCTGGTGAGCCGGCCCTTGCTGAGCTCCAGCATCGCGTGCTGGGGGTCCTCGAGGGCGAAGGCCGTGCAGATCTTGTCGAACACGCCGCAGCCGTCGTCGCTGACGAGCAACTGCACGTGCGTGGGCGTCTGGCGCAGGGACACGGTGACGCTGCTGCCGCCGGAGTGGTCGGCCGCGTTGTTCACCAGCTCGGTGAAACCGTGCTGGATCATGCGTTCGACATGCCGGGGCAGGGCGAAATGCGGCGCAAAGTCGCGCTGCCAGGGCAGGTCCTCCTGCAGGCCGTGAAGGGTGTAGCTGCGCACCACCTGCCGCAGGCTGCCGGGCGCGAACACCGGCCGGCGGGCAGTGCCCGAGCGGGTGAGCCACCCCGCTTCCACCAACCGCTTCAGGGCGGCCAACGCCGCGCGATGGCTCGCTCCGGTCCGCTCCTCGATGTGCGCCGCCAGGTCCAGCGAGTGCTCACCGGCTGCGGCGGTGATCCAGTTGGTGAGGTGGTCGAAGATCAGCCGGGTCATGGGTCGGGATTGTGGGCGCTCCCGCCATCGGGGGGGATGGTGCATGCCCGCGCATCCATAGAATCCCCAGCTAGTTACGGCGCGGTTACCAACTACGGTGGGTGTCGCAGTCGGCCCAGGTTTTTCAACTCCACCGGGGAAATCCCATGCCTCTCGTTTCCATGCGCCAGTTGCTGGACCACGCCGCCGACAACGGCTATGGCATCCCAGCGTTCAACGTCAACAACCTGGAGCAGGTGCAGGCCATCATGGCCGCGGCCGATGAGGTCGGTGCACCGGTCATCCTGCAAGCCAGCGCAGGCGCCCGCAAATACGCCGGCGAGCCCTTCATCAAGCACCTCATCCTGGCGGCGGCCGAGATGTACCCGCACATTCCCTTGGTGATGCACCAGGACCACGGCACCAGCCCCAAGGTCTGCGCCGGCGCCATCGACCTGGGCTTCGGCTCCGTGATGATGGACGGCTCGCTGATGGAAGACGGCAAGACGCCGTCCTCGTTTGAATACAACACCGAGGTGACCCGCAAGGTGGTCGAGATGGCGCACAAGGTGGGCGTCACCGTGGAAGGTGAGCTGGGCTGCCTGGGCAACCTCGAGACCGGTGACGCCGGCGAGGAAGACGGCATCGGCGCCGCCGGCAAGCTGGATCACTCCCAGATGCTGACCGACCCCGAGGAGGCCGCCACCTTTGTCAAGGCCACCCAGCTCGACGCGCTGGCGATTGCCATCGGCACCAGCCACGGCGCCTACAAGTTCAGCCGCAAGCCCACGGGCGACATTCTGGCCATCAGCCGCGTGAAGGAGATCCACGCGCGCATTCCCAACACCCACCTTGTCATGCACGGCTCGTCCAGCGTGCCGCAAGACCTGCTGGCCATCATCAACCAGTACGGCGGCCAGATGAAGGAGACCTTCGGCGTGCCGGTGGAGGAGATCCAGGAAGCCATCAAGCACGGCGTGCGCAAGATCAACATCGACACCGACATCCGCCTGGCGATGACAGGCGCCGTGCGCAAGTTCCTGGCCGAGAACCCCGACAAGTTCGACGCCCGCGAGTGGCTCAAGCCCGCCCGCGAGGCGGCCAAGCGCATCGCCAAGCAGCGCTACATGGAGTTCGGCTGCGAAGGCCAGGCGGCCAAGATCAAGCCCCGCACTTTGGTGGATATCGCTGCCGCCTACGCGGTGGGCGAGCTGGCGCAAAAGGTCCAGTGACGGCGCACTGCTTCACCTACGGCTCGCTGATGTGGGCCGACATCATGGGCCGCGTCTGCGGGCGTGAGTTCGCCAGCGAGCCCGCCTCGCTGGCGGGCCATGCGCGCCACCCGGTGCAAGGGCAGGACTACCCCGGCCTGCGCCCGGCCGAGGCGGGTGTGGTCCCCGGCCGGCTTTACCGCGACGTGGATGCTGCGGCCTGGGCCCGGCTGGATGCCTTCGAAGGCCCGGAGTACGAGCGCGTGCCGGTGGACGTCACGCTTGCCACTGGCGAGGTGGTGCCGGCCTGGGCCTACCGCTTCCGGGCCGAGATGGCCGAGCGGCTCCTGCCCGGCGAGTGGGATGGGGCCGCCTTCGAGCGGGAAGGCCATGCACGCTTCACGGCGCGCTACGTCGGATTCGACGCCCTGCCGCCCCGCTGACACACGCCCTGTCTTTTCTTGGGCACAAGCTGCCCTGCAGGTTCACAATGTTCCTGGCCTAACCCAATTGTCTGCTGGGGCCGGGGAGCATGAGATGGACGAGCTGACCGGGATCGTTGCGCGAGTGGGCGTCTTGCCCCATGGCTACTTTTTCCAGTGGTCGCCAGGCCTGTTGTGGACCATGGTGACCTCTGACCTGGCCATCGCACTGGCCTATTTCTCCATTCCCGTCCTCGTTGCGCGCTGCATGCGGCAGCGGCCGGAGGTGAGCCTGGGTCGCCCGGCCACGCTGTTTGCCGTCTTCATCCTGGTCAGCGGCATCACGCACCTGCTGGATGTCTGGAGCATCTGGCACCCCGACTACGAGCTGCAAACGACGGCCAAGGCCTTCACGGCGCTGGCTGCGGTCCTGACTGCAGCCTCAGCCTGGCGGCTCGGCCCTCGGTGGCTGGCCCTGCCATCCTTGAATGAAATGCGCGCGGCTGACGAGGCCCTGCGCCGCGAGGTGGACCGCCGCACCAGCACCGAAGACCACCTGCTGGAAACCGAACAGGGCCTGGCCGCCACGCTGTCGGCCATCGATGCAGGCTTCATCACCACCGATGACCAGGGCCGCGTCACGCGCATCAACGCGGTGGCCGAACGCATCACCGGGTGGCCGGCTGCTGACGCACTTGGGCGCTCCGTCTGGCAGGTGTTTGTCCGCGAAGGCGTGCCGGCCGGACTTGCGCGGCGCAACCCGGTCGACGTGGTGCGTGAGCGCGCGCCGGATGTGGCCTTCCGCCGCCAGGCGGTCTGCGTGGCGCGGGATGGCAGCCAACGCCCCATCGAGGTCCATGCCGACCTCACCCACCACGCGGACGGCAGCGTGCGTGGCATCGCCATCGTCTTCAGGGACATGGGCCGCCTGACCGAAGCCGAGGCCGAGGTGCGGCGGTTGGCGGCGGTGGTCGAGTCGTCGGCCGACGCCATCGTCGTGAAGGGCCTGGACGGGCGCATCACCAACTGGAACGCCGCAGCCGAGCAGATGTTCGGCTACACGGCGGCCGAGGTGGTGGGGCAGCCGGTGCAGATGCTGATCCCGCCGGAGCGTGAGGCGGAGGAGATGCGCATCCTCGCCAGCATCGCCCAGGGCCAGCAGGTGCCGCCCTTCCGTACCGTGCGCGTGGCCAAAGACGGCCGGCGCGTCGAGATCTCGGCCCAGGTGTCGCCGCTGCGCGATGCGACGGGGCGCATCGTGGGCGGCGTCAAATCGGCCCGGGAGCTCACGCACCAGCGCCAGATCGAGGCCGCCCTGCGCCACAGCGAAGCCCGGCTGCGCTTTGCGCTGGAGTCGGCTGCCATCGGCGACTGGGAGCTGGAACTGGCCACGGGCCAGATCCACCGCTCCCACCGGTACGACCAATGCTTCGGCCTGAGTGACCCGGCCGCCACCTGGAACCGCGCGCAGATGCTGGCGGCCGTGCACCCGGACGACCGCGCCATGGTGGACGCCGGGCTCGGTGCGCTGCCCGAGGGGCAACTGCCCTGGCATGCCGAGTTCCGTGTCGTCTGGCCCGACGACAGCGTGCACTGGCTGAGGCTGGATGCGCGGGTCACCCGCGATGACGCCGGTGCGGCGCGGTTGGTGGGCATCGTGGCCGACGTGACGGCCATGCGCACCGCCGAGCAGGCCCGCCAGCAGGCCGTGTGGCTGGCCGCGGAAAACCTGCGCGTGCAGGAGTCCAGCCGGCTCAAGAGCCTGTTCCTGGCCAACATGTCGCACGAGCTGCGCACGCCGTTGAATGCGGTCATTGGTTTCTCCGACCTGCTCGTCATGAGCGATCCACCGCCGGACCCGGCCCGCCAGCGCCAGTGGTTGCAGCACATCGCCAGCAGTGGCCGCCATCTGCTGAACATGATCAACGACGTGCTGGACCTCTCCAAGATCGAGGCCGGCAAGATGGAATTCCATCCCGAGCCCATCGACCTGCCGGCGCTCGTGGACGAGGTGATGGCGACGGTGGCCGTGCTGGCCCAGCAGCGCGGGTTGAGCCTGACCTCGGCCATCTCGCCCGGGCTGCACGGCCTCGTGCTGGACCCGGCGCGGCTCAAGCAGGTGCTGTTGAATTACCTGTCCAACGCCATCAAGTTCACCCCTCCCGGTGGCCGGGTGGAGCTGCGCATGCTGGGCGAAGGCCCGCGCCTGTGGCGGCTGGAGGTGGAGGACAGCGGGATCGGCATCCCACCCGAGCGCATCGGCCAATTGTTCGTCGAGTTCCAGCAGCTCGACGACAGTTTCTCCAAGCACCACCAGGGCACCGGCCTGGGCTTGGCGCTCACGCGCCGGCTGGCCGAGGCACAGGGCGGCCGCGTGGGCGCCTACAGCCAACCGGGGCAGGGCAGCCGCTTCTACGCCGTGTTGCCCCGCCAGCATCCGGCCGTCGACGCACCGGGGGCCACCGTGGCGCGGCCGGCGCACCTGCAGCTGGTGGCGCTGTGCGATCACCCCCTGCGCGATGGGGTGGTGCGCGAGCTGTCGCAGGCCGGCATCACGGCCGACGCCGCCGCCACTGCAGCCGAAGTGCTTCGCCTGGCCCGCGTGCGGCGCTACACCGAGCTGGCCATCGACCTGTGCCTGCCCGACTCGCAAGGCCTCGGCCTGCTGGCCACCTTGCGCAGCGGCGGGCCGTCCATGCACGCGGCGGTCAAGGCCCTGGCCCTCACGCCAGCGTCGGGCGCGGGGGTGGCCTTCCCGGTGGCCGACGTGCTGGCCAAGCCCCTGCGCCGCGCGGCGCTGGCGCGGGCCCTGGTGCCCCTGCGTGACCGGCTCGGGCCTGGCCGGCCGGTGCTGGTGGTGGATGACGAAGCCAACGCGCGTGACCTCATGTGCGCGTCGCTGCAGGCCACCGGTGTGGAGGCCGTGGCCGTGGACAGCGGCGCCGAGGCCCTGCAGCGCCTGCCAGCGTTGCAGCCGGCCGCCGTGGTGCTCGACCTGATGATGCCCGGCCTGGATGGATTCCAGGTGCTGCACGAGTTGCGGAGCGACCCCCGCTGGGCCGAGCTGCCCGTCATCGTCTGGACGGCGCTCGCACTGGGCGCGGACGAGATCGCCGCACTGGCCCGTTCCGCCCGTGCGATTGCGGTCGACGGCCACCGGGCCCAGGCCCAGCCACTGGCCGAGGTGCGGGACGCCCTGCTGCGCGCGGCGCAGCTCGACCGGCGCGGCCGCCGCCACACGGCAGCGGGGGGCTGACCATGGCGGGCGAACGCGTGCTTGTCGTCGACGACAACGAACTCAACCTGGAGCTGACCCAGTACGTGCTGGAAGCCGCAGGTTTTGCCGTGCAACCGGCGCTGAACGTCGACGAAGCCTGGGCGCGGCTGCGCGCCTGCCGGCCTGACATCGCGCTGGTGGACATCCAGTTGCCTGGGGCCGATGGCCTGAGCCTGGTGCGCGCCATCAAAGCCACGGCCGAGCTGGCCGACCTTCCCGTCATCGCGTTCACCGCCTTTGCGATGCAGGGCGACGAGCAGCGCTTTCGCGCCGCCGGCTGCGACGGCTACCTGAGCAAGCCCATCGACGTGCACAGCTTCGCCGACCGCGTCCGTCGGCACCTGCCCGGGGGCGGCACCTAAAATCAGGGCCTTCCTCCTGAGCCGCGCCGCCATGCCCCAAGCCCTCTACGAATCCAGCCTGACCTCCCTCCCGCTGCTCGGCCGCGGCAAGGTGCGCGAGAACTACGCCGTGGGCGAGGACCGCATCCTCATGGTCGCCAGCGACCGCCTCTCGGCCTTCGACGTCATCATGGGCGAGCCCATCCCCGGCAAGGGCGCGCTGCTCACCCGGATGGCGCTGTTCTGGTTCGACAAGCTGGACGGCATCGTCCCCAACCACCTGACCGGCGAAGACCCGCTCTCCGTCGTCACCCCGGCCGAGGCCGAACAGCTGCGCGACCGCACCATGCTCGTCAAGCGCCTCAAGCCCCTGCCCATCGAGGCCGTGGTGCGCGGCTACCTGGCCGGCAGCGGCTGGGCGGAGTACCAGAAGACGCAAAGCGTGTGCGGCGTGGCCCTGCCCGCCGGCCTGCGCAACGCCGACAAGCTGCCCGAACCCATCTTCACGCCCGCCACCAAGGCCGAGATGGGCGACCATGACGAGAACATCAGCTTCGAGCAGGCCGCGGCCCTCATCGGCACCGAGCTGGCCACCCGCGTGCGCGACATCTCCATCCAGCTCTATCAGCGTGCGGCGGACTTTGCCCTCACCAAGGGCATCATCATTGCCGACACCAAGTTCGAGTTCGGCCTGGACGCCGACGGCACCCTCACGCTGATGGACGAGGTGCTCACGCCCGACTCCTCGCGCTACTGGCCCGTGGAAAGCTACGCGCCGGGCAGCAACCCACCCAGCTACGACAAGCAGTTCGTGCGTGACTGGCTGGAGGCTGTGCGCATCGACGGCCAGCCCTGGGGCAAGACGGCCCCGGCGCCCGCGCTGCCGGCCGAGGTGATTGCCAACACAGTGCAGAAGTACGAAGAGGCCCTGCAGCGCCTGACGGCATGAGCGCTGTGCCGGGCCGTCTGCCAGCCTGCTCCTGCTCGGTGGGGGTGAGCCCGGACAGGGGATGCCTGGGGGGCAGCGTCGGCCTGTGGAACGCCTGGCCGCGCTGTCGGTCGGGCCGAAGGGCACACCCGTGAGCGTCAAGCTGCGCAGCCGGCTGGCACAGCGGCTGGACGCGGAGATCGCTGCCGCCGCGGCCACACCCGCCCGTGCCGCCGTGCTGCAGGCCCAGCGCGCCATCCTGTGGCTGCGCCACGGCCGGAGCGCCGAAGCGCGAGACGAGTTCAACCGCTTGCAGGCCCGCGCGCTGGTGCATCCGCGCACCGAGCTGGCGGCCTGGCTGCACCTGGCCGAGGGGCTCACGGCCTACTTCAGCGCCTTTGGCGGCGGGGCCCGCGAGCGTGTGCGCCGCGCGCAGGTGATGGCCCAGGCCGCCGGGCTGGGCGCGCTGCAGGCGCAGTGCGACGCCTGGCTGGCGCAGATGGCTTTTGTGGACCGCGACATCGACAAGCTCGTGGCCCATGCCAGCGCCACGCTGGCTGGCATGGCCGACCACGGCGCCACCGCCCGCCTGGCGTCCGCACTGGGCATGGCCTGGGACCTGGCGCAGAACGAAGCCGCGGCTTCGGGCTGGTACGCCTGGGGGCGGCGTGCCGCCAACGCCGATGGCGACGACGCCAGCCTCGCTGCGCTGCTCTACAACCAGATGCAAATGCGCGCCCTGCGCATCCGCCACGCTGCGCTGGCCGGCGAGCCCGGCGAGGCGCCGGCGGTGCTGCTGGGGGTGGACTCCATCGGCCACTTCGACGATGCCGTGGGCGGCTCCGCCCGGGCGGACCTCACGCCCCTGCTGCGCGCCCAGCTGCTCACCGTGCAGGGCGATTTCGCGGCGGCGGCGGCCTTGCTCGAAGCCCATCTGCCCGAGGCCATGGCTGCCGGCCTGGCGCGCACCGGCGGCAGCCTGCTGGCCGACCTGGCCTGGTGCTGGGCCAACACCGGTGAAACCTTGCGTGCCCGTGCGCTGGCCGACCAGGCCGCTGTGGAAGTGCTGGCCGAGGACTCCCCGCAGTGCGACCTCGACGAGCGTGCCGCCCTGCACGCGAGGCTTGCCCAGGTCTACGCCCGGCTGTGCGAGGATGCCCTGGCCGCCCGCCACGGTGACGCTGCCCAGGCCGCCTGGGGCGATGACGCCACCCAGCGCCGCGCCTGGGCCGAGCGTCTGGCCGCTGCCGGCCTGGGCACGCCGCCGCGCTGAGCAGCACCTTCCGGGCTGTGCCCAACGCCCGGCTGGGGTACCCTCGCCGGCCTATGACCGCCGACGCCCGCGACGACGACGCCATCAACGCCCTGCCGGTAGGCACCCGCTTCGGCGAGTTGGAGATCCTCGGCACGCTGGGCGTGGGGGGCTTTGGCATCGTCTATCTGGCGCGCGACCATTCGCTGGAGCGCGAGGTGGCGATCAAGGAGTACATGCCCAGCCAGTTCGCGATGCGCGACGGCCGGTCACACGTTTCTGTGCGCTCGGCGTCCATGCACGAAACCTTCGAGCTCGGTCGGCTCAGCTTCGTCAACGAGGCCCGGCTGCTCGCCCGGTTCGACCACCCCTCGCTGCTCAAGGTCTACCGTTTCTGGGAGGCCAACGGCACGGCCTACATGGCCATGCCCCGCCTCGTGGGGCACAACCTGCGCGTGGCCCGCCACACCCAGCCCACGCCGCCGCCCGAGGCCTGGGTGCGGCGCATCTTCGACGCCGTGCTGGGTGGCCTGGCCGTGCTGCACGCGCAGCAGGTCCTGCACCGCGACATCGCGCCCGACAACATCTTCCTGCCGGCCGACGGCGGTTCCCCCATCCTGCTGGACTTCGGCGCCGCCCGTCAGGCCATCGTCGACCGCACGCAGGTCTTCACGGCCATC
>JBBIVU010000040.1:0-17539 GCA_037439585.1 Roseateles sp. | reverse complement strand
CTGGCCCAGCTCGATCGGCGTCACCGCGCGGTCCACCTTCTCCAGGTTCGCCTTCGGGTAGCGCAGCGACGTCGGCGAGGTGTGCCGAAGGGCGAACTGGAGCATCGGCGCCACGTCGGCCTCATCGCCGGGGGCCATGACGACCAGGTTGGGGAACAGCCGCAGGTAGGCGATGTCGAAGCAGCCGTGGTGCGTCGGGCCGTCCGGGCCGGTCAGGCCGGAGCGGTCCATCGTGAACACGACCGGCAGGTTCTGCAGACAGACCTCGTGCATGATCTGATCGAGGGCGCGCTGCAGGAACGTCGAGTAGATCGCGACGACCGGCCGGAGGCCCGAGATCGCCATCCCTGCGGCCATCGTCACCGCGTGCTGCTCGGCGATCCCGACGTCGAAGACGCGGTCGGGGTAGCGCTCGGCGAACTTGTGCAGCCCGACCGGGATCAGCATGGCCGGAACTCTAGTCCACGGCGACGTGTTGCCGCGGCCGCAAATCAGTGCCCCGGCACCCCCGCGCGAGGCACTGGGTGTCCGTGGAAACCCTGGGTTGTCGGCCGCGCGCCGGCGGTGCCCGTACATTTGAAATGCGGCAACGATGTCAGGGAGAACGCATGGACAACGGTCAACTGCTGCCTCTGGTGGGCAGTTTCCTGGCAGGAGCGGTGCTGGCGGCGGCTGCGATGTACGCCTGGTTGTCGCATCAGCTCAAGCGGGGGCGGCAGCGGCTGCACCACGTCGAGCAGGCGCGGCAGCTGTCCGCCCAGCAAACCACGCAGGCGCGCAAGCAGATCGAGCAGTTGCAGCGCGAGAACCACGAGTTGCGCCTGGCTGTGCGGCCGGCACCGCGCCCGGCGCCCGCACCTGAGCCGCAGCCGGTGCAAGACCCGGCGGAGGCGGCACGGCTGTACGCCGAGTCCAAGTTGAACCCGCAGGCGGCCAAGGAAAGGCCGCAGGCGTTCAAGGACACCGTGGTGCTCAAGCGCACGGCCGACTGACAGCCCGCAGGCCGCGCAGTCTTGTCACTGCCGGGACAAACCAGCGCCGTTCGCGCTGCCTAGAATCGAACGGTCGTTCTATTTTGGGCCGGTTGCTGGAGACGCAGCATGGCCCGCCAACCGAGGTCGTGCCCATGACAGCCCATTACGAAGTTCGCGGCAGCGTTGCCGTGATCACGCTCGACAACCCGCCGGTCAACGGCCTGGGTTTCGCCACCCGCTCGGCCTGTGCGGCCGGCGTGGAACGCGCCGAGGCCGACCCGGCCGTGACCGCCGTCGTCATCACCGGGGCCGGCAAGGCTTTTTCGGGCGGGGCGGACATCAAGGAATTCGGTTCGCCCAAGGCGCTGGCCGAGCCCAACCTGCTGAGCCTGATTGCCGTGGTGGAGAACTGCAGCAAGCCGGTGGTGGCGGCCATCCACAGCGTCTGCATGGGTGGCGGCCTGGAGCTGAGCCTGGGTTGCCACTACCGCGTGGCCCAGGCCGGCACCAAGGTCGCCCTGCCTGAAGTGAAGCTGGGCCTGCTGCCCGGCGCCGGCGGCACGCAGCGCCTGCCGCGCGCACTGGGCGTGGAGCCCGCGCTGAACATGATCGTCAGCGGCGAGCCGGTGGAAGCGCAGATGCTGGCCATGGTCCCGGGCCAGAAGCTGTTCGACAAGATCGTGGACGCCGACGTGCTGGACGCTGCGGTGGCGTTCGCCGCCGACGTGGCCGACAAGCGCCCGCTGCCCAAGGTGCGCGACCTCAAGGCCCGCCACCCGAATGCCGAGGCCTACTTCCAGTTCGCCCGCAACATGGTGGGCGGCATGAGCAAGAACTACCCCGCGCCGCTGCAGTGCCTGGAAGCCGTGGCTGGCGCCGTGAAGCTGAAGTTCGACGACGGCATGCGCGCCGAGCGCGAGGGCTTTGCGGCCCTGATGCAGACACCCGAATCCAAGGCGCTGCGTCACCTGTTCTTCGCCGAGCGCGTGGCCAGCAAGATTGCCGACGTGCCCGAAGGCACGCCGCTGCGCTCCATCGCCAAGGTGGGCGTCATCGGCGCCGGCACCATGGGCGGCGGCATCTCGATGAACTTCCTGAACGCGGGCATCCCGGTCACCATCCTGGAGACCAAGCAGGACGCCCTGGACCGTGGCGTCGCGACGATCAAGAAGAACTACGAAGCCCAGGTCAAGAAGGGCAAGCTGAAGGAAGACAAGTACGCCGCCCGCATGGCGCTGCTGTCCACCACGCTGAGCTACGACGACCTGAAGGACTGCGACCTCATCATCGAGGCCGTGTTCGAGGAGATCGGCGTCAAGGAAGCCGTGTTCAAGCAGCTGGATGCCGTGGCCAAGCCCGGCGCCATCCTGGCGTCCAACACCTCCACGCTGGACGTGGACAAGATTGCGTCCTTCACCAGCCGCCCGCAGGACGTGGTGGGCATGCACTTCTTCAGCCCGGCCAACGTGATGAAGCTGTTGGAAGTCGTGCGCGGCAAGGAAACGGCCAAGGACGTGCTGGCCACCGTGATGGCCATCGGCAAGAAGATCAAGAAGACGGCCGTCGTGTCCGGCGTCTGCGACGGCTTCATCGGCAACCGCATGATCGAGCAGTACAGCCGCCAGGCCGGCTTCCTGCTGGATGAAGGCTGCACACCGCAGCAGGTGGACAAGGCGGTCGAGAAGTTCGGCTTCGCGATGGGGCCGTTCCGCATGGGTGACCTGGCGGGCAACGACATCGGCTGGGCGATCCGCAAGCGCCGCGCCGTCGAGCGCGCCACGATGAAGTACTCGGCCAGCGCCGACCGCCTGTGCGAGCTGGGCCGCTTCGGCCAGAAGACCAGCGCCGGCTGGTACGACTACCTGCCCGGCAAGCGCGACGCGATCCCGTCGCCGGTCGTCACCGAGTTGCTGGCCAAGCACCGCGAAGCCATCGGTGCCAAGACACGCGAGATCAGCGACGAGGAGATCGTGCACCGCCTGGTGTTCGCCCTGGTCAACGAGGCGGCGCACCTGCTGGAAGAGGGCATTGCGCAGCGCGCGTCCGACGTGGACATGGTCTACCTGACCGGCTACGGCTTCCCCATCTTCCGCGGTGGCCCGATGTGCTACGCCGACACGCTGGGTCTCTTCAACGTCGTGCAGGCGATGAAGCGTTTCGCCAAGAACCCGATGGACGACGGCGCGTTCTGGACGCCCGCCCCCTTGCTTGCTCGGCTCGTGGCCGAAGGCAAGTCGTTCACCTGAACCCCACAACACAGCCACAGAGGCACGGAGGCAATGCATTGAGCCAACAGATGTTCTCTGTGTCTCTGTGCCGCCGTGGCTTTGTTCAAACCAGGAATTCAAGATGAGCAACGCACTGATCGTCTCCACCGCCCGCACGCCGCTCGCCAAGAGCTGGAAGGGCGCGTTCAACATGACCCACGGCGCGACGCTGGGCGGCCACGCCGTGAAGGCCGCTGTCGAGCGTGCGGGCATTGAAGCCGGCGCCATCGAAGATGTGCTGATGGGCTGCGCCACGCCGGAGGGCGCCACGGGCAGCAACATCGCCCGTCAGATCGCGCTGAAGGCCGGCCTGCCCATCACGGTGAGTGGCGTCACCATCAACCGCTTCTGCTCCAGCGGCCTGCAGACCATCGCCATGGCCGCCCAGCGCATCATCGCGGGCGAGGGCGATGTCTACATCGCCGGTGGTGTGGAGAGCATTTCCTGCGTGCAGCAGGAAGCCAACAAGCACATGATCGTGGACCCGGCGCTGATGAAGCTCAAGCCGGAGATCTACTGGAACATGCTGCAGACGGCCGAGAACGTGGCCAAGCGCTACAACATCTCGCGCGAGCGCATGGACCAGTACGGCGCGGGCAGCCAGCAAAAGGCCTGCGCCGCACAGGCCGCCGGCAAGTTCGCCGACGAGCTGATCTCGGTGACGACCACCATGGGCGTGGCCGACAAGGTCATGGGCCTGATGAGCAAGGAAGTCACAATCAGCGCCGACGAAGGTCTGCGCGAGGGCACGACCTATGACGCCATTAAGGACCTGCGCTCCGCCATCCCCGGCGGCCTGATCTCGGCCGGCAACGCCAGCCAGTTCAGCGACGGCGCCGGTGCCTGTGCGCTGGTCAGCGAGCAGTACGCGTCCACCCACAACCTCAAGCCGCTGGGCCGCTTCCTCGGCTTCGCGGTCGCCGGTTGCGAGCCGGATGAAATGGGCATCGGCCCGGTGTTCGCCGTGCCCAAGGTGTTGAAGCGCCTGGGACTGACGGTTGCCGACATCGACCTGTGGGAGTTGAACGAAGCCTTCGCCGTGCAGGTGCTGTACTGCGCCGACACGCTGGGCATCTCGATGGACAAGCTCAACGTCAACGGCGGTGCCATCGCCGTGGGCCACCCCTACGGCGTGTCGGGCCAGCGTCTGACGGGCCATGCGCTGATCGAAGGCAAGCGCCGTGGCGCCAAGCGCGTCTGCGTGACCATGTGCATCGGCGGCGGCATGGGCGCGGCCGGCGTGTTTGAAGTGATCTGACGCACGTCCCCGTCTGAAGGGCGGCAGCCGCCGTGCGGCGCCGCCTTTTTTCATTGAGGAGGCCGCATGCGCCAGACCCTGGATTTCCTGCTCTTCGACTGGCTCAAGGCCGGTGAGCTCACCGCGCGCGAGCGCTTTGCAGAGCACTCGGCCGAGACCTTCTCGGCCGTGCTGGACACCTGCGAAAAGATCGCCCGCGAGAAGTTCGCGCCCTTCAACCGCCTGGCCGACACGCAGGAGCCGCACTTCGACGGCGAACGTGTGCACCTGCCCCAGGCCACGCACGACGCGACGCGGGCCTATGCCGAGTCCGGCATGCTGGCCGCCGCGCAGGACTACGACGTGGGCGGCATGCAGCTGCCTTGTGTCATCGAGATGGCCGGCAACGCCTTCTTCAGCAAGGCCAGCGTGGCCATGGGCGGCTACGCGATGCTGACCTCCGGCAACGCCAGCCTGCTGATGGCGCACGGCACGCCGCTGCAGCGCGAGGTCTTCGCCAAGAACGAGTTCGCGGGCCGCTGGTTCGGCACCATGTGCCTGAGCGAGCCGCAGGCGGGTTCCTCGCTGTCGGACATTGCCACCCGCGCGGAGCTGGAGGACGAGGCCGACCCCCTTGGCCCGCGCTACCGCCTGACCGGCAACAAGATGTGGATCTCGGCCGGCGAGCATGAGATCACCGAGAACATCGTCCACTTGGTGCTGGCCAAGGTGCCGGGGCCCGATGGCAAGCCGATTCCGGGCACCAAGGGCATCTCGCTGTTCATCGTGCCCAAGCAACTGGTGAACGAGCGTGCCGAGCTGACCGGCGAGCGCAACGACGTGAGCCTGGCGGGCCTCAACCACAAGCTGGGCTACCGTGGCACCACCAACTGCCTGCTGAACTTCGGCGAAGGCCGCTTCACGCCCGGCGGCCGCAAGGGCGCCATCGGCTACCTCGTCGGCAAGCCCGGCGAGGGCCTGCGCGCCATGTTCCACATGATGAACGAGGCCCGCATCGGCGTAGGCCTGGGCGCGGTGATGCTCGGTTATGCCGGCTATGAGGCGAGCCTCGACTACGCCCGGCAGCGCCCCCAGGGCCGGCCGATGACGGCCGCCGGCAAAGACGCCGCCAGCCCGCAGCGGCCCATCATCGAACACGCCGATGTGCGCCGCATGCTGCTCGCACAGAAGAGTTATGTCGAAGGCGGCCTGGCGCTGGAGCTGTACTGCGCCCGCCTCGTGGACGAGTTCGCCACGGGCGACGACCAGGCCGGCGCGCAGGCGCTGCTGGACGTGCTCATCCCCATCGCCAAGAGCTGGCCGAGCGAGTGGTGCCTGGAGTCCAACTCGCTGGCCATCCAGGTGCTGGGCGGCTACGGCTACACGCGCGACTTCCCTGTGGAGCAGTACTGGCGCGACCAGCGCCTGAACATGATCCACGAGGGCACGCACGGCATCCAGGCGCTGGACCTGCTGGGCCGCAAGGTGGTGCAGCAGGGCGGGGCGTCGTTGGCGGCGCTGGCCGTGCGCGTGCAGCAGACGATCGAGCGCGCCATCCAGACCGACTGGGCCCCGCAGGCCAACCAGCTCGCGGCCGCGCTCGCGCAGGTCGGCGGCGCGACGAAGAAGGCCTGGAGCACCGGCGAGCCAGAGGACGCGCTGGCCAACGCGGTGCCCTACCTGCAGGCCTTCGGCCACACCGTGCTGGCCTGGCTGTGGCTGGACGTGGCGCTGGCCGTGGGCGATGACAGCGACTTCGCCCAGGGCAAGCGTGCGGCGGCCCGTTACTTCTTCGCCTTCGAGCTGCCCAAGATCGGCGCCTGGCTCGATGTGGTGGCCCGCCGCGAGCCGCTGTGCCGCGAGATGCAATCCGAATGGTTCTGAACACAGGAGACAACATGAGCACCAAAGTCCAAGACCTCTTCGACCTGAGCGGCCAGGTGGCCCTCGTCACCGGCGGCTCGCGCGGCCTGGGCCTGCAGATCGCCGAGGCCCTCGGTGAAGCCGGCGCCAAGATCATGCTGACCTCGCGCAAGGCGGCTGACCTGGAGGAGGCCGCGGCCCACCTGCAGGCGCGCGGCATCGACGCCCGCTGGGTCGCGGCTGACGCGGCCAAGCCCGAGGACGCCCAGCGCGTCGTGGCTGAGACGATGGAGCGGCTGGGCCAGATCGACATCCTCGTCAACAACGCCGGTGCCAGCTGGGGCGCGCCCGCCGAGGAGCACCCCATCGAGGCCTGGGACAAGGTCATGGACCTGAACATCCGCAGCCTGTTCGTGTTCGCGCAGGCGGTGGCCAAGGCCAGCATGATCCCGCGCCGCTCGGGCCGCATCATCAACGTCGCCTCCATCGCCGGCCTGTCCGGCAACTCGGGCGTCATGAAGACCATCGCCTACAACACCAGCAAGGGTGCGGCCGTGAACTTCACGCGGGCGCTGGCGGGCGAGTGGGGCGCCTACGGCATCACCGTCAACGCGCTGGCACCGGGCTTCTTCCCGAGCAAGATGACCAAGGGCCTGCTCGCCGCCGTGGGCGAGGACAAGATGGCCGCACACGCGCCGCTGAATCGCATCGGCGACGACGACGACCTCAAGGGCGCGGCGCTGCTGTTCGCGTCCAAGGCCGGCAAGCACATCACTGGCCAGATCCTGGCGGTGGACGGCGGCGTCAGCGCCGTGCATGGCGGCTGATCCGACAATGCGTTCATGACACGTCGCCCCGCCCCGCCGCTGAACTTTCCGGTCCGCATCCCCTTCGTGCAGCAGCTCGGCTTCGAGCTGCACAGCCTGGGTGATGGCGAGGCGGAGCTGCGGGTGGACCTGCAGGAAGGCCATCTCAACTCCTGGGAGGTGGCCCATGGCGGCGTGCTGATGACACTGCTGGACGTGGCCATGGCCCACGCCGCGCGCAGCATCCATCGCCACGAGCCTGGCATGGGCCCGGGTGTGGTGACCATCGAGATGAAGACCAGCTTCATGCGCCCCGGCGAGGGCGAACTGCGCTGCCACGCCAAGCTGCTGCACCGGTCCACGACGATGGCCTTCTGCGAAGGCTCGGTGTTCGGAGGCGATGGCAAGCTCTGCGCCCATGCCACGGGCACGTTCAAGTACCTCAAGGCGCTGCCCACCCAGGGGCGGCGCTTGAACCAGCTCACGCCCACTGCGCCGGACACGGACGGAGCCTGACTTCGCGGCTTGGGGTCTCGCGGGCTGCGAGACTGTCGTGATGTCCGCGCCAATACCCCATCTCACGCTGCGCACGCTGACGCGTGGCGATGGGCTGCTGGGTCTGCGCCCCCGCGGGCCGCTGGGGCCGCGCGGCGAGCAGGTGACCGTGGCGATGCTCGAGCGGCGGGACGCCACCACCGAGCAGGCGCTGCTGCAGTGCGGTCTGGTGGCCCTGGACCCGGCCCTGCTGCAGTGGCGCGGTGCGTCGCCGGCAGTGCTGGCCGGTGCGTCGCTGTGGACGCTGCCTCAGGAAGAGTTCTTCGGCGACTTCCACGCCGATCAGGTTCCTGCGTTGCAGGCCCTGGGCTGGCAGGTCGTGACCGAGCCCGGTTTTGCCCACCACAGCCAGGCGGTGGGGGGCTGGCAGCTGGGGCTGTCCGAAGACGCGACGGACGCCGAGCGCCATCCCCGCCGCCGTGTGGAAGGTGTGGGCCTGGAGCGCCGCAAGGGCGCCTGGCTGGTCAGCCTGGGCATGGAGGTGGACGGCCAGCGCATCGACCTGGCCCCGCTGATCGCCAACCTGCTGCGTCGAGACAAGCGCTGGCTGGACGCCGTGGCCATCGCGGCCATCGAGGACGAGGCCATCGTCTCATTGCGGGCACCCGGTGGCCGGCGTTTCCACACACCGGCTGCGCCGCTGAAGGCCATGATGCAGGCGCTGCTGGACCTGCTCAAGCCCGGTGAGCTGGAGAAAGGCAAGCCGCTGCGGCTCAGCGCCTGGGACGCCGACCGCATCCAAAGCATCGAGGACGACAGCGGGGGCTGCTGGCAGATCCACGGTGACGCCGGGCTGAAGGTGCTGGGCCACCGCCTGCTGAGGGCCGGACCGCCTGAGGCCGTGGCGCAGCCGCGCGGCCTGGGCCTGTCCCTGAGGCCCTACCAACTGCACGGCCTGGCCTGGCTGCAGCACCTGCGCGAGCACCACCTGGCCGGCATCCTGGCCGACGACATGGGCCTGGGCAAGACGGCCCAGGCGCTGGCCCACATCGCCACTGAAAAGCAGGCTGGCCGGCTGGACCGCCCGGCGCTGGTGGTGGTGCCCACCTCGCTGCTCTTCAATTGGCAGCAGGAGGCTGCGCGCATCGCACCTGGGCTGGTGGTCACCACCTGGCATGGCCCTGACCGGGCGGCGACCCCGCTGGCGAACGCCGACCTCGTGCTGACCACCTACCACCTCGTCTGGCGTGACCTGCGCGCACTGTCCGCCCAGCCTTGGCACCTGCTCATCCTGGACGAAGCCCAGGCCGTGAAGAACGCCCGGGCCCGGGCTGCCCGCGCGCTGCGGCGCCTGGAGGCCCGCCACCGGCTTGCGCTGACGGGCACGCCGCTGGAGAACCACCTTGGCGAGCTGTGGTCGCTGTTCGACCTGCTGATGCCGGGTTTCCTCGGTGACTCGCGCACCTTCGCGCGGCACTGGCGCAAGCCCATCGAGGTCAACCGAGACGGCCCCCGTGCCCGCCTGCTGGCAGCCCGCGTGCGCCCCTTCATCCTGCGCCGCCTGAAGACCGAGGTGGCCACCGAGCTGCCGCCACTGACCGAGCTGGTCCACCGTGTCACGCTCGAGGGTCAGCAGAAGCAGCTCTACGAAAGCGTGCGCGTGGCGGCCGACCACTTGGTGCGCCGCATCCTGCAGCGGGACGGCTTCACGTCCACCAGTCTCATCAGCGTGCTGGATGCCATGCTCAAGCTCCGCCAGGTCTGCTGTGACCCGCGTTTGGTGAAGGGCGTGCAGATGGCCCCGCACACCGAGCGTGCCAAGCTCGAATGGCTGCGCGAGCACCTGCCCAACTTCGTGGCTCAAGGCCGGCGGCTGCTGGTGTTCTCGCAGTTCACCGAGATGCTGGAGCTGATCTCCACCGAACTGGCCGAGCTGCATCTGCCCCACCTGCTGTTCACCGGTCGGACGCCAGCGGCCCAGCGTGGCGAGATCGTGCGCCGCTTCCAGGCGCATGAGGTTCCGGTGCTGCTGGCCAGCCTCAAGGCCGGCGGCGTGGGGCTCAACCTCACGGCGGCCGACACTGTCATTCACGTGGACCCGTGGTGGAACCCCGCCGTGCAGGCCCAGGCCAGCGCACGGGCCCACCGCATCGGGCAGAACCAGCCCGTGTTCGTCTGCCAGTTGGTGGCCGAGGGCAGCATCGAGGAGCGCATGTTGGAGCTTCAAGCGCGCAAGAAGGTGCTCGCCGAGGGCCTGTTGGGCAGCGACGACGGCAGCCTGCTGGCCAAGTTCAGCGAACAGGACCTGGGGCTGCTGCTGGCGCCGCTTCAGGGCGTCACAGACACCGTCTGACGCACCATCCGCTCAGGCTGTGCATGGCAACCGCCTGGCGCAGCGCCAGCCGCTGGAGGTGTGGGCAGAGAAGGCAGGCATGGACTGGAGCATCTGTGCCGCTCCGGTGCGCTACCAGGCCACTGCGGGTGGCGAGCAAGAGCTGCTGTCGTTCGAGGATCAGCAGGTGCTCTATCGCAGCGACACGCGACTGCCGCTGTCCGTGGTCAGTGACCGGTACCGTGTGGTCCAGCCGATTGAAGCGCTCGAATTTTTTCGGGATCTCACTGAGGCAGCGCAAGTGGAGCTGGAATGCGCGGGGACCCTTAAGGAGGGCCGCCGATTCTGGGCGCTGGCCCGCACCGGCAAGGAGACAGCGTTGATGGGCAACGACGTTGTTCGCGGCTATCTGCTGCTTGCCTCCTCCTGCGATGGAGTTTTGGCTACCTCGGCGCTCCGCACGAGCGTACGCGTCGTTTGCAGCAACACTCTGGCCCTCGCGCTAAGGGATGCCAAGGCCTGCATCAAGGTCACGCATCGGACTGCTTTTGATGCACAGAAGGTCAAGCGTCAACTAGGTGTCGTCGTGTCTCAGTGGGACGGTTTCATGCTGCAGATGCGCGAACTGGCGCAACGGAAGGTCCGTGACCAGGAGGCAGCAAACTTCATTCGTCGGGTCCTGGCTCCAAACACCATGACGATGACGTCCGATGGCATAGGGCCGCATGAACGGGCCATGAAGCACGTCCAGGCGCTGTTCAATGGGCAGGGCAGGGGTGCAGAACTGCAGGCCAGCAAAGGCACAGCCTGGGGCCTCCTAAACGCTGTCACCGAGTTCGTGGATCACGAGCGCCGCGCACGCAGCGATGCCTATCGACTCGACAGCGCATGGTTCGGCCAAGGTGCGGTCGTTAAGGAACGGGCGTTGACTCAGGCGCTGCAGTTGGTGGCGTGACATGCGCCTAGCCTGCTGCCGGTTTAGACCTGGATTTAGACCTGAAGCCGCCAGTGAGCCCGGAATGGAAAAAGGACTTAGAGGCTTTCGCTTCTAAGTCCTTGATCTTCTTGAAGAAAAATGGTCGGGACGGCGGGATTCGAACTCGCGACCCCTTGCACCCCATGCAAGTGCGCTACCAGGCTGCGCTACGCCCCGACTGAGCCTCGCAGTATAGCCCAAATACCGGCACCTCAGCTGAGAAGGCTGGCGCGGATGGCAATAAGTTCGGTGCGGATCTGATCCAGCGAGGTCAGCGGGTCCAGTGCGAGCACGGGCAGCGTGATGGAAGACTCGGTGGCCTTGAGCGGCCTGGCCTGTTGCACAGCCGAGCCGGAGGTGCGGGTGGCGGGAAGCGGTGTCAGCCGGGCGGGCAGGGCGTCGAGGTCGTCTTCGGCATCCACGCTGAAGGCATTGGCCGCGTCTCCCATCACGCGTGCAGATTCGGCTTCGTCGCGGAAACTCTGTGCGGCCGAGGGCGGGAGTCCGTCGCTGAGTTGGTTGCGTGCACCGCTGATGGTGAAGCCCTGGTCGTAGAGCAGGTCGCGGATGCGGCGTATCAGCAACACCTCGTGGTGTTGGTAGTAGCGGCGGTTGCCGCGGCGCTTCATGGGCTTGAGTTGCGTGAACTCCTGCTCCCAGTACCGCAGCACGTAGGGCTTCACGCCGCACAAGTCACTGACTTCACCGATGGTGAAGTACCGTTTGGCGGGTATGGCGGGAAGCGCCTTTTCCATTGCAAATCAACAAGTTCGCGAGGGGACGTCGACTCTACTCGAAGTCTTCGCCTGCGGGGGCGTCTCCCTGTACCTGACCTTTCAGCTTGTGGCTGGCATGGAAGGTGACGACGTTGCGGGCCTTGATGGGGATGGATTCGCCCGTGCGCGGGTTGCGCCCCGGGCGTGGGGCCTTGCGGCGGATGTTGAAGTTGCCGAAGCCGGAGAGCTTCACGTCCTGACCCTTCACGAGGCTGTCATGCAGGATGTCGAAGAAGGCTTCGACCATGTCCTTGGACTCGCGCTTGTTCAAGCCGAGTTTGTCGAACAACAGTTCAGACAACTCCGCCTTGGTGAGCGTGGGCGTTTCGAGGCTGCCGATGACGACGGCCGCCGCGTCCTTCTTCGTGTCGTTGACGTCCATGGATGGGTTCTCCGGTCAGCCGCGCAGCCGTGCACCGAGCTGCTGGGCCGTGGCCGCCACGATGGTGGCCACGGCGGCATCGACACGTTCGTCGGTGAGCGTGGCGGTGTCATCGAGCAGTTCCAGGCGCACGGCAAGGCTGCGCTCGTCGGGTTGCAGGTCCGTGCTGCTGCCAACTGCAGGCTTGAAGACATCAAAGAGCTTGGCTGAGCGCAGCAGCGCACCGCCCGCCGTGGTGATTGCAGCCATCAGTGCGTCGTGGGCTGTGCTGTCCTTGACCACCAGGGCCAGGTCGCGCTGCACGGCCTGCTGGCGCGGCAGGGGCTGGCCTTGCGGCAGTGTGCGAGCCAGTGCAGCGTCGAGGTTGAGCTCGAAGACCACGGGGGCGCTGCCGCTGATTTCGTAGCCCTGGCGCCAGCGCGGATGCAGTTCGCCAACAAAGCCGACGGGCTTGCCGTTGAGGCTGACACGAGCGCTGCGCCCCGGGTGCAAGGCGGGGTGCTCGGCGACTTCAAACGTCAGGGTCTGCGGGGCGAACAGGGCTTCCAGGTCACCCTTGACATCGAAGAAGTCGACGGCACGGTCGCGCTGACTCCACTGCTGCTGGTCGGCCGGGCCCCAGGCGAGTCCACCCAGGCGCAGCGGCTGGGCGATGCCGGCGACCGACAGCGGGCCGTTGGCGACTGCGACGTCGCGCTTGAACACGCGGCCCAGTTCGAACACGCGCACGCGGATCGCGCGGCGGGCCTGGTTGTGGCGCAGCACCTGCACGAGGCTGCCGATGAGGCTGGTGCGCATGACGGCCAGGGGCGCGGCGATGGGGTTGAGCAGCTTGATCGGGTCGGTCTCGCCGGCCAGATCGCGCTCCCAGCGCTCCTCGACGAAGCTGAAGTTGATCGTCTCGAAATAGTCGCGGGCCGCCACCGCGCGGCGCAGGGCGTGCTGGCTCGAACGGCTCTCGGTGCGGGTGCGGCCGACGATGGGCGCCAGCGGTGCGGTCGACGGCAGCGTGGGGTAGCCCATCACGCGGATGACCTCTTCGATGAGGTCTTCCTCGATCTGCAGGTCGAAGCGCCAGCTCGGCGGCGTGACGGTCAGTACGCCATCGGCGGCCGTGAACGGCAGGCCCAGGCGCGTGAAGACGCGTTCGCAGTCGGCCTGCGTGACCGGCATGCCGATGACCTTGGCCGCGCGCGCCACGCGCAGGGCCACGGGCTGGCGCACCGGCAGGTGGGGCGACTGGTCGTCCAGCGGGCCGATGCGGGTGGCGGGGGTGCCGCAGATGTCGAGGATGAGCTGCGTGATGCGCTCGATGTGCTCAACGGTCTGGGCTGGGTCCACGCCGCGCTCGAAGCGGTGGCCGGCGTCGGTCGAGAAGTTATAGCGGCGCCCCCGCCCCATGACGGCCTCGGGCCACCAGAAGGCGGCTTCGACGTAGACGTTGCGCGTGTCGTCGGACACGGCGGTGTGGTCGCCGCCCATGATGCCAGCCAGGGACTCGACCTCGCGCGCATCGGCGATCACGCCGACCTTCTCGTCCACCGTGATGGTGTTGCCGTTCAGCAGCTTCAGCTGCTCGCCGGCGCTGCCCCAGCGCACGATCAGCTCGCCGCTGATCTTGTCCAGGTCGAAGATGTGCGACGGACGGCCGTACTCGAACATCACGTAGTTGGAAATGTCCACGAGGGCCGTGACCGATCGCTGGCCGCAGCGCTCCAGGCGCTGGACCATCCAGGCCGGTGTCTGAGCCTTGGTGTCGATGCCCTGGATGACGCGACCCGAGAAGCGGCCGCACAGGTCGGTGGCTTCGATGCGGGCGGGCAGCTTGGCGTCGCTCGTGGGTTGCACGACCGGGAACTCGGCCTTGAGCAGCGGCGAGCCCGTCAGCGCGGCGACTTCGCGGGCGATGCCGTAGACCGACAGGCAGTGGCCCAAGTTGGGCGTCAGCTTCAGCGTGAACAGCGTGTCGTCGAGCGCGAGGTGCTTGCGGATGTCTTCGCCGACGGTGGCGCTGGCGGTCAGCTCGAGCAGGCCGCCATGGTCTTCGCTCAGCTTGAGTTCACGCGCCGAGCACAGCATGCCGAAGCTCTCAACCCCGCGCAGCTTGCCAACGCCGATCTTGAAGGGCTTGCCGTCTTCACCGGGCGGCAGCTCGGCACCGACGGTCGCCAGCGGCACCTTGATGCCGGCGCGGGCATTGGGCGCACCGCAGACGATCTGCAGGGGCTCCGCGCCGCCCGCGTTGACCTTGCACACGCGCAGCTTGTCGGCGTTCGGGTGCTGAGTGGCTTCGAGGATTTCGGCCACGACGATGCCGTGGAAGGGCGGTGCGACCGGGCGCAGCTCTTCCACTTCCATGCCAGACATGGTCAGCAGTTCGGCCAGTTGGGCGGTGGACAGCGGCGGATTGCAGAACTCGCGCAGCCAGGACTCAGGGAATTGCATAACGGTCTAGTTACTTGAACTGCGAGAGGAAGCGGAGGTCGCCGTCGAAGAAGGCGCGCAGGTCGTTGACGCCATAGCGCAGCATGGCCAGGCGGTCGATGCCAGAGCCGAAGGCGAAGCCGATGTAGCGCTCGGGGTCCAGCCCCATGTTGCGGATGACTTGCGGGTGCACCTGTCCCGAGCCGGACACCTCCAGCCAGCGGCCCTTCAGCGGCCCGCTCTCAAACATGATGTCGATCTCGGCGCTGGGCTCGGTGAAGGGGAAGTAGCTGGGGCGGAAGCGCAACTGCAGCTGGTCGGTCTCGAAGAAGGCGGTGATGAAGTTGAGGTAGACCGCCTTCAGGTCCTTGAACGAGATGTTCTCGCCGACCCACAGGCCTTCGACCTGGTGGAACATCGGCGAGTGCGTGGCGTCGCTGTCCACGCGGTAGGTGCGGCCCGGCGCGATGACGCGGATCTCGGGCATCGTTTCCTGGCCGGCGTAGCGCTTGGCGTGGGCCTGCGCGTAGCGGATCTGCATCGGGCTGGTGTGCGGGCGCAGGTTCAGCCAGGCGCCGTTCTCGTCCTTCATGTCGACGTAGAACGTGTCCTGCATCGAGCGGGCCGGGTGGTTCTCGGGGTTGTTCAGGGCCGAGAAGCTGTACCAGTCGGTCTCGATCTCGGGGCCGTCGGCCACGTCGAAGCCCATCGACGAGAAGATGGCCTCGATGCGCTCCATGGCGCGGGTGATGGGGTGCAGGCCGCCCGTGCCGCGTTGGCGGCCGGGCAGGGTGACGTCGAGCGCTTCGGCCTTGAGCTGCTTCTCGAGCTCGGCGGCGGCCAGGGCGTCACGGCGGGCGCCCAGGGCGGCCTCGATGGCCACCTTGCACTGGTTGATCTCGGCGCCGCGGGTCTTCTTCTCCTCGATGCTGAGGGCGCCCAGGCCCTTCATCAGTTCGGTCACGCGGCCGGACTTGCCAAGGAAGCGGGCCTTGGCGTTTTCCAGTTCGGCAGGCGTGGGAGCGGCGGCGAAGTCGGCTTTGGCCGACTCCAGCAGGGCGTCGAGATCAGACATGGGGAATTCGGAATGAAAAAGGGCCGACCCTGGTGGGCCGGCCCTCAAAAGTTGCGTGCTCCGGCGTGAACCGGGGCGGGTCGCAATCAGGCGAGCGCGGCCTTCACCTTGGCGAAGATGCTGGCAAAGCCAGCCGGGTCGTTGACGGCCAGATCGGCGAGGACCTTGCGGTCGATCTCGATCTGGGCCTTCTTCAGACCCGCCACGAACTTGCTGTAGGACAGGCCCAGGCCACGCGAGGCGGCGTTGATACGGGCAATCCAGAGCTGACGGAACACGCGCTTCTTGGTGCGGCGGTCACGGTAGGCGTATTGACCCGCCTTCATCACCGCCTGCTTGGCGATGCGGAAGACGTTCTTACGACGACCGCGGAAGCCCTTGGCAAGGGCCAGGACCTTCTTGTGACGGGCGCGAGCGGTAACACCACGTTTGACGCGAGGCATATGTTTCTCCTTCTAGTCTTGGTGGATTACAGGCCGGCGAAAGGCAACATTTGAGCCATGTGGCCCATGTTGGTTTCGTGCACGTTCACAGCGCCGCGCAGGTGACGCTTGTTCTTCGTGGTCTTCTTGGTCAGGATGTGGCGCTTGAACGCTTGACCGCGCTTGACGGTGCCACCCGGACGGACGCGAAAACGCTTTTTCGCGCTGCTCTTGGTCTTCATCTTGGGCATGTGAATGCTCCTTTTAAGTATGTCCCTGGGGCGGTGACGGAGAGTCCGACACGCTTGTTGGCCTCAGGAGACTTGTGAACCGGCGGGCGACCAAACCCACCGGTTGAACTCTGTCGATCTCAGCGCTTTTTCGGCGCCAGGACCATGATCATCTGCCGACCTTCGAGCTTCGGCATGTTCTCGACCACCGCCACGTCGGCCAGTTCGTCGCGGATCCGCTCCAGCAGGCGCATGCCGATGTCCTGGTGCGTGATCTCGCGGCCCCGGTAGCGCAGCGTGACCTTGCCCTTGTCGCCGTCTTCAGCGATGAAGCGGCGCAGGTTGCGCATCTTGATCTGGTAGTCGCCTTCGTCCGTACCCGGGCGGAATTTGACTTCCTTGATTTCGATGATCTTCTGCTTGGCCTTGGCTTCAGCAGCGCGCTTTTGTTCCTGGTACTTGAACTTGCCGTAGTCCATCAGCCGGCAGACCGGCGGATTGGCGGTGGCAGAGATCTCGACCAGGTCCACATCCAGATCGCCCGCCATGCGCAGGGCTTCCTGGATGCTGACGATCCCGATGGGTTCATTCTCGGGGCCGTTCAGGCGGACTTCGGGAGCCATGATTTCGCGGTTCAGGCGGTGCTTGCGCTCTGGAATCGCACGACGGTCGGCAAACGTAGCGATGGTGTGGACCTTTCAGCAGACCCCAAGGCGATGGAGCCCAAAAAACAGAAGCGCGCCCGGGAGGCGGTTCAGACCTTGTTCGCGATGTCTGCGGAGATCCTGTCGAGGAAGTCCTGCAGGGGCATCACGCCGAGATCCTGGTTGCCACGGGCGCGTACCGCAACGCTGCCATTCGCCTTTTCCTTGTCACCCACGACAAGGATGTACGGCAGCTTTTGCATGGAATGCTGGCGGATTTTATAGGTGATCTTCTCGTTGCGCAAATCGGCTGAGGCCCTAAGCCCTTGTTTTTGCAGCGATTTCACAATTTCTGCCACGTAATCGGCCTGTGCATCCGTGATATTGGCCACCACAACCTGGGTTGGAGCGAGCCAGACGGGCAGGGCGCCGGCGTGCTGTTCGATCAGGATGCCAATGAAACGCTCCAGGCTGCCGACGATGGCGCGGTGCAGCATCACGGGATGCTTGTGCTGGCCGTCTTCGTCGACGAACTCGGCGCCGAGGCGGCCGGGCATGGAGAAGTCGACCTGCATGGTGCCGCACTGCCACTGGCGGCCGAGGGCGTCCTTCAGCGTGTATTCGATCTTGGGGCCG
>JBBIVU010000039.1:0-17899 GCA_037439585.1 Roseateles sp. | reverse complement strand
CCGTGCCGTGCAGCAGGTGCTGCAGCGCTACAAGGAACTGCGCGACATCATCGCCATCCTGGGCATGGACGAACTGTCGCCGGAAGACAAGCTGTCGGTCGCTCGCGCCCGCAAGATCCAACGCTTCTTGTCGCAGCCCTTCCACGTCGCCGAAGTGTTCACGGGCACGCCGGGCAAGTACGTGCCGCTGAAGGAAACCATCCGCGGCTTCAAGATGATCGTCAACGGCGAGTGCGACGCGCTGCCCGAGCAGGCCTTTTACATGGTCGGCACGATTGACGAGGCGTTTGAAAAGGCCAAGAAGATTCAGTGAGATTGATGGGGGCGCCTGGCGCGCCCCGTCACTCGCAGAACCTTCTTCAACTTTGAATCGCTAAGGAAGATTGACATGGCAACCCTCCACGTCGACGTGGTCTCCGCCGAAGAGCAGATCTTCTCCGGCGAGGCCAAGTTTGTCGCCCTGCCGGGCGAAGGCGGCGAACTCGGCATCCTGCCGAAGCACACGCCGCTGATCACCCGCATCAAGCCGGGCGCTGTGCGCATCGAGCTGGCCAGCGGTGGCGAAGAGTTCGTCTTCGTCGCCGGTGGCATCCTCGAAGTGCAGCCGAACCGCGTGACTGTGCTGGCCGACACCGCCATCCGCGGCAAGGACCTCGACGAAGCCAAGGCGACGGAAGCCAAGAAGGCTGCCGAAGAAGCCCTGCGCAACGCCAAGGACAAGCTTGACCAAGCGGCCATCCAGAGCGAACTGGCCATTCAGGCCGCTCAGATCGCGGCACTGCGCAAGTTCCTGAAGAAGTGAGGCGTCGCGCCTTTGGCGCGTCGTCGCAGTTCTGTGAAAGCCCAAGGTGATTTTTGCCTTGGGCTTTTTGCATTGGAGACCGGGCAACCACTAGCCGCCCCCACGAGTATGTGAACTTATATTTCTGCCGTTCCTAAGCAGCCAAGTCATGGGACTGCAGTGCGAACAAATAAGCTCAATACTTCAGGGGAATCACCATGCATTGCCGAATTCGCAGGCGCGCGGGGCAGGCCGTTGCCTGCTTAGTTAGTTTTACCTTGTTGGGTGGCTGTGCCACTGCGTCCAAAGACGTGGCCACTTCCTACGTGTCGCCCACTCAATTTCAAGCGTACGACTGCTCACAGCTCAGTGCAGAAGCGCAGCGCTTGCAGGTCCGCTACACCGAACTGGGCGGCCGTTTGGACCAGGCGGCGTCCAACGACAAAACGATAACCGGCGTGGGACTGATCCTGTTTTGGCCGGCGCTTTTTGCTCTAGGCGGCACGAAGGCCCAGGAGGCCGAATATGGGCGTCTGCGGGGCGAATACGAGGCCGTGCAGCAAGCAAGCATCCAGAAGAAATGTGGCGTGCTGGCAGCTCCGGCAGGCAATTCGGCTGCCAGCGCGCCGGCGGCTTCCGCTCCAGCTTGATCGAAAGTCACAACGACGTTCGAGTTGCCTATTCGGCCTGATCATTCTTCCATTCGCCATGCAAGAGCAAACCCAAGTCCAACGTTTCTTCCCAATCCTCTTGAGCGTGTCCATAGCCGCGACGCTCGTCGGCTGCGCGACGCCAGCACGCATTGAACAGATGCAGACGAGCACTTCGCTGGCGTCGCGCACGGCGATTGCCAACTCGGCGATGAAGGAAACAATCACGGTCAAGGACGTCACAGGAGGCAAGGAAACCAATCCCATGTGGGTTTCCAACGTTTCCAGCAGCGATTTCTCTCGTGCGATCGAGGCTTCGCTGAAAGACGCCGGCCTGCTTTCTGGCAACAACCAGGCGAGCAAGTACATGCTGATCGCGCATATGCAAAAGCTTGATCAGCCCCTGTTGGGGGCAAGCATGACGGTGACAGCCACGGTCCGATATTCACTCGTGGAACGCGCCACCAATCAAGAGGTCTTTGCGCGGACTGTGGCAGTGCCGTACACAGCGGCTTGGAATGACGCCTTCCTCGGCGCAGAGCGCTTGAAACTGGCCAACGAAGGTGCCATCCGCGTCAACATTCAGCAATTGATTGATGCGCTGCTTGCGGCCAAGCTATCGGCCGCGGGTCAACTCAGCGTCGGGGGCTGAAGCCGCACACAGAGAAGTCAAACTGGGTTAGAACGGCAGGCTGTGCCTGCCGTTTCCCCATTCAATAACAGCATGAATCCTCCCGCGAACTTGCACCTCACTGCACCGGATGGCGCGACAGCCGAACTGTGCCTTCATGGTGCACATCTGCTCTCCTGGAAACCCGCCGGAGCCGCCGAGCAGCTTTACATATCCCCGAAGAGCGATTTCGTGTCAGGCAGGGCCATCCGTGGCGGCGTGCCGGTGTGCTTCCCGCAGTTCGCGGAGCGTGGCCCGCTGCCCAAGCATGGCTTCGCGCGCACGCTGCCGTGGGAACTGGTGAGCCAGGAGCAGGGCAAGGACGACGCGCTCGCCGTGTTGCGCTTGCAGGACAGTGATGCGACTCGCGCGCTCTGGCCCCATGCATTCGAGCTGGAGCTGAGCGTGCGCGTGGGTGGCCGCAGCCTGGACATCGAACTGGCCTGCGAGAACCTCGGCGACATGCCGCTGCAGTTCACCGCAGCCCTGCACACCTACCTGTGCGTCGCAGACCTGGATGCGGTCAGCGTGGAAGGCCTGGCGGGCCTGCGCTATTTCGACAGCATCAAGCAGGCCGAGGCGCTGCAGCGCATGGATCTGCTGCTGACCGGAGAGAAGGGCGTGCTGGACCTGGACCGCATCTACTTCGGCGTGAAGGAGCGGCCGCTGTTGGTGACGGAGGAGCGTCGCCAGGTAGCAGTCCGACAGCAGGGTTTTGAGGATGTTGTCGTCTGGAACCCCGGTCCCGAGCGCTGTGCGCGTCTGGCCGACATGCCGGCCGACGGCTGGCGCCACATGCTGTGCGTGGAGGCCGCCGCCATCGGGAACCCGGTGGGCTTGCCACCGGGTGAGGAGTGGGTGGGCCGCCAGAGCCTCACCCTGCTTTGATCAGTCCAGGAAGTCGTCGTAGACCTTCTGTTCGAAACGATCGAGGCCCGTCCACGGAGCGCGAGCCGGAGCCGCTGCTGGTTTGAGCACCACGACACGCCGGTAGCTGCCGTCGTCCTTGACCGACTCCACCCGCAGTGCCACCTGGCGCTGTTCCGACCACAACACGCGATGGGTCCAGCCCTTCTCGCGCTGCTCGCGCCAGATGCCCTCTTCGGAAGGTCGGTCGAGAGGTTTCATCTGGGCGATGAGGCCAGGCGGTACGAGGTGGGCGGCGGCGTCCCAGCGGCCATCGAAGCTGACGGCCCCCCATTCCGCTTTCGGCACGCTCACCACCTGGCGCTGATGCGTGGCCACGAAGCGCAATTGCAACTCGCCGTTGGCCTGCCGCTCGAGCCAGCGGGCCGCGCTGTCGAAGTCGAAGTGCTTGTGGCCCGCACCCCCGCCCTCGTGTTCCGCTGCGTGGGCACCGAGCCGCTCAGACCAGACACGATCCCCTTGCCGCACCAGGCGTTCCTGCCAGCGCTCGGTGCGCGTGATGCCTGACGCCAAACGTTGCTCGGTCTCGTAGTTCACCAGCGCGTGCAGCGGCGGAGTCGCTGCTCGCGCCAGCGCTGCTGCGCCCAGTGCGACCAGGGCCGCCAAGATGAGGTTGCGCATCTCAGTAGCCTGCAGCGGCCTTTACCAGGGCATTGACCTTGGTGTTGTCGATGGTGCCCTTGAAGGTTTTCGCACCCGCGCCAGCGGCGAACAGCATCACGTCACCGCCGCCGTGGGTCTCCGAGCCCGGGCCGCCGCGGCGGATGGCCACTTCCTGCAGATAGTTCTTGTCCTTGACCGCGTTGGCGTCCAGCAGTGCACGCTGGTCGGGGCGGTTGCTGCCATTGCCGAACACCAGGGTGGTGTATGGCAGGCCGTTGGCGTCCTTGCTGGGCTTGCCATCGGTGTAGCTCATGTTCAGGCCCAGCACGTCGGTGCCACGCTTGCCGTAGCCGTTGAAGGCCATGGTGTGGTCGTGGTCGGCGGTGACGACGATGAGCGTGTTGTCGAGGTTGGGATCGAAGCTGCGCACCTTGTCGATGGCGGCCTTGATGGCGTCGTCGAAGGCGATGGTGTCTGCCAGCGCTCGCGCGGCGTTGGTGCCGTGCAGGGCATGGTCGATGCGACCACCCTCCACCATCAGGAAGAAGCCCTTGCCGTTTTTCGACAGCAGGTCGAGCGCCTTGGTCGTCATCTGGGCCAAGCTGGGCTCGACCGCCGGGTTGCGATCCACCTCGTACGACATGTGGCCCTGCGACAGGGCTTGGTCGAACAAGCCGATCAGCTTGCTGCCGGCCGTGGTGGGCGCCGCGTTGAGCGACGGCAGGTCGGTCACCGAGGTGTAGCCCTTGGCCTGGAGTTCAGCCACCAGGTCGCGCTTGTCCGGGCGGCCGCGCTTGGCTGTGGCGTCGTAGGGGATCCAGTAGCTGCTGATGCCGCCCAGCATCACGTCGATGCCGCTGCCCAGCGCCGGGTTGAAGCCGGCGCCGCCCGGTACGGCCTGGCGCGCGATGTCGTACTCGGCGTCACGGTGGCAGATGTGGGCGAAGGTGGCGGCCGGCGTGGCATGGGTGAGGCGGGCGGTGGTCACCACCCCGGTGGCCTTGCCTTGGCTGACTGCGGCTTCCAGCAGGGTCCGGCTCGCAGCGCCGTTCCCGCTGGCGGGGCAGTTGTTGACGGCGTTGCTGATGCCTGTGGCTGCATCCTTGCCCGGCTTGTAAGGCAATGCCACCGTGGCGCCGTCCATCGAGATCACATCGTTGCGCTGCTTCACACCGGTCATGTAGGCCGCCATCGAGGGCGCGCTGTCGGTGGTCTGGGCGTCGAGCGAAAAAGTCTTGACCCGTGCGGTGTAGGGCAGGGTGTCCATCGTGGTGGAACCCTCTTCCTTGTACTTCCAGATGCGCGCAGCGGTGACGGTCACCGGGCCCATGCCGTCGCCCAGGAAGAAGATCACGTTCTTGGCCTCGCCAGCAGCGTGTGCGGCATGGCTCAGGCAGGCGGCCAGGGCGAGGGAGGTGAGGAGATGCTTGCTGTTCATGTGGGTTGTCTCCGCGTCAGAGGCCGACGGCCGCCTTGATGAGTTGGTAGACCTTGGTGTTGTCGATCACGCCGTGGAAGCTGTCGGCTCCCAGGCCCATGGCACCCAGGAAGACGTCGGCGCCGCCATGCGTCTCGCTGCCGGCTGGTACTGGCACGGCGGCCTCCTGGTGGTAGTTCTTGTCGAACACCATGTCGTCCGTGAGCGTCGCCTGCAGGGCGCGATTGCCGGCCGGGCGGTTTTCGCCGTTGCCGAACACCAGGGTGGTGAAGGGCTTGCCGTCGGCGTCCACGGCAGGCTTGCTCGGGTCGGTGTAATCGCGCATCAGGCCCAGGATGCCGGGGTTGGTCGACGTGGTCTTGCCGGTGAGCGCGGCGTAGCCGTTGAGCACCAGCGTGTGATCATGGTCAGCAGTGACGACGATGAGGGTGTTCTTCAGGTCCGGATCGGTCAGCTTGACCTTGGCGATCGCAGCGGCAATGGCGTCGTCGAAGGCCTTGGCGTCCTGCAGCGCCTTGCGGGCCAGCGTGGGGTGCAACGCCTGGTCGATGCGGCCCCCCTCCACCATCAGGAAGTAACCCTTCTTGTTCTTGGCGAGCACGTCGATGGCCTTGGTGGTCATCTCAGCCAGACTCGGCTCCTTGGCCGGGTCGCGGTCGAGGTCGAAGTTCATGTGGCCCTTGTTGAACAGGCCCAGCAGCTTGGAGGTCGATGCCGACACGGCGCTGAGGCCGGGCTGGTCATTCACCACGCTGTAGCCCTTGGCTTTCATCTCGGCCACCAGATCACGACTGTCGGTGCGGCTGGAACCCTGGGCGTCGCCCTTGGGCAGGAAGTGCTGCCATCCGCCACCCAGGACCACGTCGACGCCGTCGCCGAGCATGGCGTTGTAGCCGGTGCCACCCGGCACCAACTGGGCTGCGATGGTGTTCTCGCCATCGCGATGGCAAATGTGTGCGTAGGTGGCTGCCGGCGTGGCATGCGTCACCCGTGTCGTCGTGACCACGCCCGTGCCGCGGCCAGCCGCCTTGGCCAGTTCCAGCAGCGTCGTTGCAGCGCTGCCGTTGGTGCTGGGGCAGGTGCTGTCCGGGCCGCTCACATAAGGCACGCCGTTGGCATCTGCAGCCTTCGTGTCCGAGGACATGGAGATGACCTCGTTGTTGGCCTTCACGCCGGTCATGTAAGCCGCCATCGACGGGGCGCTGTCCGTCACCTGGGCGTCGTTCGAGTAGGTCTTGACGAAGGCCGTCTCGGGAAAACTGTCGACGGTGTTGCTTCCGTCTTCGCCCACGTTGTAGATGCGCGCAGCGGTCATGGGCACCATGCCGTAACCGTCACCCAAGAAGAAGATGACGTTCTTCGGTGTCGGCTCGGGTGCAGGTGCGGGTGCAGGAAGGCTGGTGCTGTCCGAATTGCAGCCTTGCAAGGCTGCAAGGGCCAGAACGGCCACGGTGGCACGCAGCCAGTGGGAGGTGTGTTGCATGGATGAGGGCTCCGAAAGACGCGGTTACTTTAGGAAGCGGTGATGTCATCCCTGTGAAACCAGACACAGGGTGCGCGCCGGGATAATCCGGCCATGGCTGCCCCTCTGCTCAACGATTCCTTCCTGCGCGCCTGTCTGCGCCAGCCCACCGACCACACGCCCGTCTGGCTCATGCGCCAGGCCGGCCGCTACCTGCCGGAGTACCGTGCCACGCGCGAGCGGGCCGGCAGCTTCATGGGTCTGGCGACGAACACCGACTACGCCACCGAGGTGACGCTGCAGCCGCTGGAGCGTTTCCCGCTCGACGCGGCCATCTTGTTCAGCGACATCCTGACCGTGCCCGACGCCATGGGCCTGGGCCTGAGCTTCCAGCAAGGCGAGGGCCCGAAGTTTGCCCAGGTGGTGCGCGATGAAGCGGCCGTGGCGGCGCTGCAGGTGCCCGACATGGGCAAACTCCGCTATGTGTTCGACGCGGTCACCTCCATACGCAAGGCCTTGAACGGCCGCGTGCCGCTGATCGGCTTCTCCGGCAGCCCCTGGACGCTGGCCTGCTACATGGTGGAAGGCGGCGGCTCGGACGACTACCGGCGGGTGAAGAGCCTCATGTACGCCCGCCCGGACCTGATGCACCGCATCCTGGACGTGAATGCCCGGGCCGTGGCCGCGTACTTGAACGCCCAGATTGAAGCCGGCGCCCAGGCCGTCATGCTGTTCGACTCCTGGGGAGGCGTGCTGGCCGACGGCGCCTTCCAGCAATTCAGCCTCGCCTACTCGCGCCAGGTGCTGAGCCAGGTGAAGACCGAGCATGAGGGTGTGCGCATCCCGCGCATCCTGTTCACCAAGGGCGGCGGCCTGTGGCTGGACGAGATCGCCGATGCGGGCGCCGATGTGGTGGGCCTGGACTGGACCGTGAACCTCGGCCAGGCGCGTGCCCGCGTGGGCGACCGTGTGGCGCTGCAGGGCAACCTGGATCCCAACGTGCTGTTCGCACCGCCTGACGCCGTGCGCGCCCAGGCCCGTGCCGTGCTGGACAGTTTTGGCCCACCCGCAGCAGGCAGTGGCCACATCTTCAACCTCGGCCACGGCATCAGCCAGTTCACCCCCCCGGAAAGCGTCGCGGCGCTCGTGGACGAGGTGCACAGCCACTCCCGCAGGCTGCGCACTGGCACTTGAACAGGCGCTCGCGGGGCCGGGTTCTTGCGAGTGACCTGCTGACTTATCCCCAAACCACAGGGGACGGGTGAAACGGACATTCGTTGATGCAGTGCAGCTAAGAGTTTTCCCGGATTTTTGCTAAGTGCTTGATTTTCAACATGCCTTGTTGCCTCCGGTGCAGAACGTGGTGGCATGCCGTTGGTGTGATGGCGGCAGGGCCTGCACACCGTGGGTGTCATTTGCTCACAAACTTATCCACAGAAATTGTGGGCAACCCAAGTGACTTTAAGAATCATGCACTTGCAGTGCTTTGCTGAGGCACTGCTTCACAACAAACGCCCAGCTGTGCATGGCTGACCTGGCTGCAGCCTCGCTGGTGCGCGTGGCCGTCGATGCGCCCCAACACAGCGGGCTCACCGGCCCACTGGACTATGCGAGTGAGCGGGTGCTCGCGTCGGGAACGCTGGTGAGGGTGCCGTTGGGCAAGCGGGAACTGCTGGGTGTGGTGTGGCCAGGTGAGTCGGCAGCGTCACCGTCGCCATCGCTGCGTCCGGTGAGGGCTGTGTTCGACGTGCTGACCCCGTTGGAGGCCAGTTGGTGCCGGCTGCTGGACTTTGCCGCCGGCTACTACCAGCGCAGTGTGGGCGAACTGGCCAGTGCAGTGTTGCCCCCGCAACTGCGCGAACTGCTGCCAGAGCAACTCGCTGCGCGCCTTCGCAAGCTGGACCGCCGGGCCGACCGGGTGTTCGTGGTGCCTGAGCCCGCCAGGCCCGAGTTGGCGCCGGAACAGGCCGAGGCGGTGGCGCGCATCTCGGCCCAGAGGGCCGCCGCCACGCCCAAGCCGTTGCTGCTGTTCGGTGTGACGGGCAGCGGCAAGACCGAGGTCTACCTGCGCGCGGCCGAAGCGGCCCTCATTGCTGGCCGCCAAGTGCTGGTGCTGGTGCCCGAGATCAACCTCACGCCGCAGCTCGAAGCGCGCTTCACCGAGCGCTTTGCTGCGCTCTTGCCACAGCCGCTGGCCATCGTGTCGCTGCACAGTGCGCTCACGCCGGCCCAGCGGCTGCAGAACTGGCTGGCGGCTCACCTGGGCCGGGCACGCCTGGTGCTGGGCACACGGTTGGCAGTGTTTGCCTCTTTGCCGGACCTGGGCCTGATCGTGGTCGACGAAGAGCACGACCCCTCCTACAAGCAGCAGGATGGGGCCCGCTACTCGGCGCGCGATCTCGCCGTCTGGCGCGCGCACGACCTGAAGGTGCCGGTCGTGCTCGGCTCGGCCACGCCTTCGCTGGAGAGCTGGCAGCATGCCGAGAGTGGCCGCTACGAGCGCCTGACACTGGCTGCACGCATCGGCGGCGGTGCGCTGCCTCGGGTGAAGCTCTTCGACATGAGGTCTCTGCCCGCCACCGCCGGTGTGACGACCGCCCTGACCGCGCCGTTGCTGGCCGAATTGAAGGCCCGCCTGGATCGCGGCGAGCAAAGCCTGGTCTTCCTGAACCGTCGCGGCTACGCACCGGTGCTGCACTGCGGAGAATGCCAGTGGAAGAGCGACTGCCCTCACTGCAGTGCCTGGCGCGTGTTCCACAAGCGTGATCGCACCCTGCGCTGCCACCATTGCGGTTTCACCGAGCGGGTGCCGCGCGCCTGCCCCAACTGCGGCAATCACGACATCGCACCCCTGGGCCGGGGCACGGAGCGGTTGGAGGAGCAGCTTGCCGAAGCCCTGCCTGGGGCGCGCGTGCTGCGCATCGATGCCGACTCCACGCGCCGCAAGGGCGAACTGGAAGCCCAGCTGAAGGCGGTACACGATGGGGACGTGGACATCCTCGTCGGCACGCAGATGATCACCAAAGGTCACGACTTTCGGCGCATCCGCTTCGTGGCCGCAGTGAACCCGGACGGCGCGCTGTTCAGCAGCGATTTCCGTGCGCCTGAGCGTCTGTTTGCGCTGCTGATGCAGGCCGGTGGGCGTGCTGGGCGTGACGCGTCCGGAGACTCACCCGCCGAGATGTGGGTGCAGACCTGGCACCGCGATCACCCGCTCTACCAGGCGCTGGCGCGGCACGATTACGAGCGCTTCGCGCGCGATCAGCTTGAAGAGCGCCGCTCGGCCAGTCTGCCGCCGTTCTCGCACCTGGCGCTGCTGCGGGCCGAGGCGCGCACGGTCGAGGCGGCTCAGGCGTTCCTGGATGCAGCCGCGGGCTTGCTGTCCGATGAAGAGGTATTTATCTACCCGCCCGTGCCACATGCGATCGCGCGGGTGGCAGATGTGGAGCGGATGCAGATGCTGGTCGAGGCCGGCCATCGCGGGCGGCTGCAGGCGTTTCTGAGGGGTTGGGTGCCCCGATTGATCGCGCTCAAGCGCGAGCACAAGGCCGTGCTGCGCTGGGCTGTGGACGTGGACCCGCTGGCGATCTGACAGCGAGCGCCTCAGAGGTGAGGCGTGCTGTCCAGCGTGCTGGCCAGAGCGGCAGCGCGCCGATTCTGCTCCTGGCGGCGCAACACGCGGGTGATCGGCCGTGCGAGCACCAGGGCCAGCACGCCCAGCGTGATGAACAGCGCCCCCGGCTCGACCTGCGCGGAGAGGCTGTCGAAATCGATGTCCGCCTGCCCGCCACCCTGCGAAGGCCAGACGCTGTTGTTGCTGCTCAGCGATGAGAGCCCGGCAGACCCCATGCGGCTGGCATCGGCCATCACCACGGCAGCGGTTTTGTCGATGGCGGCCTGCGTTTTCGTGTCGCGTGCGGCACCGGCCGGGGCGATGGACGTGAAGGCAGCGAGAACGGCAGCAAGGACCAGGGCTTTCATACGGTACACCGTGAGAAGGAAGGGCTGGAACGCATTGTTCGCAGCCTATCGTGGCCGGGATGTGAAGACTTCACGCGCTTGAGGGGGACCCCCGCGAATGAGCGCTTCAGCCTTGACTTGCCGATGCGGCCCGGGCGGCTGCCTTGGCAGCCATGTCTTCGCGGATCCGCTTGAGCTTTTCCCGGGGGTCTTCCCGGGCCGTGCCCTCGTGGAGCTTCATTTCTGCGAGGAAGCGGCTGGGGATGCCCACCACCGTGTCGCGGCCCTTTTTGCGCCGGCGCAACGTGGACACGGCCAGCGTCGTGCGCGCGCGGGTGATGCCCACGTACATCAGCCGCCGCTCCTCCTGCAGCGCTTCAGCCGTCAGCTCGGCCTCCTCGCGCTTGAACGGCAGCAGGCCCTCATTGACGCCGGCCAGCACCACGTGCGGCCATTCCAGCCCCTTGGAGGCGTGCAGCGTGGTGAGCGTCACCTGATCCTGCTCGTCGCCGCGCTCGGCCAGGCTCAGGATGACCGAGATGGTCTGGGCCACGTCCAGCACACTCTGCTTGGGCTCGGTGAAGCTGACCCCGCCTTCCTCGCTGTGCTGGCCGCCGCAGCGCTTGGCCACCCAGTCGACAAAGTCCAGCACGTTGCCCCAGCGGGCCTGCGCCACCTTCTCGTTCTCTTCGTTGTCGACGAGGTGTTGTTCGTAGGCGATGTCCTTGAGCCATTCCATCAGCAGGGCGTGCGCGGCGGTGTGGCCCTCGGTGTGCTTGGCCTTGTATTGCAACTCGTTCACCGTGCGGCCGAATTCGTGCAGGTTGGCCAGGCCGCGTGCCGTGACGGTGTTGGCCAGGCTCTCGGCGAACAGCGCCTCGAACATGCTGCACTTCCACTGCGCCGAGAAGGTGCTGAGCGCCCCCAGCGTGGTGTGGCCGACGCCGCGCTTGGGCGTGGTGACGGCGCGCAGGAAGGCGGGGTCGTCGTCTTGGTTCACCAGCAGGCGCAGCCAGGCACACAGGTCCTTGATCTCGGCCTTGTCGAAGAAACTCTGGCCGCCCGACACCTTGTACGGAATCTGCGCGCGGCGCAGCGCCTGCTCGAACACGCGCGCCTGGTGGTTGGCGCGGTAGAGGATGGCGAAATCCTTGAAGGCTTGCCCCTTGCCATCCGCACGCAGCTGCTGGATGCGCGCCACGGCGCGCTCGGCCTCGTGCTCCTCGCCATCGGCCTCCAGCAGCGCGATGGGCTCGCCGTCGCCGTACTCGCTCCACAGCCTCTTCTCGAAGATCTTGGGGTTGCCGGCGATGACGTTGTTGGCCGCGCGCAGGATGCTGCCCGTGGAGCGGTAGTTCTGCTCCAGCGGGATGACCTTGAGCGCCGGGTAGTCGGTGGGCAGGCGTTTGAGGTTCTCGATGGTGGCGCCGCGCCAGCCGTAGATGGACTGGTCGTCGTCACCCACGGCCGTGAACATGCCGCGCTCGCCCACCAGCGCCTTCAGCAGCTCGTACTGCACGGCGTTGGTGTCCTGGTATTCGTCCACCAGCACGTAGCGCAGCTTGTCCTGCCACTTGGCGCGGGCCTCGGCGTCGCGGGTGAGCAGCTTGAGCGGCAGGGTGATGAGGTCGTCGAAATCCACCGCCTGGTAGGCCGCCAGGCGCTCCTGGTAGCGCACCATCACGGCCGCGGCGGCGCGTTCGTCCTCGTCCTGGGCCACCTGCGCCGCCTGGGCCGCGTCCAGTCCCTGGTTCTTCCAGAGCGAGATCGTCCATTGCCAGCGCCGGGCCTGGTTCATGTCGGTGGTGCTGCCGGCGTCCTTCAGCACGTTGAGCACGTCGTCGCTGTCGAGGATGGAGAACTGCTCTTTCAGCCCCACCCGCGGGCCTTCCTCGCGCAGCAGGCGCACGCCCAGCGAATGGAAGGTGGAAATGGCCAGGTCCTTGGCCGCCCTGTGGCCCACCAGGTGCTTGGCGCGCTCCCGCATTTCCTGCGCGGCCTTGTTCGTGAAGGTGATCGCAGCGATCTGGCCGGGCCGATAGCCTGACACGAGCAGCTGCGCGATCTTGGTGGTGATGACGCGCGTCTTGCCCGACCCCGCCCCCGCGATGACAAGGCAGGGGCCGCTCAGGTGGTGGACGGCTTCAAGCTGAGCCGGATTGAGGCCGGCGGCGGGCGGGCTGGACATGGCGGGTCTGGGGCAGGGGGCGCATCATGCCACCCGCGCCACCCCTTCGCCCGGCAGGGCGCGCAGCCCCAGGCCCAGCAGCAGCAGCGTGAAGAAGACGAAGCCGATGCGCGGCGCATCCAGCAGGCTGTCGAAAGCGCCCGCCACCCCAAAACCGATCAGCGCGGCCACGACGGCCGGTGCCAACGGGTGGTCGCGGCCGCGGCCGAAGGACAGCCGCACCAGTGCCAGCAGGTAGGCCCCGGCGAGCAGACCCAGGCCCACCAGGCCCTGCTCGAACAGCACGTGCAACGCCGCGTTCTTGGTGTGCCAGGGCAAGTGATGCCGGTCGCTGGAGAAGAACCAGCGGGCCATCTCACGGTTGAAGTCGCCGTTCTGTAGCAGTTGGCGGCCCTGGGCATCGTGCATGGCAACGCGCGCGATGTCGACCCGTGCCCCCCGGGACTCCAGCGCCATCGAGAAGGTCACGAAGCGGGGGGCCCACCAGTCGCCACCCATCGCTGGCACAGGCCCGAACTGGACCTGGCGCGTCTGCCACCCACTGGGGGCAGCGGCATCAGGAGGCGGTGCGGTCCCCGGCGCGGTGCCCTCGGGCGACGCCGCCTGCGCTTTGATCAGGATGCCCTGGCCATGGCAGTGGTCCGGGTAGATCAGGTGCCTCTCGCAGATCTCGACCTGCAGGGCCGCGTCGGCTGCCGTCCGCGCGACCACTTCCAGCGTGACCATGCCGGGCGCCGGCGGTGCCATGCGTTGGCTGACGCGGAACAGCTCGCCGTACCCCAGCATGTGATTGCCCGCGGCCATCGCCAGGTAGGCCTCGGGCCCATCCGTGCGCAGCCGGTAGTCGCCGGTGCGCGTGCTGGCTGGGCCATCGTAGAAGTTGCTGGACGCGAAGCGCCCCGAGCCCTTGCCCAGCAGCCATTGCCGCCCGCCGTGGAGCAGCTTCAGGGCCTCGTGCCAGTGTGTGAGGCGGGTCTGGCCGTCTTCCCTCCAGGCACCCACGCGGTCGCGCAGGTAGTCGCCACCGCCCAGGGCGGCCACGATGGCCATGACCAGCAGCAGGCCGGTCGCCAGCAGGGCACGCTTGCGCCAGCCGGCCTTGCCCATGCTGCCCGTCCCCTGCAGGGGCCACAGGCGCTGCTCCAGCAGCATCACGGCCCACACGCCGGCCAGTGCGAATCCGGCAGCCAGTGCCGTCCAGCGGCCGGCCATGCCGCCCCAGTAGTCGGCCACGATGACCACGGTGGTGATCAGCCAGAACCAGCAGGTCGAAACCAGCAGCACGTAGACGGGTCGTGCCTGCCCTGGTGCGTCTCGCCAGCGCAATGCGGCACAGCACAGCAGCGCGATCCCGTTGAGTGCGTAGGCGGCCTTGGGCACGGCGGCCGACAGCACCCAACTGACTCCCCCCAGCATCACGGCGAGCAGGGCGCCCATGATCAGGGCGGTCAGCCGCTGGCCGAAGCTGGGCAGCCAGAGGCTGGCAGGCATGGTCAACAGAATCACCATCGCGAAGAACAGGGCCAGCAGGCCGCGGTAGCCGCCACCGCCGAAGACCAGGGCGACTGCGAGTGCAAAGGCTGCCGCCATGGCGAGGGCACCGAGTTTGGCGGGTCGCGGCAGGGGGGCGTCCACCGGGCCGAGCACACTGTCGAAGTGGCTGGTGTCCTGGCCGGCCGCAGCCGTGCGGCGGCGTTGAGCGTCGGCCAGCAGCACCATCGGGATCAGGGCAACCGGCAGCGCCAGGTACACGCCACGCGAGAACGTGGTGAGTGTGGCGTAGGCGGCCAGCAGCACGATCGCGAGGCCCGCTGCGAAGCGCCAGGGTGAACGGGTGCGCAGCAGCGCCAGCAGCGCGAAGGGCAGCGTCATCAACAGGAAGCTGTCCAGCGCGGCACCGCCGATATGCATCTCCCAGAACAGCGCCGTGGTGCGGTAGTCGGTGGAGAAGTCCAGCAGGCCGGTGTAGGCCAGGCGCTCCCACAGTGCGGCGGCGCAGGCCCCCGTCAGGGCCAGCACCAGGCCCAGCAGCAGGCCGCGCGAAAACCCTCTCGGCCGGGCGGCAGCGGCGGCCGTCCACAGCGGCAGCAGGGCCAGCACCAGGAAGACAGCCTTGGCATTGCGCACCGAGTTCATGGCCTCGTGGTACCCGTGGAACCAGCCGAAGGCAAAACCGCCAGCATCGGCAAAGCCGCGTTTCATGCTCCAGGCGGCCGACAGTGCGAGCGCCACGACGAGCAAGCGCACGGCGGGCGAGTACGCGAGGGCATGCCGCCAGGCAGGGGCTCGATCGCGGCCGTTCAGCTGCAGGGCGTAAGCCAGGTAGCCGCCGCAGCCGCAAGCCGTGACGAGCAGATCCATTTCCTCGAAGGTGATCCAGCCCGTCCATGGGGCCAGGCCGATGAGCGGCAGGGGCCCGAACAGCAGCACCGGCGTTTTGACCCACAGCAACGCCGCCAGCAGTGCCACCGCCCCCCACAGGGCCAGCGCCACGGGGCCGGACAGCGGGTGATGCCACGCCAGCTCTGCCCCCACCCCCCCCATGCCCAGGCTCGCGGCCAGGGCCAGCCATTGGGCCCTCTGGGTGGGGCGATGCAGCTGCAACGCCCCCAGGCCCAACAGCCCGGTCGATGCGGGAGGGGTGTGCACGGCGCTCACCGATGCGCTCGCCGCAGGCTGGCCAGGCACTGGTCGAAGCAGGGAGTGGGCGGCGTCGCGCGCGGCGAACGGTTCATGGCGGCCTCCGGGGATGGGGCCTGCATTGTTGCCGAGCTTGGTGAGGGCTGACCCCTCAAGTCAGCATGGGCTGCCTGGGGGGGCCGTGCGGTCAGGCTGTGGAGTGCAGGCCCAGCCAGCGCTTCCACCAGGCGACGGGCTTGGCAGCGGCAGGAGATGCCGCCAAGCTGCCGGTCGCTGCCATGCTGCGCTGCGGGCTCTGGCCCAGCCACTCGCGCAGCGCGTCGGCCATGCCTTCGGCGCCGCGGGTGCGCAACTCCGGGGACTCGGCCATGGCAGAGCGCAGCAGCGCGTCGAGCTGGATCCGCTGGCTTTCCTGCAGTTGCGGCCATGGGGTGCCCGAGCTGCCACGCAGTGGCGCCAGGCCCCGGGGCGTGTCCTCCCAGCCGCACACCAGCGCGCACGCCAGAGCGCCCAGGCCGTACACCTCGCTGGCCAGGCTGGGCGGTTCACCTTTGCGGCGCTCGGGGGCGACGAAGGCGGGCGACGCACCCAGGCTCAGCCCGCGGTCGAAAGGGTCGGCGGGATCGGGGATCTTGGTCAGGCCCAGCCCCATGAGGCGCACGTGGCCAGCTGGGGCCAGCCAGACCATGGCCGGGTCGATCTCCGCCAGCAGCCAGCCCTGCTGGTGGGCCGAACGCAGCGCCTCGCACAGCTGCACGAGCAGCTCCAGGCGTTCGTTCAGGCTCAGCGTGTGCAGCCTGGGCAGCAGGGGTTCGCCGTGCGTGCCCTCCACGATCAGGTAGGGGTGGGCATCGGGTGTCACGCCACTGTCGCTGGGTACCGCAATGTGCGGGTGCTGCAACTTGGCCAGGTCGCCGGCCTGGTCGGCATAGCGCAGCATGATGCCTGCGCCCTGGTCGCTGCGGTCGAGCACGAGCACGGCCGCCTGCTGCTCGGCCGCCATCCCGTGATGGGCGCTGTACCACTGGCCGGCATGGGCCTGTTCGCCGTCCGGCAGCGGCTTGATCAGTCGCCACACGCCCAGCGCCTGCCCCTCCTCCAGGGGAGCGGCAGCGGCGGGTGGCGGCAGTGACAGGTTGGGCATCCGCATGGCCCACCATATTAGGGGTGACCCCAGGGGGCTGCCATTGCGCCTGGGTGAATAAGCACGGCACGGCGCGCATTCGCTCACGGCGCCGTCGTCTGCTTGGCGCCTGAGTGCCGAGGGGTTGCATCCGCCGCAGGATGACTCTCGATGCCGGGCGCGACTCGAATGGCGCGCAGGATACTGATGGCATGAACGAACGGAAGATCGAGCTCTACGGTGGCCCGGCCGGCGGCTGGGGCGCGTTGAAGAGCGTGGCCCATCACTTGAGCGAGCAGGGAATTGCCGTCAAGGGGGCCAGGACGTTGCTGCACGCCAACCAGGCCGACGGTTTCGACTGCCCCGGCTGCGCTTGGCCCGACCGCGACCACCGCTCCACCTTCGAGTTCTGCGAGAACGGCGCCAAGGCCGTGGCGGCTGAGGCCACCGTGCGGCGGGCGACGCCCGAGGTCATCGGTGCCAGGACGCTGAAGGAATGGGCCGAGGTCTCGGACTTCGACCTGGAGGCCATGGGGCGTCTCACGGAACCCATGCTCTATGACGCGCCGACCGACCGCTACCAGCGCACCACCTGGGACGCCGCCTTCGCGGTGATCGCGCGCGAGCTGCAGGCGCTGCCCGACCCCAACGAAGCCCTCTTCTACACCTCAGGCCGCACCAGCAACGAGGCCGCTTTCCTCTACCAGCTGTTCGTGCGCGAGTACGGCACCAACAACTTCCCCGACTGCTCCAACATGTGCCACGAGCCCAGTGGCTCGGCGATGCGGCCGACGCTGGGTGTGGGCAAGGGCACCGTCACGCTGGCGGACTTCGAGCAGGCCGACTGCATCCTGGTGTTCGGCCAGAACCCCGGCACCAACCACCCGCGCATGCTGGGCGAGCTGCGCGCGGCCCGCAAACGTGGCGCCAAGATCGTGAGCTTCAACCCGCTGCGTGAGCGGGGCCTGGAGCGCTTCGCCGACCCGCAGGACAAGCTGGAGATGGTCACCTTCGGCGACTCGCCCATCAGCAGCCACTACTTCCAGCTCAAGGTCGGCGGAGACTTCGCGCTGCTCAAGGGCATGTGCAAGCGTGTGGTCGAGCAGGGGCTGCTGGACCGCGACTTCATCGCCGAGCACACCCACGGCTTCGACGCCTTCGTGGCAGAACTGCGTGAGCAGCCCTGGGAACCGCTGGTCGAGGCCTCGGGCCTGACGCGCGCGCAGATCGAACAGGCCGCCGACCTCTATGCGGGCAGCGAGCGTGTCATCGCCTGCTGGGGCATGGGCATCACCCAGCACCGGCACTCGGTGGCCACCATCCAGATGATCGTCAACCTGCTGCTGCTGCGCGGCAACCTAGGCCGGCCTGGCGCGGGCGCCTGCCCGGTGCGCGGCCACAGCAACGTGCAGGGCGACCGCACGATGGGCATCTACGAGAAGCCGAGCGACGCGTTC
>JBBIVU010000038.1:0-17924 GCA_037439585.1 Roseateles sp. | reverse complement strand
CAGCAAGACGCAGCGGTGGCGAACAGAAGCAGCGCTAATTGCACTCCTCAGAAAGGAACGCCGGCATGACGAAAAATATACGCTCCAACATACTTCGCGGCTCCGGATTGTACCGACTGGCAATCGTGCTACTAATCGTGGCAGCATTGCCGGCCGCCATCGCAGGCCCATCCGCTTGTCGCATCCGACGCCACTCGCGCCAGCGTCATGCGAACACGGGTGCCAGCGCGCCTCCCAACGCAAGCGTCGACTGCGGCCTCCGTCGAGCGACTTCGGTGGTGCGTGGGCTCAAACTGCCGTGCCGTTGCGCCGAGGCTCGGGCAAACCGGGAGGGCTGTGCACGCCCCGCGTGCGGCAGGGGCATGTCCCAAGGACCGCCGGGCCATGCCGACGGCATGCGCAGAACCGAGGACAAACACTGTGCCCGCTGATCTTGGCGTTGCCCGTTTTCAGCGGCTCTGTGGGTAGCATCCACCCATGATTTCCCGCTTCGTTCGACAGCGCAGCTTCGGGACACAGCTCGCTTTCGTGATGGCCGTGGTGGCCACCGTGGTCGCGCTGACGTTGACCGCCATCATCACGTCGATGATGGAGGCTCAGATTGAACGGGACAAGGGTGCTGCGCTGTCTGCCGTGGGCCGCAGTGTGACCGCTGCCTTGGGCAAGAACATCCGTGACCGGGTGCAGCAAGTCGAACAGCTGGCAAATGCCGAGGAGGTCTGGGCCAGCGGCTTGGACAGCGCCAAGGTCCGGCATGCGTTGGAGCGCAAGAAGCAGTTGCGCCCGGTACCGACGTGGGTAGGCGTGGCGGATCTGGAGGGCAAGGTGGTGGTGGCCACCGACGGCATCTTGGTCGGACGTGATGTCCGGGAGCGCCCTTGGTTCCAGGCAGGATTGCGAGACCTCTACATCGGTGATGCCCACGAAGCCCAGTTGCTGGCGGGCTTGTTGCCTCGTCCGTCCAACGGTGAACCCCTGAGGTTCATCGACTTCGCCATCCCCATCAAGATCCAGAGCCGCACCGCAGGCGTCGCCGCGCTCCATGCGGACCTGCAGGCCCTCGAGGGGATCGCTGCGGCGTTCCTGCCAAAGAATGCCGTTGCCCGCCATGTCGAGGTTTACATCTTTTCCCGCAGTGGCGAGGTGATCTACGGTGTCGACCGCCAGGCCTCCATCGACCTGGAGCAGCTGGGAGCGCGCCTGGCCGATTTGCCGGCACCGGCTGCAGGCGAACAGGCGCGCTCCGCCATCGAAGTCTTCTGGGGCGATGGCAACCAGTACCTCACGACGAGCTGGGCGCTCGATGACTACACACCAGGCATCAGCCTGGGTTGGCGTGTGCTGGTTCGGCAACCGGTCGAGATCGCTTACGCCCCGGCCAGGCTGGCAACACAGCGCGCGCTGTTGGGCAGCTTGCTGGCAGCGGGGGTGGCCGTCGGCTTCGGCTTCATGTTGGGCCGCCAACTCACACGGCCCATCAAGCAAATTGCCGACTCGGCACGGGATGTCGAGCTGGGGAAGCACGGTGCTTTCATTGCGAACTTCGACCAGAACCGCGAACTTGTCCAGCTGTCGGGGGCCTTGCAGTCGATGACGCAGCGGCTGGAGTCCCTGGTGGAGGAGCGCACCGAGCAGCTCCGTCAAGCCAATGAGGAACTCCGGGCGCTCGGCGAACAGCAGTCCGCCATGCTCGACAACGAAATGGTCGGCATCATTCTTCAGAACACGTCGACGCGGACGGCGGTGTGGAACAACCGGGCCATGGCACGGATGTTCGGCTTCCAGCCGGAGGAACTGCTGCACCATCAGGCCCGCATGCTCTACCCGGACGAGGCCACCTACGAACGTGTGGGAGCTGAGGCCCGCGCTGCCTTTGCCGCAGGCAAGGACTACATCACGAAACTGGAATTGCGGCGCAAGGATGGCTCCCCGATCTGGGTTCACCTGCAGGGTTCCCTCCTCAAGGAACACCCGGATGAAGTGCTGTGGATGATGACGGACGTGACGGCTCAGCACCACTACCAGCAGCAGGTCGAACACATCGCCTTTCACGACGGTCTCACCGGCCTGCCCAACCGGCTGCTGCTGGCGGACCGGGCGCAGCAAGCCCTCGCGATCGCCAAGCGCTCGGGCCACCACGTGGCCGTCGCGTTCATCGACTTGGACGGCTTCAAGTCGGTGAATGATCAGCACGGGCACGCCGCAGGTGACGAGTTGCTGAAGGAGGTGGGCCGCCGCGTGTCAGCCAGCCTGCGAGCGGGCGATACGGTGGCGCGTCTGGGCGGTGACGAATTCGTGGTTCTGCTCTGCGAGCTGGATGACGCTGTCCAATGCGATCAAATCCTGAACCGGTTGCTCGGCAGCATCTGCGAACCGGTCCAACTGTCCAACGGCGCCCAGGTCACCGTGGCGGGAAGCATTGGCGTGGCCATGTTCCCTGAACATGCCATGGAACCCAGTTCACTGCTCGCAGCGGCCGACGCGGCCATGTACGAGGCCAAGAAGGCCGGCAAACGGCGCATCCGTTATGCGTCGACCGAGCCGGCACACCCCGCGAGCGCCGCCAACCAGCCGCTGCCACGGCAGCGAAGGCAGCCCAGCTGACATTGCAGCGCTGCACGCAGCCTCCCCCCGTCGCCTCTGCAGCCCCATCCCGCCGCGAGAACGTGCGTTTCATCAGACGTTCAACGCCGGCCCCTATGCTGCAATGCTGCTGCAAGGGCAGCGCCATGACGGAACCTCCTTGACTGCGTTTCTACCGCCAGCAAAGACCCGGAATCCATGCTGCGCGGGGGGCGGCCCCGTTGTCGCGCCGGCGCTCACAGCCATGGCACCCGCCGTGGAGGCGCGGTGCCACATCGCTGGGACGGCCCGCGGCCGGGCCGTGCGAGGTCACCACCTGCTGACCTTGATGCCACGGATGACCCGACGGTTCCCTAGCTGTTGAGTTTCGATAGGTTGTACCCGCCAAGCCGAGAGGCTGGAGGCTTGTAGCCAAGAGCGGAGTGGGGGCGGCGTGCGTTGTAGTAGGTAAGGAACGCCGGCAGCCAGGCCGTGCGCTCGCCACTGTTGGCCCAGATGCGACCGTAGGCCCACTCTCGCAGGCAGGTCTGGATGAAGCGCTCGGCCTTGCCGTTGGTCTGTGGGCAGTACGGTTTGGTGAAGCTGTGCTTGATTCCCAGGTCCTGGCAGGTCTTGGCGAACAGCTTGGAGCGGTAGGCACTGCCGTTGTCGGTAAGCAGCCGCTTGATCGTCACGCCCAGTGCTGCGTAGTGCGCCACGCTGGCCCTGAGGAACTCCACGGCCGAGCCCTTGCGCTCGTCGGCGTGCATCTGCACGAAGCCTGCGCGCGAGTGGTCGTCGATGGCGACATGCGCAAACTCCCAGCCCGCGCCGTCCACGGAGTCCCGTCGGTCGCCAGTGACACGGTGGCTGGGGCGCACGATGCGCCCGAGCTTCTTGGTGTCAATGTGCAGCAACTCGCCAGGCGCCTCGTGCTCGTAGCGCAGCACCGGCTTGGGCTCGTCCAGCGCCTTGAGGCTGGACAGGCCGAGCTTGGACAAGGCGCGGCTGATGGTGGCCACGCTGCGGCCGACCTGGGCTGCGATACGGCGCATGGGCATGCGGCTGCGGCGTAGTTGCTCCACGCGCCGGCTCTGCTCGGCGTCCAGGCTGTCGCGGGTCTTGAGGGGCCGCGAGCTGCGGTCGCGCAGGGCTTCTTGCCCCAGCTCTTCGTAGCGGCGCCGCCATTTGCGGGCCGTGCGCACACTGATGCCAGCCGCCTGCGCGGCCATCGTCAGACCCATCACGCTAATGCGCTCCATCAGCAGCAGCCGACCCTGGTACGTCAATCTGGCATTCTTATGGCTGTTCACCCGGCCATCCTTTCCTGAGAGTCCTGAAGCGTCGTAACTCCAGTCTCCCAGACCAGGTCGGGTGAACAACCTATCGAGACATCACACCTAGCGCGGCACGACCGGTGGCCGCCAGCAGGCCCCCTCCATGGCCCGGGATTGACGCGCGATGAACCCACTCACCGGACTGAGCACCTCCGAAGCCGAAGCGCGACTGCAGCGCGATGGCCCGAACGAGCTGCCCACTGCCGCGCAATCCGGCGGCGTGCAAGTGCTGGTCGATGTCGTGCGGGAACCGATGGTCCTGTTGCTCGTGGCCTGTGGCGCCGTCTATCTGGGGCTCGGCGACCGCCACGAAGCCTTGATGCTGCTGGGCTTTGTTCTGGTGGTCATCGTGATGACCTTCGTGCAGAAGCGCCGCAGCCAGGCCGCGCTGGACGCGCTGCGTGACCTCTCCAGCCCACGTGCGCTCGTGCAGCGGGACGGCGTACCGGTGCGCCTCCCGGGCAAGGCGCTGGTGGTGGGTGACCTCGTGCTGCTGGCCGAGGGCGACCGCGTGCCGGCAGACCTCGAACTGGTGCAGGCCAGCTACCTCACCATCGACGAGTCGCTGCTCACCGGCGAGTCGCAGCCGGTGCTGAAACAGGCCCGTGAGGCCACCCACTCCGGCCCGGCAGGCGCGCACCAGCTCTGCTTCGCCGGCTCGCTCGTGAGCCAGGGCACCGCACAGGGTCTGGTGGTGGCGACCGGCCCGCACAGTGCCTTGGGTCGCATCGGGGCTTCGCTCGGCGGCATTGCGATGGACGAGACCCCCATCCAGCGCGAGACGGCACAGATCGTTCGACGGGTGGCCCTGGCGGGTGGGTCGCTGGCCCTGGTGCTGGCGCTCGGCTGGGCGTTCAGCCGCGGGGACTGGCTCGGCGGGTTGCTGGCGGGCCTGACGTTGGCGATGGCCATCCTGCCAGAGGAGCTGCCGGTGGTTCTGACCATCTTTCTGGGCCTGGGCGCCTGGCGACTGTCACGCGAACGGGTGCTCACGCGACGCATCCCCGCGGTGGAACTGCTCGGCGCCACCACGCTGCTCTGCGTCGACAAAACCGGCACCCTGACCCGCAACCAGATGGAGGTGCGCCGGCTGTGGACGGGCCATGAGGGGCTGGACCTGTCCGGCCTGCCTGCCACAGCCATGGCGCATGCCTTCCACCCCGTGCTGGAGCACGCCGTGCTGGCCAGCCACCGCCGCGCCTTCGACCCGATGGAGGCGGCCATCGGTGCGGCAGGCCAGCATTGGCTGCAGGGCTCAGAGCACCTGCACGACGACTGGACATTGGTGTCTGACTACCCGCTGTCGCGCGAGTTGCTGGCCATGTCGCGGGTCTGGCGCTCGCCCGACCAGCGCGAGCTGCTGGTGGCCGCCAAGGGCGCGCCTGAAGCCATCGTGGACCTCTGCCATCTGCCTGCCGCCACGCGGCAGCACATCGCGGACCAGGTCGCTGCCCTGGCCGCCGACGGGCTGCGGGTGCTGGGCGTGGCACGGGCCCTGTCTGCCGCGGAGCCCCTGCCCGCTGGCCAGCACGACTTCGCGTTCGAATTCGTCGGCCTGGTCGCCCTGGAGGACCCGGTGCGGGCTGATGCGCCGGCAGCCATCGCCGAGTGCCAGGCGGCCGGCATCCGCGTGGCCATGATCACGGGAGACCACCCCGCGACAGCGCTCGCCATCGCACGACAGGCCGGGCTCCAGGTGGACGCCGGGCCCCTCACCGGCGCCGATCTGGATGCGCTGGACGACGCAGCCCTCGCCGAGCGCCTGCGCAGCACGTCGGTGTTCTGCCGCGTACGCCCCGAACAGAAGCTGCGCTTGGTGCGGGCCTTCCGCGCGCAGGGTGAGGTGGTGGCCATGACGGGCGATGGCGTGAACGATGCCCCTGCGCTCAAGGCCGCCGACATCGGCGTGGCCATGGGCGCGCGCGGGACAGACGTTGCGCGCGAGGCGGCCGACCTGGTGCTGCTGAACGACGACTTCGGCTCACTGGTGACCACGATACGCTACGGCAGGCGGGTCTTTGCCAACCTGCGCAAGGCCATCGCCTTCGTGCTGGCGGCCCACCTGCCCATCATCGGCCTGGCCCTGGCGCCGCTGCTGATGGGCTGGCCGCTGATCCTCATGCCGGCGCACATCCTGTTCCTGCAACTCGTCATCGACCCAGCCTGCTCCATCGTCTTCGAGGCCGAAGCCCTGGAGCCCGGTGCGATGCGCCAGCCACCCCGCCGCCCCGAGGCTCGGCTGTTCGATGCCGCGCTGGTCCGGCTGGGCCTGCTGCAAGGCGCTGGGCTGCTGGTGGCCGTGCTCGCTGGGTACGCGCTGGGTGAGCACTTGGGCAGTGGCGCCGATGCGGGGCGCGCGGTCGCTTTCACCGTCTTGGTGCTGGGCAACCTGGGCCTGATCCAGGCCAACCGGTCATGGGCTCCATCGGCCCGTGGCCCGCACGAGGTGAACACGGCTTTCCGCTGGATCGTGCTGGCCACGGGTGTGCTGCTTGCGCTGGCCCTCGGCGTTCCCCAGGTCGCTGCGCTCCTCAAGTTCGCGGCGCCGTCGGCGGCGCTGCTGGCCCCGGCCGCCGCGCTGGCTCTGATGACGTGGGGCTGGTGCACGGCTGCGGTGGCTCTTCTGCACCGACAGGCCTGACCTCAATCATCGTCATTGTGGTGACCAACGCGTCGCTCGCCTTGCGTCGCTGGCGTGGCCCCCGACTCACCCTGAACCGTCTGCCAGCCGACGAACCCCACGCAGGCTGCCAGAATCAAAACAGCCAGCCAGGTGCGATTGGCCTTGACCAGGTCGGGACCTGGCCCTGGGGTGCGGCCGGTCAACATCGGCATCGCCAGGTTGCGGCGGCGCAGGGTGGAGAGCAGCACGATGAGCGCCAAGTGGGCCCCCACGAGGGCCATGGCCAAATTCGCGAAGAACTCGTGGACCTCTTCCGTAGCATCCTCCATGCCCAGCCACTCGACATAGCCCACGCAGCCTGACAGCACCAGGGGCGCCGCGACGGCCATCAGCAACAGCATCGCCGCCCCCATGCCGAGGGTGGCTGCGCGAGACAGGTCGACGCGTCCGACCCGGGCATTGCGCAGCCAGTCGCCCACCCCTGACACACGGTGCCACAGCAGGGCGAGTCGCGCCTGCCGCGGACCGACAAGGCCATAGACCAGCCGGAAGAGCAGCAGCCCACCGAAAGCGTAGCCCAGCGTCACATGCAGGTCCCGCCAGCGCTCGGACTCGGCCGTGAGCCACGCGCCTGCGAAGCTCAGCGCAAAGAGCCCATGGAAGGCCCGAACGGGTGCATCAATCATCAGTCGCGCGGACCGGGCGGCCTGTGCCGAGTCGCCGGCAGCCGAGGCCATGGAAGGGGTCGTGGAAGTCATGTGGTGCTCCTTGAATCCGGTTCAGTCGTCCCAGGCTGCGCGTTGTCGGGCGCTCAGGCCCTCGGGCATGCGCAGGGCGTGCTCGCTGTACTGGCCCTTGTCAGCGCCCGTGTGACAGGCCATGCAGTGAGATGCCGAACGAACACTGGGCAGCCGCCAGGTCGCCGGCTCGATCTGGCGGTGCTGGCGCTCGAACCGCGCCGTGCGGGTGAGGCGGTCTTCCGGCGGGGCCGAGCTCGCCGGGCGCCGGTCGGCGTTTTCCTGCAGCCACCGGCCCAGTTGCTGAGCGTCCCGCGCCTCCAGCGAAGCGTCGGTACCGAAGTGCTTGTCCAGCCCGCCCGTCAATCGCGCCCAGGATGCGGCGGGCAGCATCTGGGGCGGGTAGGCCACGTGGCAGGCCGCGCACTCCTGCACGTAAGCCTTGGGCCATGCAATGCGTGCAGCGCCTTCGTGCTCACCGGCGTGGCAGGCCAGGGTGAGTGGGGCCGTCAACAGGACCCACAGGGTCCGCACCCGAGTCATCGTGAACCGCATCAGCATCTCCTTGGCTCAGCGGAGTGACTGCAGCCAGGCCAGCACATCGGCCTTCTCGCCGGGGGTGCATTCGCGCCGCGCCACATCCTTGCAATTGCGGCGGAACCACTTCTCCACGCGACGTTCGTCGGTGAAGGCCTTGGGGTTGAAGGCCGGCGCCATCGGATCGATGGACTTCGCGGTGATTGCATGCCGTCCCACCTCGGTGGGACGCTGGCCGTGGCAAGAGGCGCAGGACCATTCGTCCCCGTGCCGCCCCGTGAAGAAGGCCCGCCCACGTTCAGCCCGGGCGGGCGTGCCTGCAGCGGCTTCATAGGCCTGCAGCAGCTGGGCAGGTGTCGTCGACTGGGCCTGCACGGCAGGCGCCACGGCCCACAGCACGAGCAGGCCTGGGAAGAATCGCTTGGGAGTCATGATCGTCCTTGGGGTTGACGGAGCCATCATCGAAAGCCGCCCGTGAACCCTTCCTGAACCGTTTGTTCATCTTCCGTTCAGCTTCAACACCGGACACTTGCGCCATGAAGGCATGCCACCGGCCCCCCGTTTTGCGCTGCGTGCTCGCCCTGTGCCTGGGGGCCTGCTCGGTCTCATCCGCCCACGCCGACGACCGGCGGGATCACGACCGCGCCCGTGCCGCGCTGAAGGCCAGCGAGGTCCTGCCACTGCAGGACGTTCTGGAGAAGGTGCAGCGCAGCCACCCCGGCGAGCTGCTGGAGGTGGAGCTCGAGCGCGAAGATGGCCGCTGGGTCTACGAGCTCAAGCTGCTGCAAAGCAACGGCCGGCTGCTTCGCCTGGACGTGGACGCCAAGACGGCCACGGTCCTCAGAAGCCGGCAGCGCCCGGCCGCTGAAGGCATGGCACCACCCTCCTCGGCCCCGGGGCGTCGGCCATGAGGGTGTTGCTCGTCGAGGATGAAGCCGTCCTGAGGGCCCAGCTCCGGCAGATGCTGGAACTGGCCGGTTATGCCGTGGACGAGGCGGGCGATGGGCAGGCCGCGCTGCACCTCGGCGCCACGGAGCCGTACGACGCGGTCGTGCTGGACCTGGGGCTGCCCCTGCTGGATGGCCTGACGGTGCTGCAGCGGTGGCGCGGTCAGGGGCTGGCCGTGCCGGTGTTGATCCTGACCGCACGCGACAGCTGGCACGAGAAAGTGGCGGGCATCGACGCGGGGGCAGACGACTACCTGGCCAAGCCCTTCCACACCGAGGAACTGCTCGCCCGCCTGCGTGCGCTGGTGCGCCGCGCCCACGGCCTGGCGTCCCCGCTGCTGCAGCAGGGTGACATCACCCTGGACACCCGCACTGGCACGGTCAGCCTTCGCGGAAGTACCGTCACGCTGACCGCGCACGAGTACCGGCTGCTCGCTTACCTCATGCATCGTGCTGGACAGGTGGTGTCCCGCAGCGAGCTCGTCGAGCACCTGTACGCCCAGGACTTCGACCGGGACTCCAACACCGTGGAGGTGTTCGTCGGCCGGCTGCGGCGCAAGCTCGGCGCCGACCGCATCGAAACCGTGCGCGGCATGGGCTACCGGCTCGTGCCTGCTGACTGACCCGCAGACGTCACACCCAGCGTGCTCAACCTCCACTCGCTTCGCCACCGGCTGCTGCTGGTGACCCTGCTCACCGCGGGCCTGACCGTTGCGGCATCGGGTCTCGTGTTGTCGGCCCTGTTCCGCGATCATGCGCGGCAGCAGTTCGTCGAGCGGCTGACGGCGGACCTGGACCAGGTGCTGGCCAGGTTGGAGGTGGACAGCCAGGGGCAGCCGACGCTGGATGCGGCACGCCTGTCCGACCCGCGCTGGACGCGCCCGCATTCCGGCCTGTATTGGCAGGTCGACGGCGCCGGGACCGATGGCAAGCCGGGCCTGCTGCGTTCACGCTCCCTCTGGGATGAAGACCTGATCGCCCCCAAAGACATGCCGGGCCGCGGTGAGCTTCATGTCCATGAGGTGCTCAACCATCGCAACGAACCGTTGTTGCTCATTGAGCGCGGCCTGCATGCCGATGGCGCAGCACGGCCGTGGCGTGTGATGGTGGCGGCCGGCATGGCGCCCCTGGACCGGGCCGCCGAGCGGTTCGACAAGGCGCTGATGGGATCGCTGCTGGTGCTGCTGCTGCTGCTTTGCGCAGGCGCCGTGCTGCAGGTGACGTTGGGACTGGCGCCCTTGAGCCGGCTGCGCGCCGCCCTGTCTGCGCTGCGGGACGGACGGACGCAGCACCTCGAAGGCCGGTACCCAAGCGAAGTCCAACCTCTGGTCGATGACCTCAACAGCGTGCTGGACCGCCAAACCTCAACCCTGGAACGCGCGAGGGCGCAGGCGGGCAACCTGGCCCACGCCTTGAAGACCCCGCTCACCATCCTGGGCCAAGGCGCCGCCAACGCAAGCCGCGCCGGCCCGGCCCGCGATGAGTTGCCGACGCTGGTGCAGGACCAGGTGCAGATGGCGCGCCGGCACATCGACTGGCACCTCGCCCGGGCACGGGCGGCAGCGGCACAAGGCGCTGGTGGACTGAGGACACCGCTGCAGCCCGTGACCGATGGCCTGGTGCGTGTCATGCAAAAGGTTCACGCGAACAGGAGGCTGTCGATCTGCGCAGAGGTCGATGCAGGCCTGGCCATCGCCGGCGAGTCCCATGACCTCCAGGAGATGCTGGGCAACCTGCTTGACAACGCCTGCAAGGCGGCACGAACGCAAGTGCGAGTCAGCGCCATGCAGGCCGGACGGCAGTTGTGCGTGACCATCGACGATGACGGCCCAGGCATCCCACCCGATCAGAGGCCCAAAGCGCTCGAGCGCGGCAGGCGCCTGGACGAGACCACACCGGGCAGCGGGCTGGGTCTGGCCATCGTGCACGAGCTCGCCACCTTGTACGAAGGGACTGTCGAGCTGGGCGTGAGCCCGCTGGGCGGGCTGCGGGTGGCGCTGAGCCTGCCCGCAGCTTGAAGCCGGCTGTCAGCGACGACCGCCGTCGCACCGCCGGGCCTCAGCGGGCGGGCGCTTTGGCACAAGCCCGGTCGCAGTCGGGGCGACGACGCACCGGGGTGAGCGGGCCGGTGGCTGCCGGCACGTGGTCGGCCTTCATCGGTGCGCCGGCCGTGGCCGACGAGCGGTGCAGCGCAACTTGCTGCCGGGCGCCACCGTAGCGTTTGTCGGCCCCGGCAGGGCCCACCTGCACAGCCAGGCCCACGACAGACATGACCACACCGGCCACGGTGGCAGCGGCCACGCACTGGTTCAAACGCAGGCCGCAGGTGGCGGGGCGGGGCACCGGGAGCAGACGGGCAGTGATCACGGTGTCCACCATAGGCGAAGGCCGTGAAGGGGCCATGACACGGGCTGCCGGCTCATGCGCCACGCCAGGCAGTCATTCACGCGGCCGGAACTGCTCGCGACGCAATCACAGGAGGTGGCCTGCTGGCCGGCAACGACTCAGCGGCCGATGTTGATCACAGCCGTGGAGGCAGAGGCGCGCGACTGGCTGGTCATGCGGCGCTCCAGGTCGGCGTGGTCGATGGCGTCCGACAGGTAACGCTCTTCGGTTTCGCTCAGGGTGTCCACGCTCAGGGCGCTGCGCAGGGACGCTAAAAGATTCTGGATCAGGCTCATGACGGTGTTGGGGGTTTGTGGCCCGGTTCATTTCAAAGGGTAAACCCTATTATAGGGTTTTTGCCTATATTTCGCCGGACAAGAAAGCCCGGTTTCTCTTCGCGCGTGATGGACGCCATGCACAACCCGCTGCAAACCAGTCATGATGTACTTGCGTACATTACGACTCCATGCCCCCCGCCCTCTGGACCGAATTCGACGCCGCCCCGCTCGCGCTGACGCTCCGCATCGCCTTCGTGGCCACGGGCCTGGCATTGGTGCTGGGCGTTGCGCTGGGCTGGCTGTTCGCCCGCACGCGGCTGCCCGGCCGGGGCATGCTGGAGGCCGTCTGCATGCTGCCGCTGGTGCTGCCGCCCACGGTGCTGGGTTACGGCATCCTGGTGCTGATGGGCCGGCACAGCGCCCTGGGTGGCTGGCTGCGCCAGCACTTCGACTACACCGTCATCTTCAACTGGCACGGCGCCGTCATCGCGTCCACGCTTGTCGCCCTGCCGCTGGTGCTCAAGGGCGCGAGCAGCGCCTTCGCGCAGGTGGACCGCAACCTCGAAGCTGCCGCCCGCACGCTGCGCCAGTCGCGTTGGAGCACCTTCGTGCGCGTGACGCTGCCGCTGGCCTGGCCCGGCATCCTGGCCGGCACACTGCTGGCGTTTGCCCGGGCCATGGGCGAGTTCGGCGCATCCCTGATGGTGGCCGGCTCCATCCCGGGCCAGACGCAAACCGCCTCCATGGCCATCTACGACGCCGTGCAGGCCGGCCGCGACGACGTGGCCGTGGCGCTGGCCCTGGTCGTATCAGCGATCTCGGTCGCCGTCCTGGTGCTCTCCAACCGCTATCTGCAACGCCATCCTGCATGAAGCAACGACTGCTGCTTGCGCTGACCCTGGCCGCCTGCCCGCTGTTCGCCGCCGCCCAACAGCTCACCGTCTCGGCCGCCGCCAGCCTGACCGATGCCTTCAAGGAACTCGCCCCGCGTTTCGAGGCCACCCGGCCGGGGGCCAGCTTGCGCTTCAATTTCGCCGCCTCCGGCGTGCTGCTGCAGCAGATCGCCCAGGGCGCGCCGGTGGACGTGTTCGCCAGCGCCGACCAGGACACCATGAACCGCGCCGCCGAGCAAAAGCTCATCGCGCCCGACACCCGCCTCAACTTCGCCGCCAACACGCTGGTGCTGGTGACACCGCCCGGCGGCACTGTCAAGGCGGTGGCCGATCTGGCCCGGCCCGAGGTGAAGCGCATCGCCGTTGGCAAGGTGGCCTCGGTGCCCGTGGGCCGCTACACGCAGCAGGCGCTGGGCGCCGCGCAGCTGTGGTCGGCCGTGAGCCCCAAGCTGGTGTTTGCCGACAACGTGCGCCAGGTGCTGGACTACGTCACCCGCGGCGAGGTGGAGGCCGGCTTCGTCTACCGCACCGACGCCGAAATCGCTGGCGCCAAGGTGCGCATCGCCGCCACCGTGGGCGGCCACGCCCCCGTCACCTACCCGGCCGCCGTGGTGGCCGACAGCAGGCAGCCGGCCCTCGCGCGCGCCTTCGTCGCCTTCCTCGGCAGCCCGCAGGCCCAGGCCACCCTGGCCAAGTACGGCTTCGGCACACCTTGATCGACATCCACCTGCAGCTCTTGGTCAGCGACACCCGCCGCCGCTTCGACCTCGACATCGCCTTTGCCACCGAGGCGCCCTTCGTCGCGCTCTACGGCCCCTCGGGCGCCGGCAAATCACTCACGCTGCAGGCCATGGCTGGCCTGCTGCCGGTGCGCGCCGGCCACGTGCGCCTGAACGGCCGTGTGCTGCTGGACACGGCGGCGGGCATCCACCTGCCGGCCGAGCAGCGCGGTGTGGGCTATCTCTTCCAGCACTACGCCCTCTTCCCCCACCTCAGCGTGCGGGAAAACATTGCCTTTGGCCTGACGAGCTGGCGCCGCCGCCTGAAGGCAGAAGACGCCGCGCGGGTGGACGAGTTGATCGAAGCCTTTGGCCTCTCCGCCCTGGCACGCAGCAAACCGGCCACGCTCTCTGGCGGCCAGCAGCAGCGCGTGGCCCTGGCACGCGCGCTGGCCTGCAACCCGCAGGTGCTGCTGCTGGACGAACCCTTTGCCGCGCTGCACACCACGCTGCGCCGCCAACTGCGCGAGGAGCTGCGCACGCTGCGCCAGCGGCTGGGCATCCCGGCCGTCATCGTCAGCCACGACCCCGACGACGTGCTCGCGCTGGCCGACGAAGTCTTCGTGCTCGACGGCGGCCGCGTGCAGCGCCACCTGCTCGCCAGCGACCCCGGGCTGCGCGCCGCACTGGAGCAGCCGCTGTGAACCCTGGCGACCACCCGCTGCTGCAAGGCGAGCTGCGCCTGGCCGGCCGGCTGGACGGCCGCTTTTTCGACCTGCTGGCCGCGCTCGCCCTCACCGGCTCCTTGCAGAAGGCCGCCCGCGCCGCCGGCTACAGCTACAAGGGCGCCTGGCTGGTGCTGGAGGCGGCAGAAGCCCTCGCCCACACCCCGCTGCTCACCCGCGCCACCGGCGGGGCGGGCGGCGGGGGCTCGCAGCTCACCCCAGAGGGCGACGCCCTGCTTGCAGCCTGGCGCCTGCTGCAGGCCCGCCACGCCGCCTTCCTGCACGAGCAGGAGGCCTGGCTCGCCACCCAACCCACGCTCGACGCCCTGTTGAAACGAATGGCCATGAAAACCACCGCCCGCAACCAGTTCGCCGGCACCGTCACCGCCGTGCAACCCGGCCCAGCCACCACGCTGGTGCGCATGGCGCTCAGCGGCGGCGCCCCCGACATCACCATCTCCCTCACCACCCCAGCCGCCCAGGAGCTGGGTGTGGCCGTGGGGCAGGCGGCGCTCGGGCTGGTGAAGGCCTCCGAGATCGTGCTGGTGACCGATTTCGCCGGCTACCGCCTGTCGGCCCGCAACCAGCTTGCCGGCACCGTCGCCCGCGTGGAGCGGGGCACCGTGTCATCCCTCGTGGGCCTCATGCTGCCCGGCGGCACCACGGTGACGGCCAGTGTCACCAACGATGCCGTGGACGGGCTGGGCCTGGCAGTGGGCCAGGTGGCCACGGCCTGCTTCAAGGCATATGCCGTCATGCTGGCCGTGCGCTCGTGAAGACGAAGATCGCATAAGGAAATAATAAAACTATCCTTCCGCGAATAAGGGAGTTTGGGCACGCTCTCGGCTTTCGTTCACCCGAAGCGCCTGCCATGCCCACTTTTCTGCCTGCCCGCCGCGCCTTGCTGGCCTGGCTTGCCTCCAGCGCCGCCCTGCCCGCGCTGGCAGCCGACCCCACGCTGCTCAACGTCTCCTACGACGTGGCCCGCGAGCTGTACAAGCAGATCAACCCCGCCTTCGTGGCCGCGCAAAAAGCCAAGGGCGTGAGCGTGGCGGTGAACCAGAGCCACGGCGGCTCCAGCAAGCAGATCGGCGCGGTCATCGGCGGCCTGGAGGCGGATGTGGTGACCATGAACCAGGCGACCGACATCGACCAGCTCGCCTCGCAAGGCTTCGCCGCCGCCGACTGGCGCCAGAAGTTCCCCAACGGCGCGTCGCCCTACTCGTCCACCATCCTGTTCCTCGTGCGCAAAGGCAACCCCAAGGGCATCAAGGACTGGGCAGACCTCGCCAAGCCCGGCGTGGGCGTCATCATTCCCAACCCCAAGACCTCGGGCAACGGCCGCTACAGCTACCTGGCCATCTGGGGCAGCGTCATCGCCAACGGCGGCACCGAAGCGCAGGCCCGCGACCTGGTGGCCAAGGTGTTTGCCAACGTGCCGGTGCTGGACGGCGGCGGCCGCGGCGCCACCACCACGTTCACGCAGCGCAGCATCGGCGACGTGCTGCTGACGTTCGAGGGCGAGGTGGAGCTGATCGAGAACGAGTTCGGCAAGGGCCAGTTCGAGCAGGTGAACCCGAGCATTTCCATCGAAACCGACGCCCCCGTGGCCGTGGTGGACAAGGTGGCGGCCAAGAAGGGCACGGCTGCGCTGGCCAAGGCCTATGTGGACTTCCACTGGACCGCCGAAGGCCAGGAGATCATTGCCAGGAACAACTTCCGCCCGCGTGACCCGGTGGTGTTCAAGAAGCACGCCCAGCGCTTTGCCAACATCAAGCTGTTCACGGTGGACCAGACGCTGGGCGGCTGGGCCAAGGTGAGCAAGACACACTTCGCCGACGGTGGCGCGTACGACCAGATCGTCGCGGGGATCAAGCGCTGATCACGAGCCCCTCGCTCAGCTCGTCGTGCCCCCCCTGCCCCGCTGAACGCGGGCGAGCCTGACCGGCCCGCCACTCCCCCGAATGGCCAGCTTGGGGCAGCCCGGCGCCCGCCCCGAACCCCACCAAAAAAATTCGATGACTCCCTTTTCCCTCGGTCGAAGACGTGTGCTGCCGGGCTTTGCGCCCACCCTGGGCTTCACGTTGTTCTACCTCTCGCTGATCGTGCTGGTGCCGCTGGCGGCCGTGTTCCTGAAGTCATCCGGCCATGGGCTGGACACCTTCTGGGCCACCGCCACGGCGCCGCGCGTGATGGCGTCGTACAAGTTGAGCTTTGGCGCGTCGCTGATCGCGGCGCTCATCAACCTCGTCTTCGGCCTGATCCTGGCGTGGTGCATCGTGCGCTACGAGTTCCCCGGCAAGAAGCTGGTGGACGCCCTCATCGACCTGCCCTTCGCCCTACCCACCGCCGTGGCCGGCATTGCGCTGACGGCGCTCTACGCCCCCAACGGCTGGGTGGGCTCGCTCTTCGCACCGGGTGGCGCGCTGGCGCCACTGTTCGGCGACGCGGGGCTCAAGATCGCGTTCACGCCGCTGGGTGTGCTGCTGGCGCTGATCTTCATCGGTCTGCCCTTCATCGTGCGCACGGTGCAACCGGTGCTGGAGGACATGGAAACCGAGCTGGAAGAGGCCGCCGCGTCGCTCGGCGCACAGCGCTGGACAACCTTCCGCTTCGTGGTGCTGCCCACGCTGCTGCCGGCGCTGCTCACGGGCTTTGCGCTGGCCTTCGCACGCGCGGTGGGGGAGTACGGTTCGGTGATCTTCATCGCCGGCAACATCCCCATGGTCAGTGAGATCACGCCGCTGATGATCATCGCCAAGCTGGAGCAGTACGACTACATCGGCGCCACCACCATCGCCGCCGTGATGCTCATCGTCAGCTTCGTGCTGCTGCTGGCCATCAACGGCCTGCAGGCCTGGAGCTCGCAACGGGGCACGCGCAAATGACGAGCCCCGACATTCACTTCTCTCTCTGCCCCCCGAGGGGGCGCGTTGCCCCCCTTGGGGTGTCCCTTCGGGAGGCACGATGAGCACCGCACTTCACCTGGCGCCGCCGCGCGCCCGCGCCAAGTACCAGGACAACCCCGCCACCCGCGAGGCCCCCTGGGTTCGCCTGTCCCTGCTGGTGCTGGGCCTGGGCTTCTTCGCGGTATTCCTGCTGCTGCCCTTGGTGGCCGTGTTCACCGAGGCGCTGCGCAAAGGCTGGGCGCTGTATTTCTCGTCGCTGGCCGACGAGGAAACCCTGTCCGCCATCAAGCTCACGCTGACGGCAGCCTTCATCGCCGTGCCACTGAACCTGGCCTTCGGCGTGTGCGCCGCCTGGCTGATCGCCAAGCATGAATTCCGCGGCAAGCAGCTGCTCATCACGCTGATCGACCTGCCGTTCTCGGTCTCGCCCGTGGTGGCCGGCCTGATGTACGTGCTGATCTTCGGCGCCAACGGCTGGTTCGGCCCCTGGCTGCAGGCGCACGACCTGAAGATCATCTTCGCCGTGCCCGGCATCGTGCTGGCCACTGTGTTCGTGACCTTCCCCTTCGTCGCCCGTGAGCTGATCCCGCTGATGCAGGCTCAAGGCCGGGACGAGGAAGAAGCCGCCACCGTGCTGGGCGCCAGCGGCTGGCAGACCTTCCGCCGCGTGACGCTGCCCAACATCAAGTGGGGTCTGCTGTACGGCGTGATCCTCTGCAACGCGCGGGCCATGGGCGAGTTCGGCGCCGTGTCGGTGGTGTCGGGCCACATCCGCGGCCTCACCAACACGCTGCCGCTGCACGTCGAGATCCTCTACAACGAATACCAGTTCGCCGCCGCCTTCGCCGTGGCCTCGCTGCTGGCGCTGCTCGCGCTGGTGACGCTGGTGATCAAGCAATTCATCGAGTGGCGTGCCAGCCAGTCGGCCAAGGAAGAGTGATGAGCATCCAGGTTCAAAACATCCACAAGAGCTTCGGCAACTTCACCGCGCTGGGTGATGTCTCGCTGGACTTCCCGCGCGGCGAGCTCGTCGCGCTGCTGGGCCCCTCGGGCTGCGGCAAGACCACGCTGCTGCGCATCATTGCCGGGCTGGAGCAGGCCGACCGCGGCCGCGTGCTGCTGGACGGCGAGGACGCATCCGACACCCACGTGCGCGAACGTCAGGTGGGCTTCGTGTTCCAGCACTACGCGCTGTTCCGCCACATGACGGTGTTTGACAACGTCGCGTTCGGCCTGCGTGTGAAGCCCAAGAAGCAGCGCCTGCCCGAGACC
>JBBIVU010000037.1:0-18063 GCA_037439585.1 Roseateles sp. | reverse complement strand
GGCGGCCGATGACCTCGAAGTAGCGGTTGCCCTCGGTCATGTAGCCCGCGGGGATGCCGTACTTGTCGCCGAAGGCGGCAGCGCTGAGGCTGTTGGCGTCCCAGATGAAGCTGCGCGTGTCGTCCTGGACATCCGCGAACGGAAGAAGACCGTACCGCCCAACGCGGGGTCCCGGAAAAGGTAGTGGACCGAGGCGCAGACCATGGCGTCGGGGTGCACGCCGGAGTTGTCGCGGTGGCAGAGGCGCTGGCGGGCATCCAGCGTGGCGGGCTGCTGCGTGACACGGGAGAGGCGCGCCATCACGTCCAACACATCGCCCGCGCCCAGGCGGGCACGGATGTGGCGCTCGAAGAAGGCATGCAGTTCGGCGCCCATGCCGGCGGGCAACTGCAGCTGCGGGCCCGGGTAGGGGTGGTTGGCCGGCCGCTCGAACTGTTCGGCCATGGACTCGGCCAGCGCGACGAGGGACTCGGGGTCTTCGGCGAAGTCGTCCACGACCAGAACCTGGGACCCGTCGTCCAGCGTGACGACATGCAGTGCCGGGTTGGGGTGGATGCGCAGGGCGGGCGACACGGACGAGGCGTCGGGCCGGGGCGCCGGGCAGAAGCCGCTGATGAACTGCTGGTGCCGGGGCAGTTTCATCATCGTGCGGGCCACCTCCTTGCGGATGCCGCCGAGGAAGTCGCCGAGGCTGGCGTTGTCCATCTGCCGCGTGATCGGATGGTGGCTGCGCGGCGTGATGCCCTGCCCCATCATGACCTGCACCCACGAGTTCTCGGCAAAGAGGTCGCCCGCGACGGGCGCGAAACGGGCCGAATCGCGGAACAGCTGGATGCGGTGTTTCAGCGAAGCAGGCACCTCCATGTCGCGGCACTGCCGCCAGAAGGTCGAGTCGTCACGGCGGGTGACGTGGTAGTGCAGGATGATGAAGTCGCGGATGTGCTCGATGGACTCTCGCGCCTGGCGGTTGTATTCGTCCACGTCGCTTTGGCAGATGCCGTCCGCCGGGAAGAGCTCGATGAGCCGGGTCAGGCCCTTCTGGATGAGATGGATGCTGGTGGACTCCAACGGCTCCAGGAAGCCGCTGGACAGGCCGATGGCCACCACGTTCTGCTTCCAGACGACGTCGCGCTGGCCCGGCGTGAACCGGATGACACGCGGCTCCCTCAGCACCTCGCCCTGCACGTTCGCGAGGAGGGTTGCCTTGGCCTCATCGTCGCTGACATGCCTGCTGCTGAACACCACGCCGTTGCCTACGCGGTGCTGCAGCGGGATGCGCCACTGCCAGCCCCAGGGAAGGGCGATGGAGCGGGTGTAGGGCACCGGCTCGCCAACGGAGGACGTCTGCACGGCCAGCGCGCTGTCGCAGGGCAGCCATTGCGACCAGCTCTCGCAGCCCACCCCGAGCGTCTGGCCGATGAGCAGGCCACGCATGCCGGTGCAGTCGATGAAGAGATCACCCTCCAGCAGCGCGCCGTTGTCCAGCGACAAGCTGGTGATGTCGCCGCTGGCACCGTCGCGGTGGACCTGGACGATCTTGCCCTCGAAACGCCGCACGCCCAGGGCCTCCGAGAAGCGCCGCAGGTACTGGCCGTAGAGCGTGGCGTCGAAGTGGTAGGCGTAGTTGATGCCGTTGTCCGGCAACAGCGCGAAGCGGTTGTCCAGCGCGGCGCGCAACTCCAGGCAGTAATCGCCGTAGTCGCTGGCCAGCCCGCGCTTGCGCCCTTCCAGCCAAAAGTGGTGGAAACCGGCGGTCCAGTGGCCCCTGCCCGTCTTGCCGAAGGAGTGGAAGTAGTGCTCGTCGACGTTGCGCCAGTGCTCGAAGCTGATGCCAAGCTTGAAGGTGGCCTGGGTGGCCTGCATGAAGTCCTTCTCGTCGAGGTCGAGGATCTCGTGCAGCAGATGCAGCGTCGGGATCGTGGCCTCGCCGACACCGACGGTGCCGATCTCCTCGGACTCCACGAGGCGGATGTCCAACTGCTTGCCCAGGCACTTGGACAGCCCGGCCGCCACCATCCAGCCGGCGGTGCCACCACCGGCGATGACGACGCGTCGGACAGTCTTGGGAGCAGATGACGTGTTCATGGAAAGCGGCGCTATCGGTTGAGTCGGCTCAGCAGCAGGGCGCGCAGCTGGCGCGCGCCGTGGGCGTTGATGGGGTTGAGGATGCCGCGGGCCTGGGGCGGGATGTGGGCGGCGGTCTCGGCGTCAGCGTCGAACACGTAGTGGTCGAAGAGCGCGCGCCAGGCGTCGCGCTGCGCCGTCGGCAGGTCGCGCAGCGTCAGCAGCGCCAGCATCAGCGTGTTGAGCGGCGTGTCCATGAAGGCCGGGGACTGGCGCCACCAGAAGTTCACCAGGCCGCTGACGGCATCCAGCGACTCCACGCCATGCCACCACTGGCTGGGCAGGAAAAGCGCATCCCCAGGTTCCAGCTCGAAGACCTGCACATGCTTCAGCGCCTCGGCATACAGGGGGAAGCGATCCAGGTCGGGATGGGCGTGGTCGACGAGGCTGATGGGCTGGCCTGCGGGCGTGAGGTCCAGCGGGCCGACGTAGAGGTTGGCCACCTGATCCGGCGGGAACAGCGTGAAGCGGCGCCGCCCAGCCACCACGCAGGCCATGTTGTCGGGCAGGTCGAAATGCGGGGCGACCCGGGTCCGGTTGCCCAGCCACAGGCTCACCAGCGGGTTGAAGCCGGCGAGCGCGGGCAGGTCGTTGTGCCGGCGCAGCGCGGGAAAGGCGCTGTCGATCTCAGTCGAGCCGAGGTAAAGGGCGTCGGATGAGCCGGCCAGCAACTCACCCAGCAGCTCTGCCAGGGTGTGGCGCTGCCGCTCGAAGTTGAAGCCGCTGAAATCGTCGTTGTAGAAGAAGCGTCCACCGATGCCCGGTGCCCCCCGCCACAGCTGCAGGCGTTCGGCCACATCGAATCCGCGCAGGTGGTCGCAGAACGTGGCGTCCGAGCATCGCGCCGCCTGCACCAGTGGCCAGTGCGCCACCAGGCCGCGCAGCAGCACGGGCTGCGTGGACTGGAGCACATCAGCCGGGATCTGCCCAAGGGCGTGGACGCTCATGGGCGTCAGGTCTCGCGGGCGAGATGGCGCCTGATCAACACCCTGAAATTGGACACGGAAGCGATGGCCATGTAGATCGGCTGCAGGTAGTCGGCCTGATGCAGCAGGCCCACGGCTTCCGCATCCAGCGCAGCGAGGCGTTCCTCGTGCAAGATGTAGAACCCCGTCAGCTGGCCGTGCGAGCCGTCCGGCCGCTCGACGTCCAGCACGAAGGACTCCAGCAGCCCATAGCGCATCAGCGTCTGGACGAAGTCGGCCGTGGCCTCCAGGCCTTCATGCAGCGCGCGCAGCACGGCATTGGCGTTCTCGGTGAGATCGGTGATGCCACCGTGGGGCAGGAACACGGCCTCGCCCTCAGCACCGAGGCTGACGCGTTGGCTGTCCATGTCGATCATCATGCGCAGCTCGCCGTCGGCGGTGCCGATGGAGAACGGCAGGCGCTGCACGGACAGCGGCAGGTAGTCGGCATCCCAGCCCTGCCCGTTCAGGAACAGGTTCTCCCCCTCCTGCAGGCCGAACAGCGCTGCCGGCGCGAAGCCGCCCTGGCCGTCAGGCTGGAAGACGATGGGGTAGTGCGCCTGGACCTTGCGGAACTCGTCGACCGTGATGGGTGCCGACATGAAGTCATCGCCCCACCGCGCACCACGCTGGGTGATGACGCGCACGTCCTTGTGCTGGATGTTGTTGAGCAGTTGCGGCATGGGGTCTCGTCATGGGGTCGGGCGGACGGCGGCATGCCGTGCGCACGGAGGTGTCAAATGCGATCGCAGGGCGGGCAAGGCATTCAGCAAACGCTGGCCGATTGTCGTCACGTTGCTCAGGCCGGACGGCACAGCGGCCAGTGGGCCGGCATGCAGCCGACGCAGGGCGAGCTCGAAACGCACGCCATGAAGCAGGGCCTGTTTGCTCGCAGCGGGGAGGACTCCTCGACGCTCTGGAGGCGCTGCTTATACCCACTGTATCGACACCGCGACTGCCGGACAGACTGCAAAAACCACGGGCCGCCGCCGCCAGCCCGCATCGCCGAGGCGGGCATGACCGAGGTGGGCATGGCACGCCCACCTCGGCCGGAATCGGCCACCCGACATGCCCGAGAGCAATGACCGGGTGCCGGCACCGGTCGCTCAGAAGCGGTAGCGAGCACCGATCAGGTAACGGCGACCGGTCTGCACATTGGACAAGACTTCGCTCTTGCTGCGTCCGTGCTGGCGGATGTAGCCATCGTTCAGGTTCAGCAGGTCGGCCTGCAGGGTCAGGTTCTTGCCCAGCTTGTAGCCGATCGACGCGTCCACCTGCCCGTAAGGCTCGGTGTACACGGGATCGTTGGCGCCCCCGTTCGTCCGTGCCGCGAGGAACTGGTCACGCCAGTTGTAGGCGGCACGGATGGACCACTGGTCGTTTTCGAAGAAGCCCACGAGGTTGGCGGAATCGCTGATACCCACCAAACCGGCCTGCGGACTGTCGCTGGCGCTGTTGTCGTTGAACTTCAGGCCACTCCTGACGAAGGTGTAGTTGCCCGAGATGCCGAAGCCGGTGGTGCCGAACATGTGCTGGAAGTTGAGCTCCAGGCCCTTGATGGTGTCGCCCGCACCGTTGGACGGGGTCGAGATGTCGAACACCAGCGGCTGGGCCCCAGGGACGGACCCCAGGATGTCGCCCTTCAGGAAGGTCGGATCGCTGGCATTCGTGACAGTGACACCCGGCTTGCCGTTGTAGTTTTGGAAGATGTAGTTGCGCAGCAGCTTGGGCTTGTCAGCGGCAATGCCCGATGCCCGGGCCGCGTCGTAGTACTGGCCGCTCGCGGGCTGGTTCAGCCCCGCGAAAGTCGCCTGAACCACCTTCGTGCTGAAGAAGTCCGTCACCTTCTTGTAGAAGGCACCTGCCGCCACATAGGACGACTTGGCGTAGTAGTACTCGGCAGACAGGTCGAGGTTCTTGGACTTCAGCGGCTTCAGTGCCGGATCACCGGTCGAACCACTGCCGTGGATGTTGTAGCGCCCCGAGTTGGCGTTCAGACTGACGCCGCCCAGCATGTCTCCGAAGTTGGGGCGGCCAATGTTGACACCGTAGCTGGCACGCACCTTCAAGTTGGACGTCACGTCCATGTCCCAGTCGATGCTCGGCAGCAAATACCTGTAGCTGCCCGTCTTGGTGCCAAAGGTGCTGGTACCACCCGTCAGAGACACCTCGTTCTCCGCATACCAGTTGGTGCCGGAGTACGCAGTGACCTGTGAAGACGATTCGATCTGGGTGCGCTCATAGCGCAGGCCCAACGACACATTCATCGGTCGCTCGGTGTCGAAGGCATGGTCCCACTGACCGTACAGCGAGGAGGACTTCTCGGTGGTGCGCCAATCACTGCCGCTCGTGTAGTCGGGCAACGGCGAGAAGTAGGCTTCTGCCTCGGCCTTCGTCAGCGGAGCACCGGCACCGAGCGACGTCGGCCGGTACGACTGGGCGTTCTTGACGGCCTGGGCACGCAGCGCGTCGAAGTCTGGCACGAAGAACGTCTGCAGTTGGCGCGAGTCGCCACTGCCCGGGATACGGCTGAAGAAGCTGGGCAGGCTGTACTGCGACACGTTCACGTTCTTGAACGAACCTTGCGGACCGATGCCACCCCAGTCGCCATGGAAGTTGTTGACGCTGGCCGTGCGATTGTTCAGCTTGGTGAAGCCCAGACCCGCCAGCAGCTTGTCATCGGCGCTCAGGCGGTAGGTGCCGTGCAACTGCACCTGATCGACCTTCTGGTCGGACAAGTCATTCTGGAACTGAGAACCCGTGACCGTGGTCTTGTTGGCGTCGTACGCCAGGCCCGGCGAGCTCATGACCGGGAACTTCTGGTCGTAATAAATCGTCGTGTTGCCTTGGTTGAACAGGGCCAGATCGATGACCGAGTTGCTCCCGTAGGGGCTGTCCGGACGCGTCCTGGACGTCGACGAGTGAGCATCCAGTTCGAAGTTCAGTGCCTCGCTGACTTTCCACGCCGCGTTCAAACCCGTGGAGTTCAGCCGGGTCTTGGTAGCGAACTGGGCCGCATACATCGCATAGTCGTGCGTGCCGTCCCAGGTGGCGGTCTGGATGATCGGGTCGGAAACCTCACCCGTCTTGGCGAGCGTCGTCGGGGGTGCCCCGTTCAACGGGCCCGAGAACGACGGGCCAAACCATGCGGAATTCTCGATCGCGCGCGACTTGACGGTGTTGACAGCCAGCGTGTGATCCAGCGTGAATCTCAGATCCTTCGAAGGGGCGAACTGCAGGACCGCCTGACCGTTCAGCCGCTCGCGCTCCAGGTCAGTCACGCGGTAACGCACGTCATTCGTGTGCGTGACGAAGCCGCTGGTGGGGAAATTTTTCAGGTTGCTGGCAGGAACGCCGTCATACGCCGTGCCCGCAGCACCGTTCGCGATGGCCTGGGTTTGCCAGCCGTTGCCAGTGAACGCGTTGTTGGAGCCCGAGTTGCGCTTGGAGTAGCTGCCGTTGATCGAGATGCCGACCGTGCGGTCCGCGAAGTTTTCGCTGTAGATACCGGAGATTTCTGGCGTGACCTTGGAGCCCCCGATCTCGCTTGGCAGGCGGCCGACCGAGTCGTCATAGTTGGCCTTGATGCCGATGCCGGCAATCCGCTCACGGACGTCCAGCGGGCGGGCGGTCTTGACGTTGATCGTGGCACCGATGCCACCCGTCGGCGACGAAGCACGCGCCGTCTTGTACACCTCCAGCGCGGAAACCGCGTCGGAAGACAAGTTCGCAAAGTCGAAGGCGCGCGAGCCCCCGGACGACGACGTCGGCATTTGCCGACCGTTCAACAAGACCATGTTGAAGTCGGGGCCCACGCCGCGCACCGTCACCTTGGAACCCTCGCCGCTGGAGTTGCGGTCGATGGACACGCCGGCGATGCGCTGCATCGATTCGGCCAGGTTGGTGTCGGGGAACTTGCCGATGTCTTCGGCGACGATCCCATCCACCAGGCCGCGCGCTTCACGCTTGAGGGAGACAGCGCTGTCAAGAGACTTGCGAATGCCCGTGACGACAACCGTCTCCAATGACTGCGCCGCGGCCGGTGCCGCTGCGGTTTGCTGCGCCTGCACTGCAGCGACGCCCGACAGCAGCGCAACCGATGAAGCCCATGCAACCGGCCTGAGCCGGCGCATCTGGTGGCGCTCACGCCGGGTCTTGGAAATCTGTGGGTGCTTCATTTGTCTCCTTGCTTGCTTTGGCGGCTCAGGATCGAGCCGATGGATGAAGTTTTTTATGGCCCAAAGGTCTTCTGATTGGTAGCGTTAACAATTTACCATCCAATCAGGTCAGCCTGTGTGCTCGATGCGGACTGTATTTTCGATTACCCTGAATATTGCTAGGGTTTACGCGGCATTCCGTTGTGATTTCGCGCCATCCCAGCCGTGCCGTCATCAACTTTCAGACTGCCCCGACCGGTCAGATTCAGCACCTTTACGTATCAAAAAACCACTATTTTTGGTAGCGATCTCAATGCGATCACTTCGGCAACTGAAAATTGCTGAAGCCCCAAATAGACAACGTTGTCTACGATAGACGATTCCAGTGCCAGCTTCAATGACCGAAGGGTCTGTGGTTTTCCCGCAGCGAGCTCGGAGGGCGCTTTTTCCTGCAGCGCCAAGCCCGCCGCCGGCCGCTGCGACACCCGCCCCTGCCCCGCACCAGACACCCTCTCTGGTTGCCCCGATCAGCCCGGTTCCAGGCGGTACCCGACACCGTAGACCGAAGCGATGCTCACCCGGCTGTGCGTCAGCGCCGCCAGCTTGCGGCGGATGTTCTTGATGTGGCTGTCGACGACGCGATCGGACACGTCGCGAAAGTCTTCGTGGATGAGATCCAGCAGGTGCGCCCGTTCGAACACGCGCCCGGGATGCTGCAGCAAGAGGCGCAGCAGCCTGAATTCCACTGGCGTGAGCGCCAGCGGCTGTTCTTGCCACAGCACGCGCTGCCCTGGCTCGTCCATCGCAAAGCCGCTGCCCAGCGGCACCCAGGCGACCGGGGCCAACCGCCCTTGCGCACGGCGCAGCAAGGCTTTCAACCGGGCCAGCAGTTCGCGCGGGCTGAAGGGCTTGCAAACGTAGTCGTCCGCCCCCAGCTCCAACCCCAGCAAGCGGTCCAACTCCTCAACCCGCGCACTGCACATGAGGATGGGCACGTCGCTGAACACCCGCACTGCGCGGCAGACCTCCAGACCGTCCAGGCCGGGCAGCATCACATCCAGCAGCACGGCCGCCGGCATGGGACCGGCCTTCAGGCGCTCCAGAGCCAGCCGGCCGTCTGCCACCGCCTCGCTGCGGTAGCCGGCGGCGTGCAGGTAGTCGCACACCAGCGCAGCGAGCTTGGGCTCGTCTTCCACCACCAGGATCAAATCGCTCATGCCTCAGCTCCCGCCGGCTTGAGCGGCAGCGTCAGCACCATGGCCAGCCCCCCCAGGGTTGACGGCTCGGCCCGCAGCCGGCCCCCATGCGCCAGCGCGATGGCGCGTGCGATGGCCAAGCCGAGACCCGACCCGCCGAACGTGCGGCTGCGTGAGGGGTCGGCGCGGTACAGCGGATCGAACAGCCGCTCCAGGTCACCGGCCGGCACACCGGGTGGCGTGTCCTCCAGGCGGATCTCGATGGCAGCCCCCAGCGACCGCGCCGTCAGTTGCACCAGGCCGGGTGCGGTGGTGTAACGCAGGCTGTTTTCCAGCAGGTTGTACAGCAGCTGCGACATGCGCACGGCATCCCACTGCGCCACCGGCAAACCCTGCGGCAGCAGCGCCTCGACGACCAGCCCCAGCGTCTTGGCCCTGGCCGTCATCCGGTCAACCGCCGTCTGCAACACGGCAACGGGCGACACCGGATGGAACTCGCACGGCAAGGTGCGCAGCTCGGACGTGGCGAGCAGGTGGAAGTCCTCCACCAGGCGCGAGAGCCGCCGGATCTCCTCCTGCAGCGAGGCCACGGCAGCCCCATCCAGCGGCCGGACACCGTCGACCAGCGCCTCCACCTCGCCCCGCAACACGGCCAGCGGGGTGCGCAGCTCATGGGACAGTTCGGCGATCCAACGTCGGCGGCTGGACTCCAGCGTCGACAGCGCCCGAGCCATGGCGTTGATGTCGCCGTGCAGGCCGGCGATTTCGCTGGCACCGGCCCCGTCCTTCGGCGCGGGGAGCCGCACACTGAATTCGCCGGCAGCGATGCGCCGTGCGGCTGTCTGAGCTTGCGCCAGCGGTCGGGCCCAGCGCACCGCCACCCACCGCGCCAGCACCAGCGCAATCATCAGCACACCGCCGGCCACCACCGCCAGTCCGATGTACTGACGGCGCAAAAAGCCGGCGTCCACGCCCTCTGCCGGGCCGGCACGCTCTGCCAGGCGCAGTATCACCACCGTTTCACCCTGCACTTTCACCGCGCGGGTCTGCCCCGGCCGACCGAGCGTTTCGCGACGGCCGGCCAATGGCGTGACGCCATCAGCCGCCAGCAGCACCACGCGCGGCCCGAAATTCGCCGGATCGCGGCGTAGCGGGGGTGGGTCTCGCCCCGGCTCGGGCGGCACGGGGCGCCCCTCCGGCCCTCGAGCAGGCTGGGGCGGGTCTTCCGGCAGGGCCTCGCCCGCAGCGCCACGGCCGCCCGACATGCGCACCCCATCCAGCCAATCGTGCAGCACCGGTCGCCAATCCATCGGCAGGTGGGTGCGCCGTCCCAGGTCTCGCTCGGCGGCTTCCATCAGGCGCGTCAGGTGTTCGCCGTCCTGGGCCTGCAGGTAGGCCGAAAAGCCCGTTCGCAGGTTCCAGCCCACCAGGCCTGCCACGGCGGCCACGGCGACCAGCGCCGTGGCGATCAGCAGCAGAGACAGTTGATGGACCAGACGCATGGCGCCATCTTGCCGCCCAACTGTGGAGGCGGCCTCCACAATTTCTCCACGCTGGGCGCACGGTCCGCCGGGAAGCTGGCGGCCTCGCATCACGAGGAGCCCCCACCATGCCCGCACGCATCCGTCCCGCCCTGCTGCCTTCCCTGCTGATCGGCCTCCTGGCTGGCTGTGGCGGCGGCAACTCGAGCACCACGACCACCGCCGATTCAGCCAGCCCGGGTGCCGCCATCGCCGCACGCCCGCCGAAGGCACCGGCTCCGCCCGCCCCTCCCACGCTCGCCCAGGTGGGCAACCGGCTCTTCGATGAAACCAGCCTGTCCGCCAGTGGCAAGCTGGCCTGTGCCAGCTGCCACGTCGAAGCCCGCGCTCACGCCGACGCTGCCGGCGGTTTCCTGCCCCTCGGCGGCGTGGACGGCAATCGGCAGGGCCTGCGAAGCTCGCCCAGCCTGCGTTACCTTGACCAAGCCGGCCCCTTCACTTTCGACGCCCAGGGGCGGCCGCGCGGCGGCCTGTTCTGGGATGGCCGCGCCAACAGCCGGGCCGAGCAGGCCCGTGGGCCGCTGTTCAACGCCACCGAAATGGCAAACACCGACGCGGCCACACTGGCAGCCCGGCTGCGGGCCCTGCCGTATGCCACCGACCTCCGTGCCGCGGCTGCCCTGCCCGAGGCCGCCACGGACGAGCAGTGGGTGGATGCCGCGGTCACCGCCCTGACCCGCTACCAGGTGGACGACGCCAAGTTCCACCCGTTCACCAGCAAGTTCGACGCGGTGCAGGATGGCCGCGCGGCCTTCACCCTGCAGGAACAACGGGGCCTGACCGCGTTCAACGACCCGCAGCGCGGCAACTGCGCCAGTTGTCACGACAGCCGTCCCCACCCTGCCACGGGCCGGGCTCTCTTCACCAACTTCAGCTACCACGCGCTGGGCGTGCCACGCAACCAGAGCCAGGCCACCGCCAACCCGACCTTCTTTGACCTGGGGCTGTGCGGCCCCCAGCGCGCCGACTTGGCCGGCCGCAACGACCTTTGCGGCCAGTTCCGCGTGCCCAGCCTGCGCAATGTCGCCTTGACGGGACCTTACTTCCACAACGCCCGCTTCGCCAGGCTCGAAGATGTCCTCGCGTTCTACGCCACCCGAGACCTCGATCCGGTGCGCTGGTACCCCGTGGTGAACGGCCAAGTGCAGCTTTACAACGATCTGCCCCCCGCGTACCGCACCCATGTGCACCAGGGCGCACCATTCCGGCGCGCGGGCCAACCGCCCGCGATCACGCCGCAGGACGCGGCGGACATCATCGCCTTCCTGCACACGCTGAGCGACGGCTTCACGACGGGCGCATCCGCGCAATGACGGAGGCGTTCCGGAGAAGAAACTGCTAGAGTCAAGTCAAGGTAACTATGTTACTTTTCCTATAGCAATTTCACCTCCGGACGCCCTGCCATGCCTCCTCGCGCCGCTCCCGCCCGCACTGAAACCGACAAGAACGAGCCACTGGTCGCCGACATCCGGTTGCTGGGCCGCATCCTCGGCGATGTCATTCGTGAGCAGGAGGGTCGCGAAGCCTACGAGCTGGTCGAGCGCATCCGCCAACTGTCGGTGGCCTACCGGCACAGGCACGACAAGGAAGCCGGCAAGCGCTTCGACAAGCTGCTCAAGGGCCTGTCGGGCGAACAGGCCGTGAGCGTGATCCGCGCCTTCAGTTATTTCTCGCACCTGGCCAACATTGCGGAAGACCGCCACCACATCCGCCGACGCGACGTGCACGAACGCAGCGGCAGCCTGCAGCCGGGCTCGCTGGCCTACTGCCTGGAGCACCTGCACGAGGCGGGCATCCGCCCGACCGAGATCGGCGAGGTGCTGCAGCGGGGCTTCATCTCGCCCGTGCTGACTGCCCACCCCACCGAAGTCCAGCGCAAGAGCATCCTGGACGCCGAGCGCGCCGTGGCCAGCCTGCTCGAGGCACGCGACCGTGCCGGCACCGAACGCGAGCTCCGCGACGTCGAGGCCCTGCTGCGCGCGCGCATCACCCAGCTCTGGCAGACCCGCATGCTGCGCTACTCCAAGCTGACGGTGGCCGACGAGATCGAGAACGCGCTCTCGTACTACCAGTCCACCTTCCTGCGCCAGATCCCCAAGCTCTACGCCGAGCTGGAAGAGCACCTGCCCGGCCAGCAACTGCCGAGCTTCCTGCGCATGGGCCACTGGATCGGCGGCGACCGCGACGGCAACCCCAACGTCGGTGCGGCCACGCTGAAGCAGGCCATGAAACGCCAGGCCGAGGTCGCCCTGCGGCACTACCTGACCGAACTGCACGAGCTGGGCGCGGAGCTGTCCATCTCGCTGCGGCTGACGGGCGTCTCGCCCGAAATGCAGCTGCTGGCCGAGCGCAGCCCCGACCAGAACGCCCACCGGCTGGACGAGCCCTACCGCCGCGCCCTCACGGGCATGTATGCCCGGCTGGCCGCCACGCTGCACGAACTGACCGGCACCGAGGCCCTGCGCCACGCTGTCGCCCCGCAAGACCCCTACCGTGCGCCGGAGGCGCTGCTGGCCGACCTGCGCACCATCGAGGCCTCCCTCAAGAGCCACCATGCCGAAGCCCTCATCGCGCCGCGCCTCGCGCCGCTGATGCGCGCCGTGCAGGTGTTTGGCTTCCACCTCGCCACGCTGGACCTGCGCCAGAGCAGCGACCAGCACGAGCTCGTCGTCGCCGAGCTGCTGGCCACCGCCCGCATCGAGGGTGACTACGCGGCCCTCGACGAAGGTCACAAGCGCGAGCTGCTGCTGCGCCTGCTCAACGACGCCCGGCCGCTGCGCGTCATCGGGGCCACCTACACCGACAAGACCCAGTTCGAGCTCGCCACCTTCGAGACCGCCCGCGAAGCGCTGGCCCGCTTCGGCCGCGAGGCGCTGCGCCACTACATCATTTCGCACACCGAGTCGGTCAGCGACCTGCTGGAAGTGGCCCTGCTGCTGAAGGAAACCGGCCTGATGCGGGGCGTGCTGTCGGAGTACGCCACCAGCGACCTGATCATCGTCCCGCTGTTCGAGACCATCGGCGACCTGCGCATCGCGCCGGACATCATGCGCGAGTTCTACGCGCTGCCCGGCATCCGCGGCCTGGTGGACCGCTCCGGCGGCGAGCAGGACATCATGCTGGGCTACTCCGACAGCAACAAGGACGGCGGCATGTTCACCTCATCCTGGGAGCTCTACCGCGCCGAGATCGCGTTGGTGGAGCTGTTCGATGAGCTGCGCCGCGTCGGCCCGCTGACACTGCGGCTCTTCCACGGCCGCGGCGGCACGGTCGGCCGCGGCGGCGGCCCGAGCTACCAAGCCATCCTGGCCCAGCCCCCGGGTACGGTGAACGGCCAGATCCGCCTGACCGAGCAGGGCGAAGTGATTGCCTCCAAGTACGCCCACCCCGAGATCGGCCGGCGCAACCTGGAGACGCTCGTCGCCGCCACGCTGGAGGCCACACTGCTGCACCCCACGCAAAGCGCGCCCAAAAGCTTCCTGCAGGCGGCGCAGGCGCTGTCCGACACCAGCTTCGCCGCCTACCGAGACCTGGTCTACGGCACGCCGGGCTTTGCCGACTACTTTTTCGCCAGCACGCCCATCCGCGAGATCGCTGAGCTCAACATCGGCTCGCGCCCGGCCTCGCGCAAAGCCACCCGCGCCATCGAAGACCTGCGCGCCATCCCCTGGGGCTTTTCCTGGGGACAGGCCCGCGTGGCCTTGCCGGGCTGGTGCGGCTTCGGCTCGGGCGTCGAAGCCTTCCTCGGCGCAGAGCCGGGGCTGCGCGCCAAGAACCTGGCGCTGCTCAAGCGCATGTTCAAGGGCTGGCCCTTCTTCCGCGCCGTGCTGAGCAACCTCGACATGGTCCTGGCCAAGGCTGACCTGACCCTCGCCGAACGCTATGTGGAGCTGGTGGAGGACAAGAAGCTGGGCAAGCGCATCTTCACGGCCATCAAGGCCGAGTTCGAGCGCACACAGGCGGCCTTGAGCCTCATCACGGGTGACGCCAAGCGCCTGGCGACCAACCCGTCGCTGGCGCGGTCCATCGAGCACCGCTTTCCCTACATCGACCCGCTGAACCACCTGCAGGTGGAACTGATGCGCCGCTACCGCCGCACCCAGGCCAACGACCCGGCCATGGAGCGCGTGCAGCGCGGCATCCACCTGTCGATCAACGGCATCGCGGCGGGGCTGCGCAACACGGGCTGATCCCCCATCACAGGCACAACGGGCCGCGGCGCGACAGGTCCAGTGCCTCCAGGACCGGCTGAGCAGGCCTCACCTGCCAGCCTGCAGCCGTGCGTGCAGGGCTCAGGCCATCACCGCTCGCGCCTGCCCACTGGCGCTGGCATGGCGATCCCGCGCGCTGCGGCTGCCATGCACGAAGCTCAGCACCTCCAAGCCCTCGGGTGCCATCAGACCGTTCAGCGCATCGGTCGCGTGCTGTCCGTCAGGCAGACGCACATGGGCGACAGCCACGCCTTCGGTCAGCTTCTGGCCCGTCTTGCCCACGTAGACCAGGGGCTGTTGCAGCCCCTCGCGGCTCGGGTCCACGCTGGACAGCCAGGCCACCAGCGGCGCACCCAAGCTGCCGGGGTCGTCGCCGTATTGCGCCGCGTACCGCAGGTGCGACACGCTGCCGCCCGGCAGGATGGCCAGGCTGTAGCCGTTGGTCGGCGTCTGTGAGGCAATGGCCGCGAGCGGCCCGGCGGCATGGAACTGCAGCACGGTCTGGCAACGGTTGGGCAGTTCGGTGACGAACACCTGGCGGTCGGTCTTGCTGCCGCCGACGGGGTCCTTGATGTAGGGCATGGTGCCGCCGATCCAGGCCCCGATGGGCAGTTGGTCCAGCGCCGCCTCCACGCCTGTGACTGCCAGCGTGCGGCCGCCGCGAATCAGCCGCACAACGGCATCGATGGTCATCAGTTGGTGCATGGCGATCTCCTGGGCAGCAGTCCGAAGCCATGCCTCGGCACTGGCACTGCGCCATGCAGTGCGGCAACAGCAGAGAGGGGCATGAACGACGTGGACGGGTTCTTGATAATTCAAATTTAACTTTTTTATTGTTTTATTTGATTTATTTGACCCAAAATCACCGGCTTGAGGTGATGGATTTCACACATCACTGGCTGTGAGCCGCAGCCCTGCGCATCCGTTGCCCCATGCCAGGCGCCCGCCCTGGACAGCCAGGCTGGCACCGCAGGCATGACCCGCCACGCCGTCACTCCTGCCTCGGCCTGCAAGGGGCCATCTGCGACCCAGCGCTCCGGCCCCTGCTGCACCAGCCACCGCACCCCGCACTCACGTCGGCATTGCCAAGCCGGCACAGCCCCCAGGAGCAACAAGCCCCCCCCCGCGCCTGCCTGCTCACGGAGACCTCCCCTCCTCCCCGCTTCTGGGTGGCGGCACGGGCAGGGCCTCAACCCCGCTGCCCCGCGAGGGCCTCCCGCACTGCCGCCACCTGGCGCCGCGACACGGCCAGCCATTCATCCACGTGGGCGATGCGCACGGCCCAGCTGTCCACCAGCTCGGCGTTCGCATCACCGCCGTCCAACTCGCCGAATTGGGTCGGGGCATGGCGTTCCAGCTCGCGCACCGCCCAGCGCGCCACCAGCGCATTGCGGTGCACACGCAGGAAACGATCCCCCAGGCGTTGCTCCAGGTCGGACAAGGCGCCATCCATCAGGTGGCTCTCGCTGGCGGTGCGCAGCGTGAGGTACTTCAGCTCGGCCTTGAAGTACAGCACCTCGGCCACGGGGATGCGCTGCAGGCGGCCACGGTCGGTCAACGTGATGAAGTCATGGTCCGCCACAGCCGGGCGGTCGCCATCGGGCTGTGCCTGCGAGCCCTGCACGGCGGCACGCTCGGACAGTCGCTGCGCCGCGCGGGCGAGCGCCGCCTGCAGGCGCTCGCGGCGCACGGGCTTGGTGAGGTAGTCCAGCGCATCCAGCTCGAAGGCGCGCACCGCGTGCATGGCATGTGCCGTGACGAAGATGACCAGCGGCGTGGGCGTACCCAGCGGGCGGTGGGACAGCGCCTCGGCGAACTGCAGACCGTCAATGCCTGGCATCTGCACATCCAGCAGCAGCACCTCGCAGCCATGCTCGCGCAACCAGCTGGTGGCCTGCGACGCCGTGGCCGCCTCGGCGACGACCTGGCAGCGCGGCTCCTGGATGGCATTCACCAGCCCGCGCAGGCGCACGCGGGCCAGGGGTTCGTCATCGACCAGGAGAACTCTCAGGGCTGGGCTCATAACGGTACAAGTATCCGAAGGGCGAAGTGCGTTCCGGCAGCCTCGATGTCGAAGCGGGCTGACACGTCGTGCATCAGTTTCAGACGCTGGCGCACATTGCGCAGCGCCAGCCCGTGGCCTGGGGTGCGCGCCGGGGCACCGACGGTGTTGGTGATGCGGATCTCCACCTCCGCACCCCGGCGCAGCGTGCTCACCTCCAGTTCACCGCCTTCGTCGTTGGGCTCCACGCCGTGTCGCACGGCGTTCTCCACCAGGGGCTGCAGCAGCAGCGGCGGCACGCGGGCCGCATCGGCCTCCGGGTCCAGGTGCCAAGTGATGCGCAGCCGCTTGCCGAAGCGGATCTGCTCGATGGCGAGGTAGCGCCGCGCCAGCTCCACCTCCTCGGCCAGCGTCACGGAGGCGCTGGCATCGGCCAACGCCACGCGGAAGAGTTCAGCCAGGTCCTCCAGCACGCTCTCGGCCCGGGCTGGGTCCACCTGCACCAGGGCGATGGCGCTGTTGAGCGTGTTGAACAAAAAGTGCGGGCGGATGCGCGACTGCAGCTCCACCAGCTGTGCCAGCGTGTCGGCCGGGCGCTGGCTGTGCTCGCGCAGCTTGAGCCACGCCAGCAGCAGGGCCGCGCCGCTGGCGCCGCAGGCCGCCAGGCTGCCGATGCGCCAGGGGCTGGCGGGCTCGTCACCCGTGAGGCTCAGCAGCCCGAAGCCCAGCAGGGCGCCCGCTGCGCCCAGGCCCATCAGCGCCAGCCACTGCACTGGCTCCGGCAGGCGGGGCCACAGCCGCTTGGCCGCGCACACCACCACCAGCCAGGACAGCACCGCCACCATGGTCACCACGGTGCCATTGGCGGCCAGCGTGAGCCACTGCGCGGCATCGCGCGCCACCAGCGCCGTGCCCAGGCCCAGCAGCAGTTGCACGCCCAGCACGGCGCGCAGCACCAGGCCCACGTGGCAGACGTCGAAAGCGCGGGTGGGGTCCAGCAGCGGCGCGGCGTTCAGCGCTGGCAGTTCGGGCAGCTCGGTGGGTGCAAAGCCCAGCCACTGGCTGACCTGCAGGGACTCGTGCCAGACGCTGTGGCGAGGTTCGGCTCGACGCTTGAAGAAGGACATGGCGGGGGCGCGGGGCGGCGGCTGGATGCCTGGCGTTCGATAATCCCCGGCTGCGGCGCATTTTGCGCGCTGATTCCCCCGCTGCCCCATGTCTGACAACCAACTCGCCAACAAGTCCCAAGCCTGGTCCGCCCTGTTCTCCGAACCCATGAGCGACCTCGTCAAGCGCTACACGGCCAGCGTCGATTTCGACAAGCGCCTCTGGCGCGCGGACATCGCCGGCAGCCTGGCCCACGCGGAGATGCTGGCGGCCCAGGGCATCCTGAGCGCAGACGACCACGCCGCCATCCAGCGCGGCCTGGGCGAGATCAGCGCCGAGATCGAGGCCGGCCAGTTCGAGTGGAAGCTGGACCTGGAAGACGTGCACCTCAACATCGAGGCCCGCCTGACCGAGCGCGTGGGCATCGCCGGCAAGCGCCTGCACACCGGCCGCAGCCGCAACGACCAGGTGGCCACCGACGTGCGCCTGTGGCTGCGCGGCGAGATCGACGAGATCACCGGCCTGCTCAACGGCCTGCAGCGCGTGATGGTGGAGAAGGCCGGCGAACATGCCGACGTCATCCTGCCCGGCTTCACCCACCTGCAGGTGGCCCAGCCCGTGAGCTTCGGCCACCACCTGCTGGCCTACGTGGAGATGTTCGCCCGCGACGCCGAGCGCATGCTGGACACCCGCAAGCGCGTGAACCGCCTGCCGCTGGGCGCCGCCGCGCTGGCCGGCACCAGCTACCCGCTGGACCGCG
>JBBIVU010000036.1:0-18320 GCA_037439585.1 Roseateles sp. | reverse complement strand
CCTGGAGTTCACGGTGCAACAGCCGCTGGGCGTGTTGACGAGCTACCTGGCCGGCTTCGGCGTGAGCGCGAACTACACCAAGGTCAAGCAGTCGGGCGCGAACGTGGCCATCGGTGTGCCGCCCTACACCTACAACCTGGCGGCTTACTACGAAGGGCGCTTCGGTGGCTTCCGTGTGACCAAGAACTTCACCAAGGGTTCGCAGTCCAGCGGCACCGGCCAGAACGGCATCACGGCGGCCGCTTTCTACGGCATGGACTACGCGCAGGTGGACTTCACCTCGCGCCTGAACATCGGCGAAGTCATCGGCTGGAAGAAGGACCTGCAGGCCACGTTCGACGTGTTCAACCTCACCCGCGCCTCGCAGCGCACGAACTTCCAGTTCGCCAACGCGCCCTACGCCATCTACGAGCCGGGCCGCACCTACCAGATCGGGCTGCGCGCCAGCTTCTGACCGACACCGTCTGTGTCTGCCGCCAGCGAGTCGGGTGTGGCCCGCGGCGGCTTTTGATGGGGGCCCGCAGTGCATGGCGGGGCCCTCTTTTTTTGCTTCGGTGGCGTCAGTTGCGGCTGACGATGTCGCGGTGCATCGGGGCCAGCCGCGCCAGCATGCGGTTCTGTGCGGCGAAGGGAAGGCCCTTGGCCTCCATGCTTCGCTGCAGCACCTCCACCAGCGCGTTGAAGTCGCGCCGGCCGATGTCCATGTCGGCATGCGCCGTGTCCATGGGCACGCCCTTGTAGACGCAGGGGCCACCGGACTCCTGGCACAGCTGCTCGGTGAGTTGCTCAACCAGGTGCTCGCGGTTGGTGTTCTTGAAGAAGGGGCCGGTCCGTGCGTCGGCCACCAGCCGCGTCACGAAGTCCTGCATCACGGCCTGGATGCCGGCCTTCTGGCCCCAGGCCTGGTAGAGGCTGTCGTCCGTCGTTTGGGCCTGGGCCGACAAGGCCAGGAGTGCGGCGGTGAGCGCGGCCATCAGTCGGGGAATGCGAATCATGGGAACTCCTTGAATGGGCAGCCGCTTCAGAAGGCGAGCTGGGCCGAGAGGTAGGTGCCGGTCTGGCGCTTGGGCTGCACGGCCGGGGCGATGCGTCCCAGGTCCACATAGGCCGCCGTGATGGACACCCGCTTGCTGGGCGCCCACGCCACGAAGACGTCCACCCAGGTGTCTTCCTTGAGTGCGCCTTCACCCAGCACCGACCGGTTGAGGTTGTCGGGCTTGACGCGGACCTCCGCGCCGATCGCCACATCCTTGGCCAGCAGTTTGGCCACCGAGAACTCGGGCTTGAGCTGGTAGCCGCTGCCCTGCGCGCCGCCAAAGCCCAGCAAGCCGTTCTGGTTGGCCTGGGTGGCGCGCAGCGTGGCGTTCACGAGGAGGCCCGGCGCCAGGAACAGCTTGGTGGCACTGAGATACACGTCGGTGCCGGACTTCGAGGCCCCCAGCGGGCCGAACAGCGTGGGGCCCAGCGCACCCACGTGCGCGGTCTTGTGCTCCAGGCCGACGGCCAGCTGCGGCATCCAGGTGTCGCTGTCCAGCACCGCGTCGCCGGCCACGCGCACCTTGAGACCGAGGATGTCCTGCTTCAGGTGCAGGCCGGCCAGGCCCAGCGGCGCGAGGTTGTTCTTCGTGTCCAGGTCTTGTCGGGCCAGCGACACCTCCACCCGGTCATGGAGGCTCACCGCGGCGCCGTAGGTCCGCAGCGCGTAGTCGCCTGTCTTGACGCCCGTCACGAAGGCCGTGCCGCCCACCTCGCCAGCCGTGGCGTAGCTGCCCGTCACGGCCCAGGGGGTGAGGCCGCCGCCGGCGGCGCCGTCGATCGAGCTGACGCCGCCGGTCAGCAGCAGCTTGCCGCTGCCGGCCTGGGCTGCGCCGGCTGCAGACAGGGCGAGTGCGGTGATGGCCACCGCGCGTTCAACATGCCATCTCATGGGCTTGCTCCAGAGGCTTGAAGTGGAAAGACCTTGACCTACGACGCCGTGCCCGGATCGGATGCACGGCATGGCCATGCGGGTTGCATCCAATCGCCCCGGCGCAGCGTAGTTGGGGCATGTGTGCCATTTCTGCTCCCCATATCGGCGCTAGCATCAACAACCGGGCGCCTGCGCAGGCTCCGCGCCGCGCCGCCAACTTGAGAGCCGACATGTCCGCCAATGCTCAAACCTCCGAACCCAGCGACGCCGATGACCCGGGCGCGCTGGGCAACCTGATGGCCCGCACCGCACTGGGCGACCGCCGCGCCTTTGAGGCCTTGTACCGCGCCACCAGCGGCACGCTGCTGGCCGTCATTGCCCGCGTGCTGGGCGATCGGGCACAGGCCGAGGAGGTGCTGCAGGAGGTTTACGTCACGGTCTGGAAGTCCGCCAGCAGCTACAGCCCCCACGTGGCCCGGCCCATGACCTGGCTGATGAGCATCGCCCGCAACCGGGCCATCGACAGCCTGCGCCGTCGCAGCCGCGAGCCCGACACCGTCAGTCGCTACGCCGCCCGGGGGGATGGCGAGGAGGGCGAGGTCGACCTGCTCGACACCCTAGAAGACCCCGGTGCCGGCCCGCTGGCCCTGCTGGAGCGGGCCACCTCGCAGCACGCGCTGGAGCGCTGCATGGGCAACCTCAACGACCGCCAGCGTGCCAGCCTGGCGCTCGCCTACTACGACGGCCTTTCCCATGCCGAAGTGGCTGGCCAGCTGGCCGAGCCGCTGGGCACCATCAAGAGCTGGATACGGCGCGGGCTGCTGAGCCTGCGCGACTGCCTGGACCGCGCCGCCCGGGGCCCGGCCGCCAAGTCAGGAGCCCTGTGATGGATTACAGCAACCGCCAACTCGCCGACAGGCTTGCCGCCGAATACGCCCTGGGCACGCTGCGCGGCGGCGCCCGCCGCCGCCTGCAGCAGCTGCTGCCCGCCCACCCCACACTGGCCGCAGCCGTGCATGCCTGGGAGGCTCGCGTGCAGACGCTGGCAGCACCCGTGGCCCCGCTGCAGCCCAGCCCGCGCGTGTGGCAGCAGGTGCAGGCGCGCCTGTTCCCGGCCGAGGTGCCGCGCCGCTGGTGGCAGGGCCTGGCGCTGTGGCGTGGCGTGTCGGCCGCCGCCGTGTGCGCCACGGCGGCGCTGCTCTTCGTCGTGGCACAGCCCGTGCCCACCCAGGCCCCGGTGCTGGTGCTGCTGAACGGCACACCCGACGGGGCGGCCGTGGTGCGTGCCGGCTTTGTGGCCAGCGTGAGCGGCGATGGCGGTGCCCTGGTGCTCAAGCCCTTGGGCGAGGTGTCTCTGGCACAAGGCCGCGTGCTGGAGCTCTGGGCCGTGCCGGGCCAGGCTGCGCCGCGCTCGCTGGGCGTCGTGTCGGCGCAGGCGGCCACCACCGTCCTGCGTGCCGAGATGCTGAAGGGCACCAAGGCGCTGGCGCTCAGCCTGGAGCCCACCGGCGGCTCGCCCACGGGCGCGCCCACGGGCCCCATCGTTTCGGTCGGATCCATCTAGGGCCTGTTCACGCTACGGAAGCGGCCTACTGCCGTAGCGTGAACAGGCCCTAGGCCTGCTCCCGTCTCGTCAACAGGCCCGAGGCGCTGCATCCGGACCGGCAAGCTGCGCGTAGGTGGAAGCATGGGGCCCGGGTTGCGTTTCCGGGCTCACCCCTGACTGATCGGAATGCCCGCCATGCCCCTTCGCCTTGCCCTGATCACCGCCGGCTTCGCCCTGCTGGCCACTGCCGCTGGCGCAGCCGATCTCACCGTGCGTGTGCTCGACAAGAACGGCCAGCCCTTGGCCGATGCCGTGGTCCTCGTGGACAGCGCCATGCCAGGGGCTCACGCCCCACCGGTGCTGGAGGCCACCATCCGCCAGGAGAAGCTGCGCTTTCGGCCCTACCTCACCGTGGTGAACACGGGCGCCAAGGTCACCTTCACCAACCAGGATGGGTGGGACCATCACGTCATCATCGGCCAGGCCGGGGCGGGCGGCTTTTACCTGGATCCGGCCCAGAACCAGCAGTTGCGTCTGGCCGCCAAGGTGGGCGACACCGTGGCGCAGGACACCCGCAGCCTCGCCAAGCCCGGCGCCTACCTGCTGGGCTGCCACCTGCACAGCTCCATGCGAGGGCACATCTACGTGGCTGACGCCCCCTGGGCCCGGCTGAGTGATGCTGAAGGGAAGGTCACGCTCAGCGGCCTGCCCGCCGGGCCGGCGCAGGTGCGCATCTGGCACCCCGACCAGGTGCTGGACGGGGCGCCTGTCACCACCCCCGTGCCCGCCAGCGGCGGCGCCGTGGTGGTGAACACGCAGATCGTGGCGCTGAAGCGGCGCTGAAGTGGCCGTGAGCCGCCGGCTGGGCGTCAGTCCTTGCGCCCGGCACCCAGATACGTTTCGATCACGCGCGGGTCGGCCGCCAGTTGATCCGCCGGCCCGCTGAGGCCGAACTCGCCGGTCTCCAGCACGTGCGCGTGGTCGGCCACGCGCAGCGCGGCGCGGGCGTTCTGTTCCACCAGCAGGATGCTCACGCCGGTGGCGCGCAGGTCGTCGACGATGGCGAAGATCTCGCGCACGATCAACGGCGCCAGGCCCAGGCTGGGTTCGTCCAGCATCAGCAGCTTGGGTTGCCCCATCAGCGCGCGGCCCAGGGCCAGCATCTGGCGCTCGCCGCCCGACAGCGTGCCCGCCGCCTGCGCGCGCCGCTCCTTCAGGCGCGGGAAGCGCGCGTACACGCTCTCCATCCCGTCGCGCCAGCGCTTGTCGCCCAGCGTCTTGGGCCGCCAGCCGCCCAGCAGCAGGTTGTCTTCCACGCTCATGGTGCCGAACAGCTCGCGCTTTTCGGGCACCAGGGCCAGGCCGGCCAGCACGCGCTCCTCCAGCGTCAGCCGCGTGATGTCTTCGCCGGCAAAGCGCAGCGTGGTGCTGCGCGACGGCAGCAGGCCCATCAGCGCGCCCAGCAGCGTGCTCTTGCCCGCGCCGTTGGGGCCGATGACGGTGACCACGCTTTTCTGCTCGGCGCTGAAGCTCAGCCCGTGCAGCACCTCGGCGCGGCCGTAGCCGGCATGCAGGTCGACAACCTCAAGAAGCGCGCTCATTCCTCGGCTCCCAGGTAGGCCGCGCGCACGGCCGGGCTGGCCTGCACTTCGGCGGGGGTGCCGTCCATCAGGTAGCGGCCGAATTCCATGACGACGATGCGGTCGGTGAGCTTCATCACGAAGTCCATGTCGTGCTCCACCAGCAGCAGGGACAGGCCCTCGGCCTTGAGCTGCTTCAGCACCTCGGCGAGCGCTTCTTTCTCTTTGTGGCGCAGGCCGGCGGCGGGTTCGTCCAGCAGCAGCAGCGACGGGTCGCTGGCCAGCGCGCGGGCAATCTCCACCAGGCGCTGTGGGCCCAGCGCGAGGTTGCCGGCCAGCTCGTGGGCCTGGCCCTCCAGGCCGATGCGGCGCAGCTGCCGCAGTGCCTCGGCGCGGGCCTGGGCCTCCTCGGCGGCGTTCAGGCCCAGCATGGCGCGCAGCGTGCCGGTCCGGGTGCGCAGGTAGGTGCCCAGGGCCACGTTCTCCAGCACTGTCATGTCGGGCACCAGCTTCACGTGCTGGAAGGTGCGCGACAGGCCGGCGCGGGCGATCGCGCGGCTGCCCTGGCCGTCCACCCGCTGGCCCAGCAGCTGCACCTCGCCGGAGGTGAGCGATAGCACGCCGGAGATCAGGTTGAAGGTGGTGCTCTTGCCCGCGCCGTTGGGGCCGATCAGGCCCACGATGTCGCCCGCCTGGATGGTGAAGCTGATGTCGTTCACCGCCGTGAGGCCGCCGAACTGCTTGCGGATCTGGCGCACGTCCAGCAGCGCCGCGCCCCTCGGCGGGTGGCTGCGGGCGCTCAGGCGCGGGGCGTTCTCGTCCACCGGCCTGTTGCCGCGCGCCGGCAGCAGGCGGGCCAACAGGGGCCATAAGCCATCCGGCGCAAAGCGCAGCACCAGCACCAGCACCACGCCGAACACGATGATTTCGTAGTTCCCCGAACCGCCGAACACCAGCGGCAGCACCACCTTGAGCTGGTCTTCCGCCAGCTTCACCAGCGCCGCGCCGGTGAAGGCGCCGCCCACGGTGCCGATGCCGCCCAGCACGGCCATGAACAGGTACTCGATGCCGAACTTGATGCCGAAGGGCGAGGGGTTCACGCTGCGCTGCATGTGGGCGTACAGCCAGCCCGACACGCAGGCCAGCAGCGCGGCCACGACGAACATCACCAGCTTGTAGCGGAAGGTGCTGGCGCCCATGGCCTCGGGCATGGTGGCGCCGCCACCGCGGTTGGTGTTGAGCGCCCGCATGATGCGGCCCGGCCGCGAGTCCAGCAGCCGCGTGACGCCCACCGCCGCCAGCAGCGCGGCCGCCCAGATCAGCAGGTAGATGCGGCGCTCGCTCTGGAAGCTGAAGTCCCCGATCTGCAGCGCCGGCAAGCCCAGCAGGCCGTCGTACTTGCCCAGGGCCTCCAGGTTGCCGATCAGGTAGTACAGCGCCAGGCACCAGCAAATGGTGGCCAGCGGCAGGTAGTGGCCCGACATGCGCAGCGTCAGCGCCCCGATGGCCAGCGCCAGCACCAGCGTGACCGCCAGCCCCGCCACCAGGCCCAGCCAGGGCGACAGGCCCAGCACGGTGGTGAGGTAGCCCGTGGCGTAGGCACCCACGCCGGCAAACGCGGCCTGCCCGAAGGACGTGAGCCCGCCCACGCCGGTGAGCAGCACCAGGCCCAGCACGACGAGTGAGAACAGGCCGATGTAGTTGAGCTGCGTGATCCAGAAGTCCGGCACCGGCAGGAAGGACAGGGCCAGGATGAACACGGCGGCCACAGCCGCGAGGTGGGAACGCTTGAGTGCAGTCATGAGTGGATAGCAAAAGCGAACACAGCCACAGAGACACCGAGACACAGAGAGAGTGGGTTCACAGCGCAATCCTCTTCAAGCCTTGTCGCAATTGAGCATGGTTGAAATTGATCAACAGGCCGGTGCGCAGCTTGAGCAGGCGCAAGTAGGTCAGCACCTGCGCGGTATGAACCGGCGCCAGCCGTTCCACGGCCTTGAGCTCCACCACAAGTTCTTTTTCCACCACCAGGTCGACTCGGTAGCTGGAGCCCAGCGCTTGGCCTTTGTAGGTCATCGGTACCTCAAGCTGCCGTTGCACCAGCAGTCCTTGATCCTTCAGCTCGATCTCCATGGCTGCTTCGTAAACGCTCTCGAAGAGCCCTGGCCCCAGCTCTCTGTGAACCTCAATGGCAGCTGCGATGACTGCCTCACTGACCCGGTATCTCTGTGCCTCGGTGTCTCTGTGGCTGTGTTCTGCAGCTGCCATCAGTGCTCCTCGTGGTGCGGGTCCACGAACGACCGCCACAGCAGCACAGGCAGGATCACCGTGAACACGATGACCTCCTTGAACGCGCTGGCCCAGAAAGAGCCGAAGCTCTCGATCAGCCCCACGCCGATGGCGCCGGCCAGCGCCATCGGGAAGCTGGCCAGCCCGCCGAACACGGCGGCCACGAAGCCCTTGAGGCCGATGAGGAAGCCGGTGTCGTAATAGATGGTGGTGGACGGTGAGATCAGCAGGCCCGACAGCGCGCCGATGAAGGCGGCCAGCGTGAAGGTCTGGCTGCCGGCGGCGTCGCCCGAGATGCCCATCAGCCGCGCCCCCGTGCGGTTGACGGAAGTGGCCCGCAGTGCCTTGCCGGTGAGCGTGCGTTCGAAGAACAGGAACATGCCCACCAGCAGCACGGCGGAGGCGCCGAAGATGATGAGCGTCTGGCCGGTGAGGCTCAGCGGGCCGACCTCGAAGCGCGCCTCCCAGAAGGCCGGCGTGCGGTAGCCCTCGGCACCGAAGAAGACGAGACCGATGCCCGTCAGCGCGAAGTGCACGCCCACCGAGACGATGAGCAGCGTCAGCACGCTGGCGCCGGACAGCGCGCGGTAGGCCAGGCGGTACAGCAGCGGGCCCATGCAGGTGACGATGGCCAGCGTGGCCAGCACCTGCCAGATCAGCGCGGGCGACTGCTGCACGAACAGCGGCGCCATGGCCGCGACGGCGCAGGGGAAGCTCAGCGTCTGCAGCAGGCTGAAGCAGATGCGCGACGCGCCCCGCCGCTCGCGCAGGCCCTGCACCACGTCCAGCACCGCCACGGCCCCGGCCATCAGCAGCAGCAGCCACACGGTGCCGGGCACCTTGCCCATCTGCAGCGAGGCCAGCGTGAGCGCGCCGAAGGCGACGAACTCACCCTGCGGGATGAAGATGACCCGGGTGACGGAGAAAACGAGCACCAGCGCCAGCGCCACGAGGGCGTAGATGGCGCCGTTGGTCAGGCCGTCGAGGCCCAGGATGGCGGCAATCGTGAGGTCCATGGCGGCATCGCTGTGAAGGCGGGCTCATGGTATCGGTGGTTTGTCGACCGATCGGTCGGGAATTCACCCAGGGCCCCGCCTGCCAAGCCTCCGGCTTGGGCGAAGTCTCAGTTGCCGTGCGCGGGCCGTGCCCTCCGCGCAGCGGCCTTGCCTCACCGCCTGCCTCAGGCCAGGCGCCCGGCCTGGAAATCCCGCACGGCCTGCACCAGCTCGGCCTCGGTGTTCATCACGAAGGGGCCGTACTGCGCGATGGGCTCGTTCAGCGGCTGGCCGGCCACCAGGATGGCGCGCGTGGGGGCGTCGCCCGCCTGCAGGCGCACGCCGTCGCTGCCCGACGTGTTGGCCAGGATGGCCATGCGGCCCGAGGGCACGAGGCAGCCGCTGTCGAAACGCAGCGCGCCGTCGTAGACGAACACGAAGGCGTTGTGCGTGGCCGGCAGCGGCTGCTCGAAGCGCGCGCCTGCGGGCAGGTGCAGGTCCAGGTACAGCGGCTCGGTCACCGCGCGCTGCACGGCACCGGCCACGCCGTGGCTCTGGCCGGCGATGACGCGCACCGTCACGCCGTCGTGCTCGAACTGCGGCACCTCGGGGCCCTGCACGTCCAGGTACCAGGGCTCGCGCATCTTGTCCTTGGCGGGCAGGTTGAGCCAGAGCTGGAAGCCGGACATGCGGCCCTCGCGCTGCTCAGGCAGCTCGCTGTGGATCACGCCACGGCCGGCGGTCATCCACTGCACGCCGCCGTCGGCCACCAGGCCTTCGTGGCCGGCCGAATCGCGGTGGCGGATGCGGCCCTGCAGCATGTAGGTGATGGTCTCGAAGCCGCGGTGCGGGTGGTCGGGGAAGCCGGCCACGTAGTCGTCCGGGTTCTCGGAGCCGAAGTGGTCCAGCATCAGGAACGGGTCCAGCCGGCGCTGCAGGTTCTGCGTCAGCACGCGGTTGAGCTTCACGCCCGCACCGTCGCTGGTCGGCTGGCCGGCGACGAGGCGCTCGACCTCGCGGGGCTGGGTCAGAAGGGCAGTGGCGACGGTGCTCATGGCGGTTCCTTATGCAGTGATCAGTTCGGTGATGTGGGCGCGGGCTTCGCTCAAGCCCTTCTCGGCAGCCTCGGGCCCCATGTTCAGGCCTTCAGCGTAGATGAACTCCACGTCCGTCATGCCCAGGAAGGCCAGCACGGTGCGCAGGTAGGACACGACCTGGTCGCGCGGCTGGTCGCGGTGGATGCCGCCGCGGGAGGTCACCACGTACACCTTCTTGCCGGTCACCAAACCCACGGGGCCGGCCTCGCCGTACTTGAAGGTGACGCCGGCGCGGGCGATGGCGTCGATCCAGTTCTTGAGCTGGGCGCTGATGCTGAAGTTGATCATCGGGGCGCCGATCACCAGCACGTCCGCCGCCAGCAGCTCGGCGATGAGCTGGTCGCTCAGCGCCACGCGCGCGGCCTGCTCGGCCGTGCGGGCGTCGGCCGGCGTGAACAGCGCGCCCAGGCCGGCTTCGTCCAGCACGGGCAGCGGGTGGGTGGCGAAGTCACGCATGGTCAGCGTGGCGCCGGCATGGGCGGCGCGCAGGCCGGCGGTCAGCTCGTTGGCCAGGCGGGTGGAGAACGAGCCCTGGTCGTCTTGCAGGCGGCGGGCGCTGGAGTTGATTTGCAGGATGTTCATCTGGGGCTCCGACAGGGTGGGTTGCGATGGACTGAACTCTAGGAACCATCAATCAACCCCGGAAGGCGCCAATCTGCATAAGATTGTTCCGCCAATGGATCAATGAGGGTGGTGATGGAAAGCGATGCCGACGACCTGCTGCTGTTCGCCCGCGTGGTGGAGGCCGGCAGCTTCAGCCGCGCGGCCGAGCGGGTGCACTGGCCCAAGAGCACGGTGTCGCGGCGCATCGCAGCCCTGGAAGCCCGGCTGGGCGAGAAGCTGCTGCTGCGCAGCACGCGCAAGCTGTCGCTGACGGACTTTGGCGCCGGCGTGCTGGAGCACGCGCGCACCGTGGCGGCCGAAGTGGATGGCGCATTGGCCCTGGCGCTCCACCGGCAAAGCAAGCCCAGCGGCCGCCTGCGGGTGAGCATGCCGGCGGACTTTGCCCAGCACGTGGCGGCCGGCATGCTGGCCGAGTTCGCGCTGCAGTACCCCGAGGTGCAGCTGGAGTTGGATCTGACGCCCCGCCGCGTGGACCTCGTGGGCGAGGGCTTCGATCTGGCCATCCGCATGGGCGAGCTGGCCGACGACAGCCAACTGGCCGCACGGCGCCTGGCCACGACACATTGGGGTCTGTACGCCGCGCCCGACTACCTGGCCCGCGTGGGCGAGCCGCTGCTGCCGCAGGCGCTGGAGGCCATGCACGGCCTGATGCTGCTGAGCCGCACCGGCGACCTGGTGCCCTGGCTGCTCAGCCGCGAGGGCGCAGAGCCCGTTGCGGTGAGGCCAGCCCAGCGCACGCTGGCCAATGCGCCCACGCTGCTGTCGCAGATGGCGCAGGCGGGCGTGGGCATCGCCGGCATCGACCGCCTGATGGTTGCCGACGCGCTGGCCCTGGGCCGGCTGCAGCGCGTGCTGCCGGGCTGGCAGCTCCCAGGCTCCACGGCCTGGGCGGTGTTCCCGGAGCGGCGGCTGATGCCACTGCGCACCCGGGTGTTTCTGGAAGCGATCTCAGCCCTGCTGAGCCGCTGCCCGGCGCCGCCGGCCTGACAGGGCCCGCACGGCGAGGCCCAGCGCCAGCGGGGCCGCCGTCTGGGGCTCCGGCACGGCCCCGGCGAACACTGCATTGGCGGGTGGGCCAACGTGGTGGGGGAGGCCCAGAACAGGTATTGGGTCCCGCCGGAGCCAGCTGCAGCGGCCAGGCAGGCGTCAATCCCGAAGTTGCCGTCAGTCCGTGTCAGTGCTGAACGCACTTCGACGGCGGCTCCCCGGGCCTTGCGATCGGGGCGAAGCGCCACTGGCGACCGCCTCCACCGCCTGCGCTGCGAGGGACATGGGGCCGCAGCAGTGAAGATGGGCGCGGCCGAGGCCAGCACGACGGAGGTGTCGGCCGAGCGGCGCACTCTGGTCAGACTTGAGGATGCCGTCAGCGGGGTCCGCCCCGCCCAGTTGAAAAATTAGGAAGCGTTTCGAAAAACCGTCACGAGTGGCTGGCGGCGCCCCCGTCAGGCCGCCAGCAGCGCGCGGCAGCGCTTTTCGTGCTGCTGGATTTCAGCCAGCGTGACCTCGATGTCGTGCCGTTGCTGCTCCAGCTGCTGGCGATGCTGGGCCAGGATGGCCAGGAAGGCACGCAGCTGCGGTGCCGCACTGGCTTGGCTGTCGTACATGTCCACGAGTTGTTTGATCTCCTGCAGCGCCAGGCCCAGGCGCTTGCCGCGCAGCGTGAGTTTGAGCCGTGTGCGGTCGCGCGGGGTGTAGACGCGGTTGCGCCCCTTGCGGCCGGGCTCCAGCAGGCCCATGTCCTCGTAGAAGCGGATGGCGCGTGGCGTGATGTCGAACTCGGCAGCAAGCTCGGTGATGGTGAAGGTCTGCTGCGGGGCTTCGGTCGCGGGCGGGACAGACTTGCGAGGGGGCATGGCTACACTCGATTGACGTAAACGTCAGTCTAAAACCAGTCGAACATCGTCATGGCCAACGCACGCGAATCCGAACTGCACTACCCCTTGGGCGACACCCTGCCCGGCCCCGGCGAAGCGCTGGACTTGGCCCCCGGCGTGCGCTGGGTGCGCATGGGCCTGCCTTTCGCGCTGGACCACATCAACCTCTGGCTGCTGCGGGATCGCGTCGATGGCTGCGAGGGCTGGACCATCGTGGACTGCGGCATCGCCAGCGACGACACCCGCGCCAATTGGGCGCGGGTGTTCGCCGAGCGGCTGGACGGCCTGCCGGTGCTGCGTGTGATCGCCACGCACTTCCACCCGGACCACCTGGGCCTTGCCCACTGGCTGACTGAAAAATGGGGCTGCCGTTTGTGGATGAGTGCGACGGACTACAACCTGGCGCGTGTGGCCAGCGGTTCCACGGTGGGCATGGGCGGGGCCGCAGCGGCGGCCTTCTTTGGCAGCCATGGGCTGACCGACCCGGAGTCCCTGGACAAGATCCGCGACCGTGCCGATTACTACCCCAAGATGGTGCCCGTAGTGCCCGCCAGCTACCGGCGCCTGATGGACGGGACCGAGGTCGAGATCGGCGGCCACACCTGGCATTGCATTGCCGGCCATGGCCATGCGCCCGAGCACATCAGCCTGTTCTGTGGGACCGCTGAAGGGGGGCCGCTGCTGATCTCCGGTGACATGGTGTTGCCCCGCATCTCCACCAATGTGTCGGTGGTGGACGTGGAGCCCGAGGCCGATCCGCTGACGCTCTACCTGAACTCGCTGGCCCGCTTCCTGGCGGCACCGGCCGAGACGCTGGTACTGCCTTCGCACGGCAAGCCCTTCACCGGGCTGCACGAGCGCATCGACCAGCTCCGCGAGCACCACGACGAGCGCCTGACCGAGGTGATGGCGGCCTGTACTGTTGCGCCCACGCACGCAGCCGGCCTGCTGCCGGTGCTGTTCAAGCGCAAGCTCGACCTGCACCAGACCACCTTCGCCATGGGTGAGGCCATTGCCCACCTCAACGCGCTGTGGTTGCAGGGCGATTTGAAGCGTGAACTGGGCAGCGACGGCGTTTACCGCTTCCGGCCGGGTTGACCGTTCACCGGGGCGAGCCACGGGCATCTGTCGCCATGCGGGTTCGCGGGGTGGGGTTGTTCTGGTGCAGGTGGCAGCGAGTCAAGTGGCTTGCGTGTTTGACGCAGGCGTGCCAAGGCGCTGATGCATCGCGTGGATGCCAAAAGAAACGCCGCCGACGATGCGCGATCGTTCGGCGGCGGTCTGAGGGGCCCGGTGCCTTTCCTCGTGCCGGTTGGCCGGCGCTGGGGACACCTGTGATGACAGCTTGGGATTCAGTGTTGCTGAATGTGAATGCGACGCGGTGACGGTCCCGCGGGAATATTCACCAGCAAACCATTGCAAGGTCTGGGGGCCGTGCTCACTGTACGACGATGGATTCCTCGCGAAGCGCATCGCGCGAGCGCTCGAAGTCGGGCAGCACGGCGCGCACCGTGTCCCAGAACGCGGGGCTGTGGTTCATCTCGCGCAGGTGAGCGAGCTCGTGCGCCACCACGTAATCGATGATGGCTGGCGTGAAGTGGATGAGCCGCCAGTTCAGGCGGATGCTGCCATCCGCACTCGCGCTGCCCCAGCGGGTCTGGGCGGACGACAGGCGCAGCGACTTCATCGCCACCCCGAGCAAGTCGGCAAAGTGCCTGCAGCGCGGCAGGAAGGCGTCCCGGGCGCGGGCCTGGAGCCAGGCCTGGGTCAGGTCGCGGATCTGCTCTGCCGACGCCGCGAGGGGCAGAGGCAGGCGCAGTTGGCGTGTGGTTTCATCCCACACCACCTCGCGTTCCGCCGGGGCGAGCACCAGGGTGAGCGGTGCGCCGAGGTAGGGCAGGCTGCCGCCGTCCGTCCAACTGATGCGTGAGGCCTGGATGCGCTGCTGGCGCTCTCGCTGCTCCACCAGCTTGCGCAGGATCCACTCGCCCTTGTGGTGCAGGGCACGTTCGATCTCGTTGAGGGGCACCCAGCGGGGCGCGCTCACGCGCAGGCCCTGCGGCCCCACGACGAAGCCGATGGAGCGCCGGCGTGCGCGCTTGAGTTCGTATCCGATGCGGTGCTGGCCCAGCCACAGCTCGCGGTTCGACCGCGGCGCACCGGGTTCGGCTGGCGTGATCTCCGCCGCCACGTCGAACAGCGACAGCTGGCTGTCCTGCAGAAGTGGGGCCGGGCGCTTGGGCGGCATGGGCTTCAGCGTCGGGTCGACGCAGGATCGCCGGCAGGGCCGGCGGGCTGAGGGTTTTGATAGGCCTCCGGGTCCAGGCGGCGCATTTCGCTCTCGATCCAGTCCCGAACCTCATGCATCAACTCGGCCGGCGCGCGGCCCTCAGGGCGGATCTGCCGGCCGATGGAAATGTCCACCACCCCCGGGCGCAGCAGGAAGCTCTTGCGCGGCCAGCAGCGCGCGGCGGTGGCCGCGATGGGCACGACGGGGAGACCGGCCTCGATGGCGAGGCGGGTGCCGCCCGTCTTGTAATCGCCCACCTCGCCCCGGGCGATGCGTGTGCCCTCCGGGAACATGATGACCCAGTTGCCCTGGCCACCCAGGCGCTTGCCCTGGGTGAGCACCTTGTTCCAGGCTTCGGTGCGGCGGCCGCGGTCGATGTGGATCATGTCCATGCGCGCCATGGCCCAGCCGAAGAAGGGCACGTAGAGCAGCTCGCGCTTGAACACGTAGGCCAGCGGGTGGCTGAGCAGCGCCGGGTAGGCAAAGGTTTCCCAGGTGCTCTGGTGCTTGGACAGCAGCACCACGCCGGCTTTGCGATCCGAGGCGGAGGGCAGGTTTTCCATGCCCTGGATGCGCCAGCGGACGCCGCAGATGAAGCGTGCGCTCCAGATGGCGACCTTGAGCCAGCCGGCGCAGGCCCAGTAGACCGGGTCGCCCCGGCGGAAGATGGACAGCACCAGCACGCCCAGTGCCCAGGGGATGACCGTCACGGTGAGGACGATGACGAAGAACAGCGAGCGCATGGCGCTCAGCAGGGTGGACATCAGTGCAGGTCTCCGGCCTGGGTGTCGGGGGTGAGGGCTTCGCCACGGGCCTCGGCGATGCGGCGCCGCTCGTCCTGGATGAGAGTCTCGGCGAAGCTCGCCAGGTCGTCGTGCACGCGGGCTTGCGGCACTTGGGCGAGCAGGGCGGCGAGTTCCTCGGTGCCGAGCTTGCCCAAGGGACCGGTCATCACCAGGTGCGGCACACAGCCGGCGTTCTGGGCGGTTAGCAGGTCGGTCAGCGACGCGCCCACCATGTGGATGGTGGCCAGGGCCACGTCAAAGCGCTCGCCGATCTGCTTGATGAGGCCAGGCAGCGGCTTGCGGCAGTCGCAGCCTTCCTCGGGGGTGTGCGGGCAGAAGAAGGCGGCGTCCAGGCGCCCGCCCTTTTCGGCCAGCAGCTGGTTCAGCCGCAGGTGCACCGCGTTCAGCGAGGCCATGTCAAGCAGGCCGCGGCCGATGCCGGCCTGGTTGGTGGCCAGCACGGTGTGCCAGCCGGCGTGGTTCAGGCGTGCCACGGCTTCCATCGCGCCAGGCAGGGGGTCGAGCTCTTCCGGCGCCTTGACGTGGTCGTCGCGGTACCGGTTGAGCGTGCCGTCCCGCCCGAGGATGACGAGCTTCATGCCATGGGCGTGGTCGGCGCGCATCGCAAGCTCAGGCCAGGCGAGACAAATCGGCCACGCGGTTCATCGCGGCGTGCAGCCGGCCCAGCAGGGCCAGGCGGTTGGCCCGCAGCGCGGGGTCTTCCGCATTCACCATCACACCGTCGAAGAAGGCGTCCACCGGGGCCTTGAGCGCCGCCAGGGCCTTGAGCGAGCCGGTGTAGTCGTGCTGCTCGAACAGCGTGTCCGCTTGGGGCTGCACATCGGCGATGGCCTTCGCCAGGGCCTGTTCGGCTGCCTCGTGCAGCAGCTCCGGCTTCACCTCGGTGGGCAGTTCGCCCTCGACCTTCTTGAGGATGTTGCCAACCCGCTTGTTGGCCGCCGCCAGCGGGGCGGCTTCTGCCAGCGCCGCGAAGGCGCGCACCGCCACCAGGCGCTTGGGCACATCGCCCAGGCGGGTGGGGGCCAGCGCCAGCACCGCATCCACTTCCTGGGCGCTGTAGCCCTGGTCACGCAGGCTCACGGCCAGGCGGTCGGCAAAGAAGCTCAGCAAGGCTTCGCCGGGGTTCTGGATCAGCTCGCCGAACGGCGGCACGGCCGCTGCGATGAGGGCGGGCAGGTCCAGCGGCAGGTTCTTCTCGACCAGGATGCGGATGACGCCCAGCGCGTGGCGACGCAGCGCGAACGGGTCCTTGTCGCCGGTGGGCAGCTGACCGATGCCGAACAGGCCCACCAGCGTCTCGAGCTTGTCGGCCAGGGCCACCACGGTGCCGGTGTGGTTGCGCGGCAGCGCGTCACCCGCGAAGCGCGGCTTGTAGTGGTCTTCGATGGCGATGGCGACGCCGTCGCGCAGGCCCTCGTGGCGGGCGTAGTAGCCGCCCATGATGCCCTGCAGCTCGGGGAACTCGCCGACCATGTCGGTCAGCAGGTCACACTTGGCGAGCAGGGCGGCCTGCTTGACCTTGCTGTCCAGCACCTTGAACTCGTCGTCCGCTTCCACCGTGTAGGGCAGCGTGGCCATGCTGAGTTGCTGGACGATGGCATGGGCGATGGCCTGCACACGCTCGGTGCGCTCGCCCTGCGAGCCCAGTTTGCCGTGGTAGACCACCTTGGCCAGGCCGGGCAGGCGGTCGGCCAGTTTCTTCTTGCGGTCCTGGTCGAAGAAGAACTTGGCGTCGGCCAGGCGCGGGCGCACCACGCGCTCGTTGCCGCCCGTCACGGCCGACGCATCGGCCGGTGCGATGTTGCTGACCACCAGGAAATGGCGGGTCAGCTTGCCGTGGACGTCCAGCAGCGGGAAGTATTTCTGGTTGGCCTTCATCGTCAGGATGAGGCACTCCTGCGGCACGGCCAGGAACTCGGCTTCGAACGCGCAGGTCAGCACGTTGGGGCGCTCCACCAGAGCGGTCACTTCGTCCAGCAGCGCGTCGTCGTCGATGGGCTTGAGGCTCAGCGCACTGGCTGCCGCGTGCAACTGGCGGGCGATCTCGGCGCGGCGCTCGGCGAAGCCGGCGATGACGGCGCCCTGCTCGCGCAGTTGCGAGGCGTAGCTGTCGGCGTTGTCGATACTGACCGTGGCCTGGGCGGCCTCGAAGCGGTGGCCTTGCGTGTTGCGGCCGGACGTGAGGCCCAGGGCCTGGACGGACACGACATCACTGCCGTGCAAGGCGATCAGCCCGTGCGCCGGGCGCACGAACTTCACATCGGTCCAGCCGTCGGCCAGCTGGTAGGTCATGACCTTGGGGATGGGCAGCTTGGCCAGCGTTTCGTCCAGCGCCTTCTGCAGGCCCTGGGCGAGGGTGGCGCCAGGCTGGATGCTGTCCCAGAACAGAGCTTCGGCCTTGCCGTCGGGTTGGCGCTTGAGTTGAGGCACGACCTCGGGGCCGGCACCGATGGAGGCCAGCTTCTTCAGCAGCGCGGGTGTGGCCTGGCCGTCGGCGGTGAGGGCCACGGCGACGGGCATGAGCTTCTGCTGCACGGCCTTGTCGGCAGCCTTGGCGGCGACACCCGTGACGTGCACGCCCAGGCGGCGCGGCGACGCGAACGAGGTGACGGCGGCGTCGGCCGCAGCCAGGCCTTGGGCCTTGAGGCTGTCGGCCAGCACGCCGGCAAACGACTCGCCCAGTTTCTTGAGCGCCTTCGGTGGCAGCTCTTCGACAAACAGTTCAACGAGGAGGTTTGCGCTCATCGATCAGGCCGCCTTCTTGTTCTTCAGTTCGATCTGGGCGACGACTTCGTCGGCCCAGGCCTTGGGGGCCATCGGGAACCCGAGGCGCGCACGGCTGTCCACATAGCTCTGCGCCACGGCGCGCGCGAGGTTGCGGATGCGGCCGATGTAGGCCGCGCGCTCGGTCACCGAGATGGCGCCGCGGGCGTCCAGCAGGTTGAAGCTGTGGCCGGCCTTCAGCAGCTGTTCGTAGGCGGGCAGGGCGAGCTTCTCGGCCATCAGCGCCTGGCTGGTCTTCTCGTGCGCGGCAAAGGCCGTTAGCAGGAAGTCCACATCGCTGTGTTCGAAGTTGTAGGTGCTCTGCTCGACCTCGTTCTGGTGAAAGACGTCGCCATACGTCAGGCCATCGGTGTAGACGAGGTCATACACCGATTCCTTGCCCTGCAGGTACATGGCCAAGCGCTCCAACCCGTAGGTGATCTCGCCGGTGATGGGCTTGCAGTCGATGCCGCCGACCTGCTGGAAGTAGGTGAACTGCGTCACTTCCATGCCGTTCAGCCACACCTCCCAGCCCAGGCCCCAGCAG
>JBBIVU010000035.1:0-18394 GCA_037439585.1 Roseateles sp. | reverse complement strand
GACCGCCTTGACACCACAAGCGAAGGAACCATCGTCCCCATCGAGCATTCTTCGCACCCGGACTTCTGGCCTTTCAAGAAAATGTCGCCGCGCATGTTCTTCAAGATGCCAGTCGACCGAAGGGAAGATATTCAGCGCTACGCTTTTTTTGTGTATAGCGAGTGGGAACGAGAAAACCGCGCCAAGAGGGCCGCCAGCGAATAAATCCGCACGGATATACCAGTTTCCAACAAGGCCAAATATCAAGTAATCCAGGGAGTTAACAATGGCCGTTCTAGCGCTGCTTGTCTTACTTGTCGTCGCCTATCTGGTTTGGCGGGCTACGACGAAAAGTCGGCGCAGACCCATAACCATCGGGTCAAATCCCAACCATCACAAGATCACCGGCGACTGGCTGCACACTCTCACAGCCGCCGGAGTTGAATATCGCCGCGATGTTTTGCAGCGGAAGTATTCAAAGGTGATCAAAGATGAACGAGAGGGACAGGAATCAGTTGGAGAAGGGGATTCGACGACCGTAGAAGCCGAGGTTTTTTATCATCTGGAGGATGAAAATCCCCACGATAAAAACGCGGTCGCTGTTGTCCTTGATTCCCACGTAATCGGCTACGTCCCTAAGGCGCTGGCCCCTGATTTCAGAACCATGCTGCGCCGACTCGGCCTTGAGTCCGCGCAGATTAAATCCGCCGCTCGGATCGAGGTTCCACTCCACCACGAGGGCCAGTTCGCCGTCGAGCTGGATCTGCCAAAGCTCCGCTCGTAGCCCCGATTGCCCGCTCCCTGCGGGCTTTTCTTGCGCCTGAACATTAGCGCGCGCTATTGCACAAAGCATTAGCGTGCGCTATCGTGCGCTCCGCGCTGCATCCCGCAGCTCTGGAGTGACACATGCACCGTTTCATCGCCACCTACCGCCTCCGAGGCGGCCAGTGCGGACGTCTGCACATCCTGGCTGCCTGCTCCTGCGATGCGGTCATCACCGCGATCGACACCTTCGGCGAGCAGCTGAAGGCCTGCAGCGTGAGGCCCGCATGAGCGCGCGCCACACCGCCGACACCCGCCGCATCCAGGCGCGCCTGGAGCGTCTGGAGCTGCAGCACCTGCGCGAGGTCGTCAGCGAGCAGGGCGAGCGCCTGGAGCAGCAGGACGAGCTGATCGCCGACCTGCAGCGGCGCCTGGCTGACGCCGAGGACGCGCTCGACTACCGCTGGCAGCAGACCATCGAGCTGGGCGAGCGCATGGAGGCCGAAGGCACCGGCCACCTGGGCCTGACGATCGACGGCACGCTGTGCGTGCTGATGAACACCCACGCCGGGGTGACGCAATGAGCGCGCCCCGCAAAGCCCTGCGCCTGGCGCCCGGCGTGATCGAGGTCTACCACCGCCCGACGCTCGCGCGCCGGCTGGCCGCCCTGGTGCAGCGCCTGCTCTCTCGGGTGCAGTCATGAGGCCCGTGCAGACGCCCGCACTCGACGAGGCCGTCATCCGGGTGACGGGCTGCCTGCGCACCGATGCCGAGCTGCGCTTCACCGTCGGCGAGAAGCCCCACGCGCTGCTCTTCCTGGAGATCGGCGCCGGCGCCGGCTTCCCCTTCGTCGTCCGCCAGGACTGCGGCGACGACCCTGCCCACTTCCAGGCCGCCCAGGCGAAGCAGCACCTGCTGCGCCGGGGCCGGCCGGTCACCGTGTACGCGAAGGGCATCACCCCGCGCACCGACCACGGCCATGCCGTGCTGAAGCTGGAGGGCGTGACCGAGGTCATCCCTCACACCCCGCAACCCGAGGACGCCGGCTCAACCCGGCAGGAGGCATGAGCATGCAGCTCACCGACAGCTTGATCATTCACCGCGAAGGCGACCGCGAAGTCCTCGCCCAGCGTCATGAGGTCATGTGGCCCGACGGCAGCGCCGTGCATCTGCACCCGGTGCAGGTCGCCGGCGTGCCTGACACCTACTTGCGCGCCCTGCAGCTCGACGCTCAGTGCTGGGTCATCTTCGACCTGCGCCGGGTTGCCCGCCAGCTCGGCGAGGACATCGCCCGCTCGCCGGCGCGCGACGCCATCGGCCTGGTCTTCTACACCCTGCGCCAGGCCTACCCGAGCGCCGGCTACTTCCGCCAGGCGGTGCTGGTCCGCGCCGACCAGACCGCGCGCGCCGTCCGCTTCCATGCGACCACCGGCAGCGCCGACTTCCTGAAGCCCGAGGCGCACGACCGCCGCTTCTGGCCGGTGGGGGCTGCGTGATGCCCGACCCGATCATCATCGGCCTGTGCGGATCTGCAGGTGTCGGCAAGGACACCGCCGCCAGCTACCTGGAGCAGGCGCACGGCTTCGTGACCTACGCCTTCGCCGACCCGCTGCGCAACATGCTGGAGGCGCTGCTCGTCGAGGCCGGCCTCGACTACGCCTACATCTACGAGCGCCACCTGAAAGAGCAGCCCATCCCGGGCCTCGGCCTCAGCTATCGCCACCTGGCGCAGACGCTGGGCACCGAGTGGGGCCGTGCGCTCGCTGACGACTTCTGGCTGCGCCTGGCCGCGCTGAACCTCGGCCTGCCTGCAGCACCGATTCACGACCGCATCGTCATCACCGACGTGCGGTTCCCCAACGAGGCGGCCTGGGTGGAACAGCACCAGGGCCGCGTCGTGCGCATCTTCCGGCCAGTGGCTGCGGTGCGCGCTCACACGAGCGAAGCCCTCGTCGACCAGATCGTCCCCTGGGCTCGTATCGACAACACCGGCACCGTCGACCAACTGCACGAGCAGCTCGACGCGATGGTCGCCGCCCTCAGCTGACTGGAGACCTCCTCATGGACATGAACACCACCGTCGAGTCGATCCTCGACATCCCGCTGGCCCAGCTGCACGACAGCCCCTTCCAGTACCGCCGCACCTACAACCAGGTCAAGCTGCAGGAGCTGGCCGACACGATGAAGCCGCCACTCGGCCGCGTGCTGCAGCCCATCGTCGTGCGCGTGCCCAGCAAGCCAGCGCGCCCCCTCTTCGAGGGCGTCGACACCTTCACCGACTACGAGATCGTCTTCGGCCACCGCCGCAAGCGCGCGGCCGAGATCGCCGGCCTGGCCAGCGTGCCCGCGATCGTGCGCGTGATGACCGACGAGGAGGTCGAGCGCGCGCAGATCATCGAGAACCTGGCCCGAGACGACGTGCACGCGATCGAGGAGGCCGAGGGCTTCCAGAAGCTCATGCAGGACCACGGCATCAGCGCTGAGCAGCTGGTCGAGCAGACCGGCAAGAGCCGCAGCTACATCTACGGCCGCCTCAAGCTGCTGCAGGCCGTCCCGACCGTGCGAGACGCCTGCCTGCGCGGCGAGATCGGCAGCGAGGTCGCACTGCTGATCGCCCGGCTGCGCCACACCAAGCTGCAGGAGCGCGCGCTGAAGGCCATCGAGGCCAAGTACATGAAGCTCGACGACGGCGGCAAGAAGAGCTACCGCGAGATCAAGCGCCTGCTGGCCGACATGTTCACGCTGGACCTGAAGGGCGCCATCTTCGATCCCGAGGATGCCGACCTGGTCGCCAGTGCAGGCGTCTGCAGCGCCTGCGACAAGCTCAGCGGCAACGCGCCCGAGTTCGTCGACCTGACCGAGAAGCGGCCCGGCCACTACCCGGGCCACTTCGAGCAGGGCAACACGCGCCTGTGCACCGACCCGGTCTGCTGGGACACGAAGCACAAGGCCCACCTGGTGCGCGAGGCCGAGCGCATGCGCGCCGAGGGCAAGGTCGTGGTCGATGGCAACAAGGCCCGCGCCGCGCTGGGTGCCGACGGCAAGACCGTCAAGGGCGCCTACCTCTCCCTGGCTGACGTGAAGGCCGCGCTCAAGGCCTCGGGCAAGAAGTCGTGCGATCTGCCGATCGTCAACATCCAGGACCAGTGCACCGGCAAGACGGTCCAGGCCGTGGCTGCGGCCGAGCTGAAGGCGATCGGCGTCGCCAAGCCCGAGGCGCCGAAGCAGTCGCGCGGCTACCGTGAGCTGACGCCGGCAGAGCGCGAGCAGCAGGAGAAGGAGCAGGCCGAGCCGGCCCAGCGCCACGACCGACTGCTGCAGACCTGCGTCGCCAAGCTGCGCGAGGCGCCGCGCACGAGCCTGGATCTCGACATGGTCGTCGGCTGGGCGCTGGAGCAGGTCGACTACTGGAACACCGAGGGCAAGTGGCTGGCCCAGCGCTATGGCGTCGAGCATGTGCGCGACCTGGCCGCCGCGGTGCCGTCGATGTCGGCTGACGAGAAGGGCGTGCTGCTGATGACCGTCGTCATGGCGCACGACGAGGGCTACTGGCTGCGCGGCCTGAACGCAGATCTGCCCGAGCGCGTCGGCAAGGTCGCGACCGCCTACGGCATCGACGTCGACCTGGCCATGGCCGTGCCCATGCCTGACGAGATCGTCGAGGCCGCTTCTACCCCTTCCGCCGCTGCGCGCGCTGACGATGAGGCAGACGACGAGGTCGACGAGGGCGGATCTACCCCTTCGCCCGCTGCGCGTGCGCCCGCTGGGGTGCTGGCCAAGGGCAAGGTGCGCTATCGCAACGAGCTGACCGGCGAGACCTGGTCGGGCCGGGGCCTGATGCCCAAGTGGCTGAAGGTCGCGATCGCGGATGGCCATGGCCTGGCGGACTTCGAGGTCGCCTCTACCCCTTCGCCCGCTGCGCGTGCCGCCGGTGGGGCCGATGGCAGCGCGGACGCTGCCGCCCCTGGGGGTCATATCCAGGCCGGCTTCGCCGGCAAGGATGACGAGGGCGCCGGCTCCGCCGTCGCGAGCGCTGCCGCCGCCGATGCGCTGGAGGCCGCATGAGCTTGATCACGAAGCACAAGCACGGCTGCTGCGTCGACAAGGCCTGCAGCGATCGCACCTGCATGGAGCTGCCTGCTGGCAAGACTTGCGGCGACTGCATGCACTTCCGCCACTGTCAGGCGTTCTACGCGCATGAGGCGACCGACACCTACTGCGACTTCTTCCCGCGCCGCTTCGCGGCCCGGGCTGAAGCCGCCGCTGCCCCGCTGGAGGTCGCATGAGCCTCCTCTCAGCGATCAATCGCCACATGCACGAGGGGCGCTGCCCGACTGCTGGCAGTCTCGGCGAATGCGCGGCGATCTGGCTGGAATCCAGCAGCGAGACGGCGGCTCACTACGGCGCGGCGGTCTACTTGTGGAGCGCAGCTGCCGGCCTGAAGTACGCAGAAGTCGCGCGCTGGTTCCAGGAGGCCTCGGGCTGCAATGCCGACGACGTGCTGGTGCATGCAACCATGCACGACCCGTACAACGAAACCCACGAGGGGGCCTGCAGCGACGGCGCCCGGCCGCTGTATGTCTCGTTCTCGGTAGAGCTGGCCAGGGCGGCCGAGCTGGGCCTGCCCTTGCCCAACGCCGAGGCCGTGGCGGCCAAGCCTGCTGCACCGGCGCCGATGAGCCGGCAGCAGCTCCGCGAGGCCTTCTACACCACGACTGGATGCACGCTCGGCAACGACATCGGGCTGGCCGAGAGCGTCTGCATCGTCGTCGAGCAGTTCCACGGCATCAGAAGGGCGGGGGCATGAAGCGCAAGCACAAGCCCGTCAGCCAGGCCGAGCTGCTGGCCAGGATGCCGCGCGCCTTCAGGCCGAAGCTGGACCGCAGCCAGTTGCTGGATCTTGGCCTGGTGCACATCGTGAACCTGGACTCGATCGCACGCGGCGAGGCCTGCGAAGACACGCTCTGGCATTGGGTCGGCGGGACGCTGACCTGGAGCAAGGTCGCCGAGGCGCTGGGCATCGAGGTCGACGCGATGAACCAGCAGCTGCAGCTGGCCACGCGCCTGGTCGAGCGCTACGGCCGCACGGGCCGGGTCGTCTTCACGGGTGAGGACTACCAGCTGGCGAAGGAAGGGGTGGGGGTGATGGACCGGCTCGCCGAGAAGGTCGACCGGCCGACCGCCGTCATGGCGGCCGACTGGTCCGAGGCGATGGTCAACGAGTTGAGCGCCGCGTGTGCGCAGCAGAGAGCTGCAGCGGCAGATGAAAGGAGGGCAGCCTGATGCGGCCCGCAACGAACCGACTCCGCTTCAGCGCCGAAGGCCTGGAGAAGTTTTGCATCCGCTGCGTCGAGTGGTGGCCGGCCGACACCGAGTTCTTCTTCAGCGACCCCGAGGGCCAGGCCGGGCTCTTCTACTGCTGCAAGGCCTGCTATCGCGAGTGGCAGGCCTCGACGAAGACGAAGAGCCGCCGAGCGCTGCCTGGCCAGGTTGCGCAGCCGGCGCCGGCCCTGGCCAGCATCGCCTGGCTGCGCCAGACACAGCTTCAGCCTGCAGGAGTTCAGCGATGAGCAGCCTCGTGACGCAGATGATCGTCGCCGACAAGTACGGCCCGCGGCTCGGGATCGAGCAGCTGGCCGAGTGCCTCGGGATCACCAAGGGCGCGATCTACAACCAGATCAGCGCCGGCACCTTCCCGGTGCCCACGTACATGGACGCCGGCAAGCGCTGGGCCGACTTCCGCGACGTCGCTGAGCACCTGGATCGGTGCCGCGACATGGCCAGGGCCGCCGCATGAGCGGCGCGCCTTGCGACTGCACCGCGCGCTGCGGCGACGACCCCTGGCTGAAGGATGGCCGCGCCCGGCCTTGCGAGTGGCTTGCGCGGCTGCTGGCAAGGCCGAAGGTGACGGCGGTCGAGCGATCGACCACCGACCCACGCCTGGTGCTGGTGAGGCTCAGTGAAGCCCCCAGCGACGACGACCTGCAGGACATCAGCTCCCGCCTGCAGCGACTACTACAACCACCAATTCTGTGAGGTGAACGATGGACTGCAATACAGGGCGCCTGATGGCGCTTGCACGAGCCCTCGGCCGCGAGCAGGCACTGCCCGCCGGCTTTGATCCCGTGCCAGATGAACTGGCCGTTGCCGCTCGGATGAAGCTGGCAGGGAGGGCCGAGGCCAAGGTGAACCTGCGCTCGGGGTCTCCGCTCGCGAAGTGGGCCAAGAAGAAGCGCAAGGAGAAGCAGGCAACGGCGTCACGCAGGAGGAATCGCAAATGAGCCACGACGCGAAGCAGAAGCAATTCATGACGATCGCCGGTCGCTGGCGTCAGCATGTGGCCGCGAGCGGCCTCGACAAGTCGCTCAGCCGGCGCGACCAGAGCCTGGCCATGCTGATGTTCTACGCCGGCTTCAGCGCGTCGCTGGAGGCCGCGCTGGAGCTGGCTGATCTCGACATCGACGACGACACCGGCGCCAAGCTCCTGGAGGCACTGCGCCGAGAGGCTGATCACGTAGCGGCGGCAGCAGCAGCCATGGCAATGCAGACGCCTGCACCGTCGGGAGGCCATTGATGAAGTTGCCCGACTGGATCTCCTACGACGCTACAAATGACGAGATCACCATCCACGGGAAGCGATACTCGGCCGCCATGTTTGGTCCGACTGGCTTCGCCGCTCCCGTCGGCACGCTGCTGATGGTCGTCGAAGGGCATGCGGATGTCGTGACGCTGCTGACCGTCAAGAACCAGGGAGCGCTCGATGTGCTCAATGAGCGCCGGCGACAGATCAGCGACGAAGGCTGGACAGCGGCTCACGATGATGAGCATCGCGCAGGCGACCTGGCGATCGCCGCTTCTTGCTATGCGCTCTTCTCTGAGTCTCGGCCAATCGCTGGCAGCCCGCCGGAGTCTTGGCCGTGGGCTGCGGAATGGTGGAAGCCGAAGGGAGCGCGCGCCGGCCTCGTTCGCGCTGGCGCTCTGATCCTGGCCGAGATCGACAGGCTAGACCGCCATGCTGCGCTGGTGGCCCCGCCAGGACTCGAACCTGGATCTGCCCCTTAGGAGGGGGCTGCACTATCCCTTGTGCGACGGGGCCTGGCCGGCCCGCTATTGTGCCGCAGTGCCCTCGGCCGCCTGGTTAGATGACCCGGCGGCCTTTTTCTTGTCCGCGACCTGGTGCAGGTCCTCGGGCTTGAGGTTCGTGTAGCGACGCAGGTGCCGCCAGTCCTTGTGTCCCGTCACCAGGGCGACCTGCTGGATCTCGAAGCCGTCCTCGAAGAGGCGCGACGTGCCCTCGTGGCGCAGGTCGTGGAAGTGCAGGTCGGGGATGCTCAGCGAGCGGCAGGCCTCGGTGAAGTACTTCGAGACGGTCGACTCGCCGATCGGGAAGATCCGCGGCTCGCCGTCGACCTTGGGCTGGCGCTGCAGGATGTCCCAGGCCTGGCCGAGCAGGGGCAGCCACTGGTCATTGCCGACCTTCTGGCGCGGGTCCTTGCGATCGCGAACCAGCACCAGGCGCTTGTGCTCGTCGACGTCGGCCCACATGAGCCGGCCGATCTCGCCGCGGCGCATGGCGGTGGCCACCGCGAACTGGACGATGTCGGCGAAGATCTCGCCCTTCTCCCTGGCCAGCCAGGCGCAGACGTTGACCAGCTCGTCTTCGGTCGGCCGCCGCTCGCGCTTGCCGCCGCCGCCGATCAGGCCGAGGTGCTTCAGCAGCGGCCGTGCAGGCGTCACGACGTCCGGGATGCTCACCTTCAGTGAGACGCCGGCGTAGCGCAGGGCGGTGCCCAGCTTGCTGATCTCCATGTTGCAGGTGTACGGCCCGGCGCCTTCGTCCTTGCGCATCTGGCAGTAGCCGACCAGGTCGTGAGGCGTCAGCGACATCACGTCGCGCTCGCCAAGGCCGCCTTTCAGGTGCTTGAGCATGTAGTGCTCGTTACTCGTGTCGGCGATCGGCCGCGAGCGATCGCGCAGCTCGCGATAGGTGTCGAGCACGTCCTGCAGCAGCAGGGCGCGGCCGATGACCGTCTTAGGCGTCGGCGCCTGGCCGCGGTCGATGTCGACCTCGATCTGGCGCGCCCAGGCCTCGGCCTGCGCTTTCACCCTGAACGTCTTGCACAATGGCGGGTGCCCCTTGCGACGCACCTGCGCTCTCCACTTGTCCCCGACCTTGATGACGCTCGCCATGATCTCCCTGTAGTGCTACGACGTAGCACCCCGTAGCACTGAGCCGATGAGGCAGGATGATACGGGATGAGATGCACAGAGAGAGAAGGCCGGAAAACGGGGCTAGAATCAGCCCCCGCTCTCCGTAGTTCAATGGATAGAACGGCCGCCTCCTAAGCGGCAGATACAGGTTCGATTCCTGTCGGCGGGACCACCCCTCCCCCCGACGAGCCCAGCGCGCGGCCTGGTCAGCCCGCTACCGATCCGGGCTCACTGCCGCCATGTTTGCCACCCGCCCCCTGCATCGCGCCCGTTCAGCCCACTGGCGTTGCCTGGCGGGCCTGGGCCTGGTTGCCGCGGCTGGCGTGGCTCGGGCCGGCGGCACGCTGCTGCTGCTGGATGCCCCGCCGGCCGAGGCGACGTGGTCGGGCGGCCTGTCGGTACGGGGCTGGCCCCGTGCGCCCGGCAGCACCCGGCAGCGCCAGGCCCTGCAGCCCGCCTTCGATTACGAATCCCCCAGCGGCGCCTTTGCCGCGACGGACACGGGCCTGGGCTGGAACCTCTCGCCCCAGCTGCTGACCGGTGAAGAAAGCAAGGCCTGGCAGTTCGGCGCGCGGCTGTGGCCGCAGGCCGGCCGTTCGCGGCGCGAGTCGCCACCTGGCGTGCAGACGCTCGGCTCGCGCCTCATCACCCAGGTGTTTGCCAACCACCAGGTGATGCCCGAGCTGCTGCTGCAGTCCGGCCTGTCCTGGGGCAGCGGCCGCAACCACAACGGCGGCCAACTGGAGCTGGGAGCCACCAGCGGCATCCCCATCGGCAGCGACCTGCTGGGCATCAGCCTGGCAGCCACCTACGCCAACGCAGCCCACCTGCGCGGCGGTTATGGCCTGGGGCAGGCGGAGTCGCTGGCCAGCGGCTTGCCGGTCTTCCGCCCACACAGCGGGTGGCTGGATTGGAGCCTGGCACTGAGCGCAGAGCACAAGTTCTCGGCGGACTGGAGCGTCAACGGCCAGTGGCTGCACACGCGGCTGGTCGGCCAGGCCGCCCACTCCCCGCTGACGCACAGCCGCGACCAGCCCGCCTTCATCCTCAGCCTGTGGCACCAGTTCTGACGGCTGCTGCGATGGGTATCGGCGGTTTTTGGCGCATTCGCCGGCTGATTTCGCGCAACGCATAAGCATCGCCGGTTTCCTTCGTTCACCGAAGAAGGCGCATTCCCTATCGTGCAGGGCCTGAACACACACCGGCCGCCATGCACATCACCAGCCTCTCCGCCAGCCCCAGCGAACGCTCGCGTTCCGGCTGGCTCACACAGTTCGCGCTCACGCGGCTGGAAGGCCGTGGCACGCAGCACGACGACATCCTGATCCGCCAACTGCCCGCCGCAGCACTGCTGGCCGGCGACGCGCAGGACACGGCCATTGCCGCCGCGGTGAACGCCGTCGAGCGGGCCGACCTCGTCATCGTCGGCACGCCCATCTACAAGGCGGCCTACAGCGGCCTGCTCAAGGTCTTTCTGGACGTGCTGCCGCCCGACGCGCTGCGTGACAAGCTCGTGCTGCCCCTGGCCACCGGGGGCAGCCCCGCACATTTCCTGGCGTTGGATTACGCCCTGAAGCCCGTGCTGTCGGCCCTGGGGGCCCGGCACGTGCTGGATGGCGTGTTCGCCACCGACGCGCAACTGCGCCGCCATGAGGCCGGCGGCTTCGTGCCCGAGCCTGACCTGATCGCCCGGCTGGACCGTGCCCTCGCCCCGCTGGCGCCGCGAATGCGCACGCAGCACGAGCCCGCGCTGAGCTGTTGACACGGCCGCGCCCCGCCCTCTTCCCAGTTGTCTCCTCGCCACCCGCACGGGATCGGCGACTTCATCCCGGCGCCTTCGGGTGCTGATCGGGTGCGCCTCGGCGCCGGGATCTTTTTGAACAGGACATCACATGCTTTTCCGCTCCTTCCTGCGCTGGACCGCCCCCCTGCTGCTCACCGCCTTCAGCCTTCACGCAGCCGCCGACACCACGCTGCGCATCGGCTTCCAGAAATCCGCCAGCCTGCTGACGCTGCAGAAATCCAGCGGCTCGCTGGAGAAGAAGCTCGCCCCGTTGGGCGTGGCCGTGAAGTGGGTGGAATTCCCCGCCGGCCCGCAGCTGCTCGAGGGCCTGAACGTGGGCGCCGTGGACGTGGGTTTCGTGGGGGAAGCGCCTCCCATCTTTGCGCAGGCCGCCGGCGCCAAGTTCGTCTACATCGGCTACGACCCCGCCGCGCCTGAAGCCGAGGGCATCGTGGTGCACAAGGACTCGCCCATCAAGACGCTGGCCGACCTGAAGGGCAAGAAGATCGCGCTGAACAAGGGCAGCAACGTTCACTACTTGCTGGTGAAGGCGCTGGAAAAGCAGGGCCTGAAGTACACCGACATCCAGCCCGTCTACCTGCCGCCGGCCGACGCCCGCGCCGCCTTCGAGCGCGGCGCCGTGGACGCCTGGGTGATCTGGGATCCCTTCCTGGCCGCCGTGGAGAAGCAAAGCGGCGCACGCCTGCTGGCGGACGGCAAGGGGCTGGTCAACAACTACGCCTACTACCTCGCCGAGCGCGGCTACGCCGAGAAGAACCCGCAGGTCATCCAGGCCCTGTTCGACGACAGCCTGGCCCAGGCCGCCACGCTCAAGGCCAACATCAAGGCAGCCGCTGCCGTCATCGCACCGCTGCAGGGGCTGGAGCCCGAGGTGGTGGAGAAGAGCCTCACCCGCTACCAGTTCGGCGTGAAGCCGCTCACGCCGCACGTGGCCGCCGAGCAGCAGAAGATCGCGGACGCCTTCCTGGCGCTAGGCCTCATCCCCAAGGCTATCCGGGTGGCTGACGCGCTGCCCGGCGCGGCCAAGCTGGCCGAGGCCGGCAAGTGAGCACACAGACGATGACGCGGCGCGCCGCCGTCGCCATCCTCGCGACAACCGCGTCGCTGTGGGTGCGGGCGCAAGCCACACCCACGCTGCGCATCGGCTTTCAAAAGGGCAGCTTCAACCTGGCCCTGCTCAAGGCCTACGGCCTGCTGGAGCAGCGCCTGCCGGGCACCCGCGTGCAGTGGACGGAATTCCCCGCCGGCCCGCAGCTGCTGGAGGCCCTGGCGCTGGGCAGCGTCGAGCTGGGCGCCACCGGCGATGCGCCGCCCGTGTTCGCGCAGGCGGCCGGCAAGGACGTGGTGTACGTGGGTGCGGAGCCGCCCAAGCCCGACAGCTCGGCGGTGCTCGTCAAGACCGACTCGCCGCTGAGGAAGCTCGCGGACTTGAAGGGCCGGCGCATCGCACTGCAAAAGGGCAGCAGCGCCCACTTCCTGACCGTGCAGGCCGTGAAGAAGGCCGGCCTGGCCTGGGCCGACATCCAGCCGGTGTACCTGGCGCCGGCCGATGCACGCGCCGCCTTCGAGCGCGGCGCGGTGGACGCCTGGGCCGTGTGGGACCCGTACTACGCGGCCGCCGAGATCAGCGGCGAGCTGCGCGCCCTCGCCACCAGCCGGGGCCTGAGCAACAACAACACCTTCTACCTCGCCTCGCGCGCGCTCAGCCAGGACACCGCGTTGGTGAAAACCATCTTCCAGGCCTTGACCGACACCGACGCCCGCGTGCAAGCCGACCGGCGAGACGCTGTGCAGCGCTACGCCGACTTCGCCGGCCTGCCCCTGGCCACGGTCTTCAAAATGGTCGAGCGCCGCGGCGCGGCGCCCGTGGGCCCGCTGACGGGAAACCTGATCCGCGAGCAGCAGCAGGTGGCCGACGCGTTCACCGAACTCGGCCTGATCCCGCGCGCCATCCGCGTGGCGGACGCCATCGCCCCCCCCTTCAAAAAGGCCTGACCCCATGAAGATCTTCTGGTTCATCCCCACCCATGGCGACAGCCGCTACCTGGGCAGCTCGCGCGGCGCCCGTGTCGCCGACCATGCCTACTTCAAGCAGATCGCCATCGCGGCGGACAGCCTGGGCTACGAGGGCGTGCTGCTGCCCACCGGCCGCAGCTGCGAGGACTCCTGGATCGTGGCAGCCAGCCTGATCGATGCCACCAAGCGGCTGAAGTTCCTCGTCGCGCTGAGGCCCGGCCTGGTGGCCCCTGCGCAGAGCGCCCGCATGGCCGCCACGCTGGACCGCCTCTCCGGCGGCCGCCTGCTGGTGAACCTCGTGACCGGTGGCGACCCCGACGAGCTGGCCGGCGACGGCCAGTTCCTGGGCCACGCCGAGCGCTACGAACAGTCGGCCGAGTTCATCCGCATCTGGCGCGAACTGCTCACCCGCTCGCACACCGGCGAGAGCCTGGATTTCGACGGCGACCACCTCAGCGTGAAGGGCGGCAAGGTGCTGTACCCGCCGCTCAGCCAGCCCTACCCGCCGGTGTTCTTCGGCGGTTCCTCCGGCCCGGCCCATGACCTGGCGGCCGAGCAGGTCGACACCTACCTCACCTGGGGCGAGCCCCCCGCCGACGTGCAGAAGAAGCTGGCCGACGTGCGTGAACGCGCCGCCGCCAAGGGCCGCACGCTGCGCTACGGCATCCGGCTGCACGTGATCGTCCGCGAGACCGAGGACGAGGCCTGGCGCGCTGCGGGCGAGCTGCTGTCGCAGCTGGACGAAGCCACCGTGGCGGCCGCCCAGGCCAAGTTCAAGGCGATGGACTCGGTCGGCCAGCGCCGCATGGCCGAGCTGCACGGCGGGCAATTCAACAAGGCCGACGTGCGCCAGGGGCTGGAGATCTCGCCCAACCTGTGGGCCGGCGTGGGCCTGGTGCGCGGTGGCGCGGGCACGGCTCTGGTGGGCAACCCGCAGCAGGTGGCAGACCGCATCACGGAGTACGCCGCGCTCGGCCTGGAGTACTTCATCCTCAGCGGCTACCCGCACCTGGACGAAGCCCACCGCTTTGCCGAGCTCGTGTTCCCGTTGCTGCCGCTGGACGTGCGCGAGAAGCTTGCCGCACCGGCGCTGACCGGGCCGTTTGGCGAGGTGGTGGCCAACCACTACGCGCCCAAGGCCGTGTCGGCGAGCTGACACCATGCGCAAGCGCCTCACCCCATGGCTGCTGCCTGCAGCCATCCTCGTCGCCTGGGAGCTGGCCTCGCGCAGCGGGGCGCTGTCGGCGCGCATCCTGCCCGAGCCGGCGGCCGTGCTGGCGGCCTTCTGGCAGCTGCTGCGCTCCGGCGAACTGGCGCACCACGTGGGCGTGAGCGCAGCCCGGGCCTTCTCGGCACTGGCCATCGGCGGCGGCCTCGGGTTGCTGCTGGGCCTGCTCACCGGCACCTGGCGGCAGGCCGAGGCGCTGCTGGACACCACGCTGCAGATGCTGCGCAACATCCCGGCGCTGGCACTCATCCCGCTGGTCATCCTGTGGTTCGGAATCGACGAAGCGGCCAAGCTGGTGCTCGTCGCCGTGGGCGTGTTCTTCCCGGTGTACCTGAACACCTTCCACGGCATCCGCAACGTGGACCGCGACCTCATCGAGATGGCGCGCAGCTACGGCCTGTCGGGCTGGCAGCTCTACACGCAGGTGATCCTGCCCGGTGCGCTGCCGTCCATCCTCGTGGGCCTGCGCTTCTCGCTGGGGCTGATGTGGGTGCTGCTCATCGTGGCCGAAACACTCTCGGCCCAGGCCGGCATCGGCTACCTGACGATGAACGCCCGCGAATTCCTGCAGACTGACATCGTGCTCGTCGGCATCCTGCTGTACGCACTGCTGGGCAAGCTGGCCGACGTGGCCGCCCGTGCCCTGGAACGCGCCTGGCTGCCCTGGCACCGGGGCTACGCCGCCGAAGGAAATGCCTGATGTGGCTCACAGAAATCGACGCACCCGCGCTGGCCGCTGACCCCGTGGCGCACACCGCCCCCGCACGCGACACCACACAAGGCCTGGCGCTGACGCTGCGCGGCGTGGCCAAGTCGTTCGGTACGCGGCACGTGCTGCAGGCGCTGGACCTGACCGTGGCCCCGGGCGAGTTCGTGGCCCTGGTGGGCCGCAGCGGCTGTGGCAAGAGCACGCTGCTGCGCCTCATCGCCGGGCTGGACACGCCCAACGCCGGAACGGTGGAAGCCGGCCAGGCCGCGGAACGCCGGCTGATGTTCCAGGACGCGCGCCTGCTGCCCTGGAAACGCGTGGTGGACAACGTGGCGCTCGGCCTGCCGGGGCGCGATGCGCAAGACCGCGCGATGCAGGCACTGGATCAGGTGGGGCTGGCCGGCCGTGGCAACGACTGGCCGGCCACGCTCTCCGGCGGCCAGCGCCAGCGCGTGGCCCTGGCGCGCGCCCTGGTGCACCAGCCCCGCCTGCTGCTGCTGGACGAGCCGCTCGGGGCGCTGGACGCCCTCACCCGGCTGGAAATGCACCGCCTCATCGAGCAGCTGTGGCGCCGCCACGGCTTCACCGCGCTGCTGGTGACGCACGACGTGGCCGAAGCCGTGGCCCTGGCCGACCGCGTGCTGCTCATCGACCGCGGCGGTATCGCGTTGGATGCCACCGTGGCCCTGCCCCGCCCGCGCTCGCGCACGGCGCCGGGCTTTGCGGCGCTGGAAGAACGGGTGCTGCGGCAGATCGTCGGGCCGGTGGCCGCGACCTGAGATTCAGGCGCTGGCCGCCAGCGAGCCCGGGTAGGTCAGCGAGCTGGTCGCCGCCGACACTGAGAACACCACCGTGGTGGCCGCGCTCTGCTGCATGTAGGTGTTGTAGAGCGACATGAGGTTGCCCGATCGGCCGGCCACCTTGGCCGCCTGGGAGATGGCAGCGCTTTGCTGGATGGTGGACGAGAGCTTCATCGCGTCCTTGGCCTGGGTGGCCATGCGGTTGGCGAAGCTGGGCTGGGTGGTGTCGGCGTTCAGGAAGGCCTTGAGGGCGGCCTTGTCGGCGTCGCTGCCCTTGGTCTCCACGGTGCCATCGCTCTTCACGGAGAACTCGACGGCCCCGCTGAGCTTCACCCCGGCCTTGGCCAGCGCCGCCCGCAGGTCGGTGGCGAGCTTCTTTTCCCCGCTTTCCAGGCTGTGCCCGGCCGCCAGTGACTTCGTCGTGCCGGCCGCGCGGTCCAGCGCGGCCTTGGGTACCGTGCCGGTCTGCGCCGTGCCCGCCCCGGCGGTGGTGGCCTTGCCGTTGGTCAGCGTGGCGGCGGTGGTGGTGTCCTGGCCCTGGGAGGTCAGGTAGTTGAGCAGGGAGCTGTTGACGCTGGAGACCATGGCGCACCTCGGGAGACTGATCCGGGCGCCATCTTGCCGGCCGCCCTCCTGCATCCAAGGCTGAACCAGCGCCGGAAAAGCCCGGCTTCACCGGCCTTCAAACCGCCCGCTGCCGGCATCGGGGCAAGGCCCATGGCACCATGCCGGCCATGACCCTGCACGTCGCCTGCCTCTGCGCCGCTTGGTGCCGCACCTGCGAGTCCTACCAGGACGTTTTCCAAGCCGCCTGCGCGGAGTTGCCGCAGGCGGGCCTGCATGTGCGCTGGATCGACATCGAGGACGAGGCCGACCTGGTCGGCGACCTGGACATCGAGACCTTCCCCACGCTGCTGATCGCCGATGACGCGCAGGTGCGCTTCGCGGGCCCGCTGACGCCGCAGCCCGAGACGCTGAAGCGGGTGCTGCGGGCCCACCTGACTGATGCCACGCCCGCCCGGGTGGATGCCGACTTTGCAGCCCTGGCTGCCCGGCTGCGCGCTCAGGGCTGAGCGGGCGCTGAACCCGCCGTGCGGGCCGGCCAATTGGCCGCGATGGGTGCCGCGGCGGTGGTGAGCTCCTGGGCCGTCCAGTTCCGCGTGAGCCAGACGGTGAGTGCGGCGTTGGACAGGTGCCAACCCAGCATGCTGCGGTGAGCCTGGGCCCGCAGGTGCTCGCACGCGACCCAGCCCGCCAACGTCTCCATGGGCGCCGGCTGGCCGGTGGGCGCGAACAGCTCCCAGGCAAAGCCGTAGAGGCTCAAGGGTTCGGAACGCAGATCACCCGTGCCGTCGGCCAGTTGCCAGATGCGCACCTGCTCCTGGGCAGGCAACAGATGCTCGGGCCGCATGGGCCGCCCGTCGAGGCTCGCGAGCATGCCGGCGTAGATCAGCCAGGGCGACAGCAGCAACAGGCTCACCAGCCCCGCTGCCGTGGCCGCCAGCAGGCGCATCACCCCACGCACCGACCGGTCTCAGGCGGCTGAGCCTGCAGCACCGGCGGGCGCCGCACGCCGGCGCCCCCGGAAGAACGCCACCAGCTGCCACACGACGAACACCGCGATGAGCGCCAGCAGCGAGCCGCTGATGGGGCGGTCCACAAAGGTCATGAAGCTGCCACGGCTCAGCAACATGGCACGGCGGAAGTACTCCTCCAGCATGGGGCCGAGGATGAAGCCCAGCATCAGCGGCGCGGCGTCCAGATCCAGCCGCATGAAGACGTAGCCCAGCAGGCCGAAGGCCGCCGTGATGTAGATGTCTTCGAGGTTGTTGTTGACGCTGAAGGTACCGATGCAGCAGAAGAACAGGATCGCCGGGAACAACACACCGTACGGGATCTTGAACACCGACAGCCAGTAGCGCACCAGCGGCACGTTCAGCACGACGAGGAAGACATTGCCCACCCACATGCTGGCCACCAGACCCCAGAACAGGTCGGCATGACCCGAGATCATGTTCGGCCCGGGCTGGATGCCTTTGATGACGAAGGCCGCCATCATCAGCGCCATGACGGGGTTCTCGGGGATGCCGATGCTCATCAGCGGGATGAAGCTGGTGCGGGCCGCCGCTTCATCCGCCGCCGCCTGGCCGGCCACGCCCTCGATGGCACCGGTGCCGATCTCGTCGCGGTACTTGCTGACCTTCTTGTCCAGCGCATAGGCCGCGAACTGTGCAATCACCGGCCCGCCCCCCGGCAGGATGCCGAGGAAGGATCCCACGGCGCTGCCGCGCAGCGCGCTGGGGATGATGCGCTTGAACTCGGCCCAGGTGGGCATGAGGTGGATCTTGCCGCTGAAGGGCGTGCGCTCCTGGCGGGCGTCGAGGTTCTTGGTGATCTCGGCGATGCCGAAGCAGCCCAGCGCCACGCTCACCAGCCCCACGCCTTCGGCGAGGAAGGGCAGGTCGAAGGTGTAGCGCTGTGCGCCGCTGTTCACGTCGGTGCCGATCTGGCCCAGCAGCACGCCCACCAGACACATGGCCAGGCCGTTGAGCAGGCTGCCGGTGGTGACGAAGCTCACGCAGAAGAAGCCCAACATCATCAGCGAGCAGTAGTCCGCCGGGCCGAACAGCAGCGCCACCTCGCCCAGCGCGGGCGCCAGGCCTGCCAGCACGAAGATGGCCACGGTGCCACCGATGAAGCTGGAGATGCCGGCCGTGAACAGGGCCAGCCCCGTCTTGCCGTTGAGCGTCATCTGGTAGCCGTCGATGCAGGCCACGATGGAGCTGGCATGCGGGATCTTCATCGTGATGGCGCTGACACTGTCGCCGTACTGGGCGCCGTAGTAGATGCCCGCCAGCATGATGAGCGCCCCACCCGTGGGGATG
>JBBIVU010000034.1:0-18492 GCA_037439585.1 Roseateles sp. | reverse complement strand
GGGGCCGGCGCGGGGCCGGCCTCCACGAAGTTGGGCTTCACAGCGATGCGCTCGGCCGGCAGCCCGCCCTCGATGAATTTCTGGCGGCAGAACTCGTTGAGGGCGATGTAGCGCGCCACCTGGCGCTGCCAGGTGCCCGCCGCGCGGTGGGCCACCAGCATGCCGGCCAACACGGCGCTCTGCGCGCGCGAGCCGCGGTAGCAGCCATGCCGCACGGCGGGCCAGGGCACGGCGCGGCCCACGCAGTCCTCGCAGGGGCGCTCGTCGCGCAGCATCAGCGCCTGCGGGCAGACGAGGCGGAAGTTGTGCAGCGTCTGCACGACCGGCACGCCGGCCCGCGCCGCGGCCCAGTAGACCGAGGGCGAGACGAGCGGGAAGGTGTTGTGGCAGTGCACGACGTCGATGCGCTCACGCCGGATCAGCTCGCCCACCTCGCGCGTGGTGCGGCCCGACCAGAAGGTCTGCACCGCGGCCTGGGCACGCGGCATCGCAGCCAGGTCGTCGTTGCTGCGACGGTACTCGACGACGGGGTGGCCGTGGGCACGCAGCAGCGCCACCTCGGCCGCCACGACGCTGTCCTCACCACCGCGCTGCTGGTAAGCGTTGTGGACGATGAGCAGACGCTGCAGCGCGCTCACGGCGAAGAACCTGCCGAGGGCCACGCGGCGGGCCATTCGTACGCCGTGCCCGTGGCCAGCGTGCGTTCGAACGGCCACCGCTCGCTCCAGGGCCGGAGCAGTGCACGTGGGCTCTCACGGCGGGTGGTATGCCGTGGCAGGCAGCGGAAGGTGCCGATGTAACAGCAGGTCTGGCCGGGTTTCATCGGCTCTCCCGGCGCCGGCCCAGCGCATGCAGGCCGGCCAGGCCGGCGACGAACAGGCAGGCCTCGTAGGCCATCCTGGCGGCCAGCACGGCCCAGGCCTCGGGATGGCGCTGGGTGAGCGCCCACAGCAGCAGCAGGCTGACGACGATGCCCAGCGCCGTGCCCTTGAGCAGCGGCGAGCCGGCGCCCGCGACGGTGAGGCGCCAGCGGATCGGGGCGTTGAGCGAGATCCAGGCCGACAGCGCCAGCACCAGGCCCAGCAGCCAGGCTTCGGCGCGGTACTCGGGCGCGATCAGCCCGGACAGCAGCTCGCGCAGCGGCACCGCCGTCCAGGCCAGGCCCAGCCCGAGGGCCAGCGGCGCGAACATCAGCAGCGCCGGGGGGCCGATGCCCTGCAGGTGGACCGCCGTGCGCTCGGCGTCGGCACCGCGGAAGCGGCGCATGTACAGCGGGTCCAGCAGCTGGGCCATGAAGATGACGGGGAACAGGAAAAGCTCGTAGGCCCGCAGTGTGGCGTACTGGCTGGCACCGATCAGCATGGGCGCCAGCAGCGAGGCGGCCTGGCTGAAGACGACATTGACCAGGCCCGATGCAACGGAGAGCCAGTCGCCGCGGGTGATGGCCGCCAGCGGCTGTAGCGCACGGCCGAGCCAGGTGCCAGTGACCGGCCGCGCCACCTCGTGGCCCAGCACCTCCTGGAGCACCGGGGCGACGCCGGCCACGTGGCCCAGCACAAAGACCCCCATGAAGGCCTGGAATTCCAGCCCTGCACCGACGATGTGCAGGGCCACGCCCCCCCCAAGGATGAGAAGGGCACGCAGACCGTCGCCCAGCGTGGCGAGGTGAAAGCGCGCATCCAGCAGCAGCTGGCGCCGCCAGGCCAGGCAGTAGAGGTAGCTGAACGAGGCCAGGCCGACATTGGGCAGCTCCCAGGCCGGCGCCGGGCCGAAGGCCCGATGCCGGTAGACGGCCCAGACGCCGGTAAGCACCAGGGCCAGCGTGGCGCTGATCATCAGCGTGAAGGTGGCCAGCGGCTGCAGGTCCTCCTCTTCGCCGTTGCGCAGCCAGGCGGCGCTGAGCACATAGATGTTGAGCGAACTGGTGAGGGTGACGAGCAGGAAGAAGGCCGCAGCCAGCGCAAAGGCCTCGGTGGGCGCGAAGCGTGCCATGCCGGCCATCATCAGGAAGCTGGTGGCGCTGTGAAGCAGCTGCGCAGGCAGAGAAGTGCCGCGCAGCATGCGCTTGCGCCAGGGCGTACTGGCGTCGTCGTCTGGCAGTTCGCTCATCGAGGCACCGGCAGTACTCTGGCCACGGTATCCAAAAAATCTGTGAGGCGACGCGCAACAAGGCTGAGCTCGAAACAGGCCGAAAAACGCTCAACTGCGGATGCCGCCATCCTTTCAGCAAGGATCGGATCAGCAAGTACCTGAGCGAGTATCTGGCCAGCAACAATAGCGTCATCTAAAGGCAAATAGCGACCTTCAACACCGTCGTTGAAGACGCTTGGTACGCCTCCAACCGGTGTGGCAAACAAAGGTAGTCCGGCCGCCATGCCCTCAATCAAAACAATGCCAAAGGACTCCATGCGGGCGGTGTGAATCAATGCATCGAATTCGTGCAGTAGCAAGGCTGCATCCAGCACACGACCGAGAAAGCGAACCTTGCCCCCAATCCCAAGGTCACGGGCACGCCACTCAAGAAGTGCGCGATCTGGCCCCTCACCAATTACAGAAAGCTCAAACGACAGGCCAGCCGCAGCTGCCTGCGCACAAACCTCAAGCAAGTAGGCTTGGTTCTTGCGTGGCTCGAGTGTTCCAACGCATACCAGACGCACAGGTGCGCCGGCCGCTCGTGAGGTCGGCACGCGCACTTTGAGGTGACGCGCCACAAAATTAGGAATGATCTCCTGTGCTACCTCCGTCACCGCAGGAATTCGCTTGTGCAGAACATCCCGCATGTAGGGTGAAACGAAGACCATACCGTCCAGCCGCGGAAGCACGCTGGCTTCCAAGCGCCTGATGCCGCGCCAGACCCAATCGCCATCTCGTAGCACACCTTGACAGACAAACTCGTCGGCCTGCGATACGTTGAAGTGCACGACCATTACGACGGCCTGCCCGGCATGTGCGCGAGCCGCCAAACCTGCAGCTCCGGACAATGGGCATTGGGCATAGACCACGGCAGCGCGACCGTCGCGCAGGCGCAGCCAGAGGCGCCACTGCAGCACCCAGCGACGCGAGAGGCGATACCACCAGACACCTAGGCCCGCATCAATCTTCTGCAGAGGAAAGCGCAGCACATACAACGGATAAAAGAGCCAAGCATCACGTCCGTAAGGTGTGACGACTTCGACGGTACGGCCCTGCACGGACAAAAAGCGGGCAAACGAAATGACGTGAGTCTGCACACCGGTATCGCCCTGCTCACGCAGCGGTGACACGATCAATATTGGTGGCGCTGCATTCGAATCGCGCGTCATGGCCGGAGGGGAGGCATTACACGAGGACACTGATGCTGATATAGCGCGTAGACCCCTCCCGCAATGAAGTAACTGGGCACGGAGAAATACGCGACCTCAAAGTGAGGTTCACCCCAAGCACTGAGTAGGCTGTAGACCTCATAGAACAACGCACCGAGGAAGGCTGCAGCGAGCCCCGGCTGTCTATGTCGATTGCGGCGGTACCCCATAAAGCTACAGGCAAGCACACCAGCATTGAGGACCAACATGCTCCCAAGCCCGACGACACCAGTACGCACCAGCGAAGTGACATAGCTGTTGTGCGGCTCACGTACGACAAGAGTCTCACCGCCTGTGCCACTGGTTGTAAGGTCAGTCAGGATGTAGCCATAACCGATACCCAGCGCCTTGGTGCAAACATCGCCATCCCAGAGACTAAGCGCATACTCCCTCCATTGCTTGCGCTGGTTGATACCACCCGCTGCACCACTGAATTCGCGATCAGGCCCGCCCGAACCACCGCCAAGGCTAAGCATGTGGTAGTAGATGCCTGAGACGCTTAGATTGGCAACACGACCCTTGAGTTGCACTCCCGATAGTTCGACTGCAAAAAGAACTGCCACACCGACAAGCAGGACGGCGACTATTCGACCGACTTGCCGTGCCTGACCACCGACAACAAGGAAGATCGGCACGCACAACATCACAAACAGATAGGCGATACGCGCTTGGACCATAAAGAAGGTCAGCAGCGCCGACACCGTAATCATCATGGCGAATATGACAGCCAGCCAACCTAGACGCTGACCGCGTTGCGCTGCCTGCCAGTGCCAAAGCGCCAAGCTGACAAGCGATAGCGCTGCCATCGCTGGCCAAGTGCTGTAGTAGCCAAAGATGGGCACGGTCTGCTGCAGGCTGCTCATGCGCGGCGACACGCTCAGCAGCACCGAGGACAAGGGATAGAACAACCCATAGACCGCCAGCATCAGACCCAGCAGCAGCAGCACGCTGCGCAGCCAGCGCTGCCCTTGCGCACCCGCACGCAGGCAGCGTGTGACGACGACAAATCCGGCCAGCACGTAGAGCATCTGCACGGTGGGCATGGCGTCGCGCGCGGCACCCACACCATCACGCTTCAGGCCGGCTGGCAGGTGCCAGACGAGGCAGAACAGCACCCAACCCAACAGGAACCACAGGCCAATGGGCAGGTCCACGCGCTCATGCGCGAACCAGACATGCCAAGCGGAGCACAGCAGCGCAATCATCAGCACGCTGTCGGTCAACGGAATGGGCACGCCGCCGGCGAAGAAGATGATGTTCGAGAAACCGTAGTTAAGGACCAACTGGCCGCAGACGACGAAAAAACTGGCCTTGATCCACCAGGGGGCGCCCGGCGCAAGGCTGCACAACAGCCAGGTCAGCAGCCCCAGGCTCAGCAACGCAATGAGCAGCAAGATCGTGAGGAAAGGCTGAACCGCGGTGACCAGGGCCAGGAAGCTGCCGATCAGCAGCATGGCCGCCACCCAGGCCCAGGGTTTGAAGCGGCGCTGTGACAGGTCTTGCAATCGGCCCAGCGTGCCGAACAAGCGAGTCTGACCCTGAGTCAGGGCGCCGGCGGCCAGGGGGGCGCTACTGCCGGTGTTCATGAGGCTCAAGCCCAAGGCAGGCCATCGGCCTGAAGTTGGGCGTAGGTGCGCGCGATGCCGTCTCGCAGCCCGGTGCGGGCGCGCCAGCCGCGGCTGGCCAGCAGGCTGACGTCCATCAGCTTGCGCGGCGTGCCGTCAGGCTTGCTGGCGTCGAAGACGAGTTCGCCTTCGAAGCCGACGACGTTGCAGACGAGTTCGGCCAGCTGGCGGATGGTGACGTCCTCGCCGACGCCGACGTTCACGAGCACGTCCTCGGCACCGGTTTCCATCAGGTGGACGCAGGCATCGGCCAGGTCGTCGACGTGCAGGAACTCGCGCAGCGGCGTGCCGCTGCCCCAGACGACGAGTTGGCTGTCACCGCGCGCCTTGCCCTCATGGGCCTTGCGGATCAGTGCGGGCAGCACATGGCTGTTGTTGAGGTCGTAGTTGTCGTTGGGGCCGTAGAGGTTGGTCGGCATCGCGCTGACGTACTGCCGGCCGTACTGGCGGTTGTAGCTTTCGCAGAGCTTGATGCCGGCGATCTTGGCGATGGCGTAGGGCTCGTTGGTGGGCTCCAGCGGGCCGGTGAGCAGGCTGTCCTCGCGCAGCGGCTGGGGCGCGAGCTTGGGATAGATGCAGGAGGAGCCGAGGAACATCAGCCGCTGCACGCCAGCGAGATGGGCGCCGTGGATGAGGTTGGCCTCGATCATCAGGTTCTGGTACAGGAACTCGGCGCGGTAGACGTTGTTGGCCTGGATGCCGCCAACCTTGGCCGCCGCGATGAAGAGGTAGTCGGGCCGTTGCTGCTGCAGCCAGTCGTGCACCGCGCGCTGGTCGAGCAGGTCGAGTTGCTGACGCGAGGCGGTCAGCACGTGGGCGTAACCGCCGGCCTGCAGGCGGCGCACCAGCGCCGAGCCGACCATGCCGCGGTGACCCGCCACGAAGATGCGGGCGTCCTTGGCCTTGGGCGCCACGCCGTCATTCATGGTGGTCGTAGGCCTGAAAGCCGGCGAGCTTGACGAGGCTGTCGCGCTTGGCGGCGGTGTAGTCGGCCTGCACCATCTCGGCGACGAGTTCGCGCAGCGTGGTCTTGGGCGCCCAGCCGAGCTTTTCCTTGGCCTTGCTCGGGTCGCCCAGAAGGGTCTCGACCTCGGTGGAGCGGAAGTAGCGCGGGTCGACCTTGACGATGACGTCGCCAACCTTGCACTTGGCCTGGCTGCCTTCAACCTTGGCCACGCGGCCAACCTCGTGCTCGCCCTCGCCTTCAAAGGCGACGGTGATGCCCAGCTCAGCGGCTGCGAACTCGACGAACTGGCGCACGCTGTACTGCACGCCGGTGGCGATGACGAAGTCCTCGGGCTGCTCCTGCTGCAGCATCAGCCACTGCATCTCGACGTAGTCGCGCGCATGGCCCCAGTCGCGCAGGGCGCTCAGGTTGCCGAGGTAGAGGCTGTCCTGCAGGCCCAGCGCGATGCGGGCGATGGCGCGGGTGATCTTGCGGGTGACGAAGGTCTCGCCGCGCAGCGGGCTCTCGTGGTTGAAGAGCACGCCGTTGCAGGCATACATGCCATAGGCCTCGCGGTAGTTGACCGTGATCCAGTAGGCGTAGAGCTTGGCCACCGCATAGGGGCTGCGCGGGTAGAAGGGCGTGGTTTCCTTCTGTGGGGTCTCCTGCACCAGGCCGTAGAGCTCGGAGGTGGAGGCCTGGTAGAAGCGGGTCTTCTTCTCCAGTCCGAGGATGCGGATGGCCTCCAGGATGCGCAGCGTGCCGATGCCGTCGGCATTGGCGGTGTATTCAGGCATCTCGAACGAGACGGCCACATGGCTCATGGCCGCGAGGTTGTAGATCTCGTCGGGCTGGACCTGCTGGATGATGCGGATGAGGTTGGTGGAGTCGGTCAGGTCGCCGTAGTGCAGCTTGAAGCGCCGGTTGTCGACGTGGGGATCCTGGTAGAGGTGGTCGATGCGGTCGGTGTTGAACGACGAGGCACGGCGCTTGATGCCGTGCACCTCATAGCCTTTGGACAGCAGAAGTTCGGCCAGGTAAGCGCCGTCTTGGCCGGTGACGCCGGTGATCAGGGCGGTTTTCATTTGGGTTCAGGAGCCGAAGTAGCGAGGCGCCACGGCGGCCGGCAAGGCGGCGCGCAGCTGTTGCAGGAATTGCTGTTGCAGCTCGAAGCTGCGGGCCTCGTCGCCGCTGACGTCGGACACACGCACCAGCATGCCGTCAGGAATCTCGCCACGCAGGCCGTAGCGGAGCTGGGCGAGCTTGCGGTCCAGCCCGGGCAGCGTGGCAACCTGGTCGAGCGTGACCCAGTAAGTGATGGGCTCCATGCGCGGCGGCATGGCGGCCACGAGCCGCTGCACGCGCAGCGGCTGGCCGCCGACGCTGATCTGCGCCTCGCCGGCGCCGCGCACGCGGAAGCCCTGCGCGCTGTAGCAGAACTCGGGGCGGTGCACGGCGGTGGCCTCGGAGCTTTGGTCGCTGCCGTAGGCGATGGACAGCATGACGCGCTCGCCGCGGCTGTTGACGTAGGTGCGGGCCAGCAGCTGGGAGTACAGCGCATCGAGTTTGGCCTGCAGTTCGGGGTTGGGCAGCACGGGCACGATACCGCGGTCTTCACGCCAGTCGCCAAAGGCAGTGGGCACCTGGGCTTCGAGGCGGATAGGTTCGCGCAGTTCGGCCAGGCGCCGGGTCGGCTTGAGGGCCTCGGCGGCCAGCAGCGCGGCCAGCATCAGCGCAGCGATGACGGCCGCCTTGCCGACGGGCAGCTCGGCACGGGTCGCAGCGGTGGCCACGCCGGTCATGCGCGGCCTCCACGCTTGAACAGTCGGCCCAGAACGTTGTCGGTCGCGAGCATCAGCATCAGGCCCACGATGAACAGCACCATGCCAGCGAAGCCGTGGATGAATCCTTGGCCGGCGGCGTCGCCAAAGTAGTAGGTGACGAGCACGAGGATCAGCACGCGCACGACGTTGGCGCTGAAGGATATGGGGATGATGAGCAGCGCCAGCAGCAGGTTGCGCGTGCGCGAGGCATGGCCCGTGAGGTTCATGTACAGCAGGCCCAGGGCCTCCAGCGTGAACATGGAATTCAGGCCGGCGCAGGCGTCGGCCACCAGCAGCTGGTAGGGGCCGATGTTGAGCACGACGCCGGTACGCGCGATCGGGTAGTTCAGGTGGTAAAGCAGTGACTCGACGACGTGGGAGACGGCCGACTTCAGCGGCACCGTCAGCATCTGCACGAAGACGCCGGGCAGGGGCACCGTGAAGATGAGGAAGAAGATAGGAAACCAAGCCAAGCGCAGCGCCGCCGGGCCGCGCGCGAGCAGCAGCAGGGCCACCCAAACGAGCAGGTGGGTACCGGCCTCGATCTGCAAGATCTCCTGCGAGCGGCCCAGCGCATAGCCCAGCAGGGCCACGCCGAGGATCAGGCCACCGGCCAGGTTGGCGGGCTGGTAAGGCAAGGCGAGCAAGGGCTCACGCAAACGCCACAGCAGGAAGAAGCTGACGGCCAGGATGATGGGCCCATGGCCCTGGTCGTCCGAGCTCCACACCAGATGGGCCAGCTTGGCATAGGTGGGCAGCAGCACTGCTGCCAGGCCGAGGCCCAGCAGACCGAGGGCCAGCCACTGAGGCTGCGACTGCGAGGCGGCAGGGTTTCGGGCCGGTGCAGACATGGCCGAACCAGGCAACCGCTCAATATTCATTGAGGATGACGCCGCTGAGCACGGCCGACCCGACGCAGAGGTCTGCAGCCAGCTCACGCATGCCGGCCAGCGGCGTGGCGTCCTTGCGGCCGATCATGAAGGCAGCACCGCAGCGCGCGGCGATGACGCTGGCGTCGGAGCCGGTGCTGGCGGCTGGCGTGTCGACAACGACGTGGTCGAACTTGCTCGTCAGCTCGCGGATCAGCAGCCCGAAGGCCTGGCGCTCGATGAGCTCCGCCGGGTTGGGCGGGATGACGCCCACAGGCAGCACGTACAGCGACGGCACAGCCGGAAAGTTCTGGATGACCTTGCTCTCGGCACGGCCGGCGAGGATGCCTGACAGGCCGGCCTCGTTGGAGGCCTTGAAGATCTCGTGCTGACGCGGGTGGCGCATGTCGGCGTCGACGAGCAGCGTGCGGCCGCCAAGCTGGGCCAGCGTGATGGCCAGGTTGGCGGCGAAGTAGCTCTTGCCGTCCCCCCGTTCAGGGCTGACGACAGCCAGTGCCACCGGTGGTGTGCTGCCAGAGTACAACCGCATCATGACCTGTGCACGGATGGCACGAAAGGCCTCGGCCTCATGCGAGAACGGCTGGTTGAGGGCGACGAGTTCGGCGCTGTGGTCGCGCTGGTCTTCGGCGGCGTAGGGGTAATGGAACTGCTGGGCCAGCGCGAACATCACGTCGTCGGTGGAGACGTAGCCCAGCGCGACGGCCGCTTCGCCGAAGCGCAAGCCGTGCGAGCGCTGGTGCTCCAGCACGGACTGCACCTGCTCTGCAGTCAGGTTGCGGGTGTCGCGGATGATGTCGCCGATGGCGCGATCGCGCAGGGCAGTCGGGGCTTGGGTCACGGGCTTCCTCGCTGTGTTCGGGCCGGCGCGGATCGGGAGCGAGCGGCTCAGGTGCCGCTCTTGTTCGAGCCGAGCCCTCCCAGGAAACGCTGCTGCTCGGCAGCACCGGCGATCATGCGGCGCACACGGGAGCGGCTGCCCGGCTTGAGCATGACGCCCAGCACCGGCAGGCCCAACGCGGCGCCAATGTCCTCCTGACAGCGCAACCGGCGGTCGAGCTGCTCCGCACCGATGGCTGCGGCCACGGCCAGCAGCAGGCCGACGACCGTTGCCAGCGCGAGGTTCAGGAACAGGCGCGGCGACGAATGCTGCAGCGGCGGCGTGGCCGTCGTGAGCACCGAGATGTTGCTCTGCGTGGTTTGGCTCTCGAGGCTGGATTGGGTCAGCCGGGACGTGACGGCGTCATAGGCCCGCTGAGCGCTCTCGACGTCGCGCTGCAGCACGGCGACTTCGTCGCGCGACGCCTTGAGCTTGAGGACCTTGTCGCGCTGGGCACTGAGCGCAGCGCGGATCTCGGACTCGCGCTGACGGTTGACGGTGTTGTTGACACCCAGGCTGCCGGTGATACGGCGAATTTCCTGCTGCAGCTTGTCGCGCGAGTCAGCGATGTTGGCCTTGAGCTCCTGCACGGCAGGGTGGCTGTCGCCCAGACGAGAGCCGAGCTCCTGCATGCGCGCCTCGTTGCGGGCGAGTTCGGCCTTGAGCGAGCCGACCAGGGCGTTGTTCAGCACTTCAGGCAGGCGCTCGGCCGAGGTGGCGGCCTGCGCGTTGCGGCTGCCGGACTCCGAGGCGACGGCCTGGATGCCAACGAGCTGGCTGGACAGTTCAGCCAGGCGCGCATTTTCGACGTCCAGGCGCTCGTCGGTGGCAACGATGCCGGAGCTCTGCTGGTAATTGGACAGCTTGTTCTGCGCGACCTCGAGCGCGTCACGGGCATCCTTGGCGCGCGACTCGAAGAAGCTCGAATACTGCTTGGCCGGGTCGACACGCAGCTCCAGACTGGTCTGCAGATAGGCCTGCACGAAGGCGTTGGCGATGCCGGCCGCGAACTTGGGATCAGGCGCGGTGAACGACACCGTGATGACATTGGATTCACGCGAGGGCTTGACTACCAGACGCTTCTGGAAACTCTCGGCCAACCAAACGTCGATGGCGCCGGCGCCCTGGGTGTCGTCCTGCCATTGCTGTCGGATCTGCGGGTTCTGATCGAGCTTGAGGTTGGACACGACCTTGAGCGCCACGCGGTCGCTGAGGATCACGTCGATCTGCGTGGCGACGAAGCTGGGCGCATTGGCCTGGGCCAATGCACCGACGATGGGGTCCAGCCGGTTGTCTGCCACAACCGAAGCGGTGGCGGTGTACTGCTTGGGCAGCACCAGGCTGATGACTGCCGTGACCAGCAGCACCACAACGAAGACAGCAGCCGCAGCGATGCGGCGCGCGCGCAGGATGGCCAGGAATTGGGCGAAGCTCATGCTGTCATTCCTCGGTCAGAACAGGCTCTCTTTGACGTAGACCACGTCACCGTCCTTGAGGTTGTCGTCCATGCCCGGCTGCACGACCTGAACCTTGCCGTCTGCGCCCTTGCGGTGCACGCGCAGGCCACGCTCGGTGCCGCGCTGGGTGAGGCCGCCGCCAGCTGCCAGCACTTGCATGACGGTCATGCCACGTTCCAGGCGCATCGGGCCGGGGCGCTGCACTTCGCCGTAGATGTAGACCAGCGGCGCACGGTCCACCCAAAGCACGTCCCCATTCTGGATGATCACGTCGTTGGCCTGGGCTGCGCCGGGGTTGGGACCGAAGACGCTGGGGAGATCCACTTCCAACCGGTAGGGCCTGCCGGCCCGGGTGCCGCTGAGCACGAGCAGGTCACCACCGGTGCTGGCCACACCCCCGGCATTGGCCAGCAGGTCGGTCAGCCGCATGTCGGTGGTTTCGATGGGAAATCGCCCCGGGCGGTTGACCTGACCGAGCACGCTGGCCTGGTTGCCTTTGACCTGCAGCAGGATGAGGGTGACCTGCGGCGCCTTGACAAAATTGCCGCTCTTCAAGCCATCAGCGATGAGCTTCTCGGCGGCACTGACGGCCAGGCCACCGATGCGCACACTGCCCAGCAGGGGGTAGCTGACGGCACCGGTCTCGGAGACGCGGGTCTCGAGGGTGAGGTCGGGGTTTTGATAGACGACGATGCGGACGACATCCCCTGCGCCGAGGCGGTACTCGGGGGCCGCCGCAGCGGCCGCAGCCGTGGCCGGCTGGGCTTGTGCAGCCCAGGCCCCAAGGCCCAGAGCGACAGCGAGGAGGAGTTCGTTCGGCCGCATCATTTCAGGCCCATGCCCTTGGAGATGGAGTTGGCATCGAGACCGCTGGCAGCCGGCGCCGGAACGTCAGCGGCCGCAGGCACCACTGCAGCGGCCGGCGCCGCACCTTCGGCAGCAGACGCGGCCTGGGCGAACTTGCCGACGTATTCGATCTTGGAGCCGGCGCGCAGGGCCTTGATGTCCTTTTGCACGGCCTCGGCCTTGCGCTGGTTCAGCAGGAAGGCTTCGATGGCGGGACGGGCGCGGGCTTCGTCCACAGGCTGGCTGCGCGAGCCGACAAGGAACAACACGGTCAGGCCGGCCGGGTTGGCGTTGAGCATGGAGTCCCCATCTTTCATCTTGGCAATGGCGTCCAGGCTGGCGAGGGGGAGTTGCTCGGCCGCCCGTACGGCCTGGCTGCCACTGAAGCGCAGGTCAGCGGACTTGAGGTACTCAGCGAATTCGTTGAGGCTCTTGGCCGCTGCCAGCTTGGCGCGGATGGCCTCGACCTGCTCGGGCTTGGCCTCGATCTGCAGCTCCTGCAGGCTGTAGATGCGGCGATCTTTGAAGAGGGCCGGCTTGTCGTTGTAGTACTTGCTGACATCGTCGGCCGTGGGCTTGGCGACGGACTCGCCGACGCGCTCGATGTAGGCGCGGGCGATGATTTCGCGCTTGGCAGCTTCGATCTGCTGCACCACGCGCGGGTCACGGTCGAGCTTCTGCTCCTGCGCCTTCTGCACAGCCAGTTCCTGCTCGATCAGGCGCTCGAGCACCTGGCGGCCGGCGGCCTCGGCTTGATCGGGCTTGAGGCCCGGCTGGCGCTGCAGCACGAAGTTGATCTGGTGAACGGTGATCTCTTCCTTGTTGACCTTGGCAGCCGTCTGGGAAGCCTTGTCGCCCTTGTCGCCACCGCAGGCCGTCAGCAGGACGGCAGTCGCCACAGCGGACAGCAGCAGGGAAACACGGTGGTGGATGAGTCGCTTAGCCATCTGTTTTCAAGGTCCTGGTGATGGGGGGTGCCCCGCGCCTATGAGCGCAAACGAGTGTAGCGGCGGCACATGTCGCTTCCGGACCGCCCGCGCGCCCATCAAGAGCTCCGCCGGCGGGCTGCAGCTGGAGCGATACCGGGCCGAAAGTGCCCCCGCTCCCCGCGAACGTGGGGGCGTGTGCATCGGACAGAGGGTGAACGTCGCCGCGTCGGGCTGCGGCTCGTGACGAAGGGGGCGGCCGGCACCCATGCTGGCAGGCAGGGCCGGGCACGCAGGCCTGAAGCGGGCAGCCCTCAGGAGGGCTGGCGGCCGCGCGTCAGCACTTGATGCCGGCGTGCAGCGCCACGATGCCCGCGCTGAGGTTGTGCACGTCCACATGGCCGAAGCCGGCCGCCTTCATCATGGCCTTGAGCGTGGCCTGGTCGGGGTGCATGCGGATGGATTCGGCCAGGTAGCGGTAGCTCTCGGCGTCTCCCGCGAACAGCGAGCCCAGCTTGGGCAGGATGTTGAAGGAGTACCAGTCGTAGGGCTTGCGCAACGGCTCGGCCACGCGGGAAAACTCCAGCACCAGCAGGCGGCCGCCGGGCTTGAGCACGCGGCACATCTCGGCCAGGGCCACGTCCTTGTGCGTCATGTTGCGCAGGCCGAAGGCCACGCTGACGAGGTCGAAGCTTTCGCTCTTGAAGGGCAGCTTCTCGGCATCGGCCAGGCTGGTGGGCAGGATGAGGCCTTCATTGAGCAGGCGGTCACGGCCCTGGCGCAGCATGGCTTCGTTGATGTCGGTGTGCACGACCATGCCCGTCTCGCCCACCTTGCGGGCGAAGGCGCGGGAGAGGTCACCCGTGCCACCGGCGATGTCCAGCGCGCGCTCGCCCGGCTTGAGGTTGGCCACCTGCACGGTATAAGCCTTCCAGGCCCGGTGCATGCCGGCCGACATCAGGTCGTTCATCAGGTCGTACTTGGCAGCGACGGAGTCGAAGACACCGCGCACTTTGCGGGCCTTGTCGGCCTCGTCGACCTGCTGGAAGCCGAAATGGGTCTGTGTCATGAGAGCGAATCAGTGCGAGTGGCAGCTGCCGCCGGACTTGACCGGCATGGGATCGTCGCGGCCCTTGCCGGCGGCGGCGAGCCGGGCTTCGTAGTCGGCCCAGAGGGCGTCTTGCTGGCTGCCGAGTTTGTAGAGGTAGTCCCAGGCGAACAGGCCACTGGCGTGACCGTCGGAGAACTCGGGCCGCACGGCGTAGTGGCCGACGGGCTCCAGCGCGGTGATGAGCACGTCGCGCTTGCCGGTCTGCAGGGTTTCCTGGCCAGGGCCGTGGCCCATGACCTCGGCGGAGGGGCTGTAGACGCGCATCAGCTCGAAGGGGATGCGGAAACGCGCGCCATCGTCGAAGGCGATTTCCAGCACGCGCGACTGCTGGTGGACGGTGAGTTCGGTGGGCGTGGCCATGCCTGCAGTGTCTCAGAAGGTCTGGTAGGCGGGCAGTTGACCGTCCTTGGGGCGCACCTGCGTGAAGCGCGCTGCCAGCCGCGATTGCACGCTGATCGGGAGGGGTGCGAAGCCGGTGCCGTGGGTGAGGTCGTCGCCATGCATGAAGCTCCAGTAGAGGAACTTCAGCGCGCCCAGGGCCTTGGTGGCGGTGGCAGGCTCGGCATCGACGAGCACGAAGCTGGTGAGCGTGATGGGCCAGGCGTCGTTGCCCGGGCGGTCCAGCAGGGTGGCCAGATCGTCACCCTGGCGGTGCATGTCGCTTTCCAGGATGGCGGCCTTGAAACCCGCCTCCGACGGCAGCACGAAACGGCCTGCAGCATTGCGCAGTTTCACGGCGGCCAGCTTGTCGCGCAGCACGCGGTCGTAGGACACGTAGGCGATGGCACCTGCTGTGGTGCGCAAGATTTGCACCATGCCATCGTTGCCTTCCGCCCTCAGCGGCTCACCAGGCCAGGCGGGAGCCTGGCTGGCACCCACCTCGGCCTTGAAGCGGCTGGACGCCCCCGCCAGATAGCGGCTGAAGCCGTCGCTGGTGCCTGACTTCTCCGCCCGAACGACCCGCTTGATGGGCAGTGCCGGCAGCACCGCACCCGGGTTGAGGGCAACGATGCGGGGATCGTTCCATGCCTTGACCTGCCCGAGGAAGATGTCGGCCAACAGGTCGCCGTCCAGTTGCAGCGGCGCACCCAGGCCGGGCAGGTGCACCACCGGCACGACACCGCCCACCAGCATCGGGATCTGGACCAGTTTCTGCCTCGCCAGTTCGGCAGCCGGCAGGGGCGCATCGGTACCACCGAAGTCCACGGCACGGGCCGTGATCTGCTTGACGCCATCGCCGGAGCCCGTGCCCCTGTAGGCCACAGCCGCGCCACCCGCCTTCTGGAAGGCACGGGCCCAGGTGTCGTAGACCTTGGACGGGAAGGTGGCGCCCTGCCCCTGCACGGGCTGGGCGACCACGACGGAGGACAGCGACAGCGCAGACCACGCAAGAAGCAGGCGCAACACAGCGAACATGACCGGGACCGAAGAGCTGGGTGAAAACCCGCAATCATGCCCTGTGTCTTCTGACCCGCACTGGAGGCGGGCGCTCTAATCGCCCTCCTTATTGTTTTTACTCGCCCGCCCATGCCTCGTTTCCAACTCCGCCGGATGACGGCGGCCGTCGCCCTGCTCGGCCTTGCTGCCACCACCCAGGCCCTCGACCTGAACGGCCTGTCCAAGGACGTGCAGCCCTGCGACGACTTCTACGCCTTCGTCAACGCCAATTGGGAAGCCGCCACCGAACTGCCCGCCAGCCGCGCGCGCATCGGCAGCTTCGAACAACTGCGCCAGGCGAACGACGAACTGCTCAACAAGGCGCTGAAGGAGCTGGCCGAGCAGCCTGCGCTGCAAACCACGCCCGGGCTGAAGCTGATCGCCGCCTACTTTGCCGCCGGCATGGACGAAGCGGCCATCGAGGCTCGGGGGCTGACGTCCCTCACCCCGCTGCTGGGCCGCATCAGCGCGCTGCAGCGCCGCGAAGACCTGCCCGCGCTCATCGCCCTGCTGGCGCGCAGCGGCGTGGCCGCGCCGCTGGGCCACGGCGTGCAACCCGACCGCAAGGACACCCGGCGCAACGTGCTGGGGCTGGGCCAGTCGGGCCTGGGCCTGCCGGACCGGGACGACTACTTCCGCAACGACGAGCGCACCCGCAGCCTCACCACCGCCTACCGCACATTTGCCAAGACCGTGCTGGCCGCCGCCGGCCGGCCGGCGGGCGATGCCGAGATCGATGCGCTGGTGGCTTTCGAGACCCAGCTGGCCGAAGCCACGCGCGAACGGGCCAAGCTGCGCGACCCCAACGCCCAGTACAACCCCATGAGCCCGGCCGAGCTGGCCACGGCGGCGCCGGGGCTGGACTGGAGCAGCTACCTGGCCGTGCTGACGGCCGGCGCCAAGCTGCCGCAGCGCCTGATCGTGGCCCAGCCCGAGTTCGCGGCCCGCGTGGCCAAGCTGGCCGCCGACACGCCGCTGGACGTGTGGCGCAGCTACCTGGCCGTGCGCGTGCTGGACGCCGCCGCCCCGCGCCTGTCCAAGGCGTTTGCCAACGCGGCCTTTGAGTACCGCGGCAAGGCCATCACCGGCCTGCAGGCTCCGGCCCCGCGCAGCGAGGACGTGATCATCCAGATCGGCGGCCGCACCGGCGGCGAACCGGTGGCCATGGCCCTGGGCGAGCTCTTCGTGGCGCGTGCCTTCTCGCCCGAAGCGCAGAAGCGTTCGCTGCAATTGGTGGAAGACGTGCGGGCCGCCATGAAGGAGCGCATCGAGAAGCTGGAGTGGATGACGTCGCCCACCAAGGCCAAGGCGTTGGAGAAGCTGGTGAAGATGCAGCCCATGATCGGCGCGCCAGACACATGGCCGCAGTACGAGGGCCTGCAGCTCAGCAGCAACGACTACGCCGGCAACTGGCTCAAGGTGGCGCTGTGGCACAGCGATCGCCAGATGAAGGACCTGGACGCGCCCGTGGAGCGCGGCCGCTGGCGCACCAGCCCGCACATCGTCAACGCGTTTGCGGGCGGGCTGAACCAGATCATCTTCCCGGCCGGCATCCTGCAGCCGCCGTTCTTCGATGCCAGGGCCGACGACGCCACCAACTACGGCGGCATCGGCATGGTGATCGGCCACGAGATCACCCACCACTTCGACGACAGCGGCCGCAACTTCGACGCCGGCGGCTCACTCACCGACTGGTGGACGCCCGCCGACGCTGCGGGCTACCAGGCCCGCGCCGACAAGGTGGCCGCGCGCTACGGCGCCATCTCGCCGCTGCCCGGCTACACCATCAACGGGCGGCTCACGCTGGGCGAGAACATCTCCGACATGTCGGGCCTGCCCATCGCCTACGAAGGCCTGCAACGCGCGCTCAAGCGCTCGGGCGGCGCCGACAAGAAGGCGGAGGGCTACACCCCGGCGCAGCGCTTCTTCCTGAGCAACGCGCTGGTGTGGCGCAACAAGGTGCGCACGGAGTTCCTGATCAACCAGCTGCGCACCGACTCCCACTCGCCCGCCAAGTACCGCGTGCTCACGCCCATGAGCAACTCGGCCTACTTCGCCCAGGCCTTCAGCTGCAAGGCGGGCAGCGCGATGGTGGCGACGGACCCGATCACGGTCTGGTGACCCGCCCCTGCCGGCGCCAGGCTACCGGCCGGCGCCGCTGAAGGACTGAGCGAGGGCTTGGTCCACCTGCGTCAGTGGCAGGCGCAGGCGCGCTGCGGCGTCGGCCGGCAGGTCGCGCTGCGGGGCGGCCCAGACGGGCGCCGGGAAGTGGCTGTCCCAGTCGAAGCGGGCGATGACGTGCCAGTGCAGGTGCGGCACGACGTTGCCCAGCGTGGCGAGGTTGACCTTGGTCGGCTGCAGCAAAGCCCGCAGCACCCGCTCGATCTCGGTGACGGCGTCCATGCAGGCGTGCCGGTCGGCCGCGTTCAGGTCGCTGAACTCGGCAGCATGCGCGTTCCAGATGAGCCGGTAGAAGGCGGGAAAGCGCTGGGCCTCCTCGCCCTCCACCACGCGCACGACACGGAACTGCGCGGTGCGCGCGACGACGAGGCCGCCGTCGCTCGCACACAGCGGGCAGCCCGGCTGAGGGCTCACACCAGCACCCGCTCGATGCCGCCCGCGTTGGCCTTGGCCACGTAGTCGGGCATCCAGTTCTCGCCCAGGATCTGGCGGGCCATCTCCACGACGATGTAGTCCGCTTCGAGCAGGCCGTTCTGCAGGTCGTTGCCGTAGCGGCTCAGGCCCTGCAGGCAGCTGGGGCAGGAGGTGAGGATTTTCAGGTTGTCGTTCGTGCCGACCTGGCCCGATCGGCGCAACTGCGCTTCGGTCTTGCGCAGCTCTTCTTCCTTGCGGAAGCGGATCTGCGTGGAGATGTCCGGCCGGGTGACACCCAGCGTGCCGCTCTCGCCGCAGCAGCGCTCGTTCTTCACGACGTTGTCGCCCACCAGCGCCTTCACCGTCTTCATCGGCTCCTGCAGCTTCATGGGCGAGTGGCAGGGGTCGTGGTACAGGTAGCTGGTCTTGGAGCCGAGCGTGATGCCCTTCTCCAGCAGGTACTCGTGGATGTCGATGATGCGGCAGCCGGGGAAGATGTCCTCGAACTTGTAGCCCTGCAGCTGGTCGTAGCAGGTGCCGCAGCTCACCACCACGGTCTTGATGTCCAGGTAGTTCAGCGTGTTGGCGACGCGGTGGAAGAGCACCCGGTTGTCGGTG